>JAYUZV010000073.1:0-14315 GCA_043751475.1 Chlamydiia bacterium
CAGGATCCGCAAAGGGATAAGAAAAGCAAGAAAGCAAGAGAAATTGGCAGGATGACAGGATATTCAGGATAAGAAAGAATGGATAAGGGGGAGGATAAATGAAAAAACATGTTTTTTTCATTTGTTCCTCGGATTTCGCTAAGGAGCGAAATCCCGCTCCTCCGGAGTGGCATTCCTCTCTGCATTAGCTCAGAGCTTAGAAATGAATAGGCCTTTAAAATTAATTAATTATTTTTTTCTTTCTTATCCTCTTACTTATCCTGAATATCCTGTTATCCGTGCCAATTTCTCTTGCTTTCTTGCTTTTCTTATCCCTTTGCGGATCTTGCAATCTTGCTCCCAGTGAATCCCAAAAAAGTTAAATCTGCGCAAGTTGTTGATGGTTAGTTTGTTGGGCTTTGTTTTACCCTGTGCTATCTGTGCTGTAGATGGAAAGGGGTTGCGAGTTTCCCCTTTTTGCTGCTAATTTATGGGATTAGATGGGAATAGGTAAGTGGCACACAAAATGGGACGTTTCTTCTTTCGAGGTTCCGAGCAGGTAAAGGCGGACGCTAGCGGCCGTTTTGTTATTCCGCAAGAGATGCGATTTGGCCTTATCGAAAATGGAAAGCTCGAGTTTGCCTTAGCGCTTGGTTTTGGGGGGTCTCTCGCTATTTATCCGATGAGCGAAATGGAGAAACTTGTCGAGAGTTTTCGTGGCAAGGAGCATCTCGCGCGTTACCAGAGCTTTTTTACCCTCTTTTTCTCGACCCTCCACACCGCTACTTGCGATGAAAAAGGGCGCGTACAGATTCCGGCCTTGTTGCGCAAGGCCATTGGCCTCCCAGAAGATGCGGGTTCGGAGCTGGTTGTCGCTGGGGTGATGAATCGCGTCGAAATTTGGCCGGCAGCAGCTTATGCGGCCCGCGCAAGTGAATTTTTGAAGGGGAGTGGCGCCATGGAATCCCTTTTTGAGGAGGCCGCTGCTGGAAAATCTGGCGGAACAGCTGTGAGTGATTCTGTTCACGCACTTTTTGAAAGAGCTAATAGCGATGGCATAAGTGCAAGAGGATAATAAAGCTATCCACTACTCGGTGATGGGCACAGAGTTTCTGGCCGGTTTTGCAGATGTGCAATTGAAAGTCTTTTTTGATGGGACGCTAGGTCTTGGTGGCCACGCGGAGATGCTGCTAGAGGCTCACCCAGAAATTGAGCGCTATATTGGCTGTGACAGAGATGTCGAGGCGCTGAAAAAAGCGGGGAAGCGGCTTGAGAAATGGAAAGATAAGCTAGTTCTTGTTCATGGCGGGTTTGCCGATTTGGCCGCCCATTTGGAAGAGATTGGTATTGAGCGAATTGACGGGGCTTTTTTTGACCTCGGGGTCTCATCGATGCAGCTCGACACGGCCGAAAAGGGGTTTAGTTTCATGCGCGATGGTCCACTCGATATGAGAATGGATAAAAGCCAAGAATTGACGGCGGCAAGTGTCGTGAATACCTATTCGCGGGAAGCGTTAGAGCAGATCTTATGGGAGTATGGCGAGGAGCGCCACTCGCGCGGCATTGTCGATTCGATTGTGAGGGCGAGGGCGAATAAGAAGATTGAGAGAACGCTTGAGCTAGCTGAAATTATTGTCGGAGGGCGCGGAAGGGGAAAAATCCACCCGGCAACGCAGACCTTTCAGGCACTTAGAATCGAGGTCAATGATGAACTTGGTCAGGTGAAGCGGGGCGTTGAAAGCGCGATTGACAAGCTAACCGCCGGTGGCGTGATTGGGGTGATTACCTTCCATAGTTTGGAAGATCGGATTGTGAAGGAGCTTTTTCGCACACTTAGCTACCGCAGCTCGGAGGAGAAGAAAAAGGATGTAGTTGCAAACCTCTCGCTGATCAATAAAAAACCGTGGGTGCCAACACCCGCTGAGTGCAGAAAAAACAAGAGAAGTAGAAGTGCTAAGATGCGCTTTGCGAAGAAAAATTGAATAGATAATAGAAGTTAAAAAGAAATGAAAGTAGAATTTTTAACAAAAGTAGCGGTTTGCCTATCGGTTGCCCTCTTTTGTCTTTACGGGAGCATCGAAAAGCAGAATGAGCTGACGCGCTTGCGTATTAAGTTGCCCGAACTTGCAAAAAAAGTGGAGAGCCTGCGCGAGGAAAACACCCGATTTCTCTATGAAATTAAGCAATTTAATAGTCCGCAACACTTGATGGGTTTAGCGCGCGGAAAAGAGTTCTCGCATTTAAAATATCCGCGTATCGGTGAGGTTTTGGTTGCTCCCGAAGGAGAGGCCCTGCGTGAGGCGACAATTGCCACTACTTCATCACAGATCCCTCCTGTTCATAAAATTAAGTCGACAGTGGCTTTAGGTTCTGGTCGCTAATGAAAGAGAAAAGGCCTTTGCGCGATCTCCCAAATTCTGGAGATCATGGGCGTCTTGTCTACGTGGCACTGGCGCTATTTACCCTTTTTGCACTGCTCACTGCTCAATTTTATCGCATCCAAATTGTTCAGGAGAGTAAGTGGGTTGCAGCGGCAGCGCGGCAGCACCAGATGGTCATTAAAGAGCCATTTCAGCGGGGTCGATTTTTCTCAAATACAACAGTTAGACAGGGCCATCCTGAAGAGCCTCAGCCCTTTGTTATCGACGTACCCAAATTTCACCTCTATATCGATCCTAAAGCACTCCCAGAGGCGCTACGCGGCGAGATGATTGAGAGGATCTCTCACATTCTTACAGATAAGGAGGAGGTCGCGAAGCTGCCCACCCATTTTATGCGGGCTAGTCGTTCGCGCAAACTCGCGAGCTGGCTTGATCCGGACAGCAAGAGTGAGCTTTTGCAGTGGTGGCAGCCATTTGCAAAAAAACATAAGTTGCCGCGCAACGCTCTATTTTTTGTTCAGGATTATAAGCGCTCCTACCCATTTGGAAAGATGCTTGGCCAGTTGCTGCAGACTGTGCGCGACGATAAGGACGAGAAAGGTGGCCACATTCCGACGGGTGGCCTTGAACTTGTCTTAAACAAATATCTGCGCGGAAGTATCGGTAAGCGCCTAATTATGCGCTCTCCACGTCATCCGCTTGACACAGGCGAAATCACCCTAGCTCCTGTCGATGGAGCCGATGTCTATTTGACAATTAACCATCACATTCAGGCTATCGCTGAGGCTGAAATTGAAAAGGCTGTGAAGCGCTCAGGTGCTAAGGGGGGCTTTGCTCTGATGCTCGATCCTTACACCGGCGAGGTGCTTGCACTGGCTCAATACCCATTTTTTGACCCGCGCGACTACAAGCGTTATTTTAGCGACCCCACGCTTCTTGAAACGACATCGGTTAAAGCTGTCACAGATGCTTTTGAGCCCGGATCGACAATGAAACCGCTGGTACTTGCGTCTATTTTACAGGCCAATTTAGAAGATGTTAAGGCGGGCAAGAAATCTTTCTTTGATCCGGAAGAGAAAGTCCCAACAAGCACTGGAAATGTGCGTGGTGTGCGCAAACCGATTAAAGATCTGCGCCACTACCGCTACATGAATATGAATATGGGCATTCAAAAATCAGGGAATATCTATGTTACAAAGGCGGTTGAAAAACTTCTTTTGGCCCACACTAACGAGGAGTATAAGGAGCTGCTCGAGCGCCTCTTTTGCTTTGGCAAGAGGAGTGGTGTTGAGCTGCCTTCTGAAAGTCCCGGAATGTTACCGACTCCGGGAAAAATGCATCCAAATGGGGCGCTTGAATGGTCATCACTCACCCCGTATACCCTTGCTCTCGGTCACAACTTACAGGTAAATGGCGTGCAGCTGGCCAGAGCCTATTGCGCTATTGCCAATGGCGGAAAAATGGTTAGTCCAACCCTTGTGCGCAAAATTGTTAAGAAAGAGCGCGACGGCTCTGTGCAGGTATTGCTTGACAATACCACTGAAGAGCGGGTAAAAAGCTTTCCGCAAGTCCTCGATCCGTCTGTTGCAGCGCGTGTCCTTGCGGCGATGAAATTTGTGACAAAAACAGGTGGAACAGCAGCAGGTGCAGATATTGACGGTTATACCGAGGCGGGTAAGTCGGGAACTGCCGAGAAAGTAATTGGTGGGCGCTATTCGAAAGATATTCACTTTTCCGATTTTGTCGGAATTGCTCCAGCATCAAACCCGCGCTTTGTTTTGGTTGTGGGAATTGATGAGCCAGAGAAGAGATATATTCCTGGGGTTGGAAAGGTCCACCACGGCGGCAAGTGTACGGCACCTGTTTTCCGCGAAATTGCCACGCAGACGCTTGACTATTTAGGGCTGCCACCTGACGATCCATACGGCTATCCGGCAAACGATCCGCGGAGGGTAGCTGCCAAGGCTGACTATGCAAAAGAAATTAAGGAGCTTGAAGAGCTCTACCATAAGTGGAACGATTAGATGAAATTAAAGAGGCTTATTAAGGATTTGCCACTCAAAGTGGTTTTTGGATCACCGCTGATCTCTATTACTGGGATTAGCTCAGATTCGCGTCTGGTTGCGCCCGGAAATCTCTTTATTGCCAGACGCGGAACCGGCAGCCATGGGGGTAAATTTATCGATGATGTTGTCAGATCTGGTGCTGCAGCGATTCTCACTGATCTGCCCGATCCCTCACTCACCGGTGTGACACAGCTCTACCACCCCTATCCTGAGCAGATCGAGGCAGAGCTCTCGGCCGCTTATCACGACTATATTTCAAGTCAGATGGTGCTTGTCGGAATTACCGGAACAAACGGCAAGACAACATGCGCTTATTTAATGAAATTTTTGCTCGACAGGCTCGGTAAAAAGGCGGGGCTTATCGGCACTGTCGAGTGGCTCGTTGGCGACAGGGTCTACCCATCGCTTAATACAACGCCTGATATTCACACAGCCTACCGCTTACTGCGCGAAATGAAGGAGGTGGGATGTTCTGCGGCTGTGATGGAGGTCTCTTCACACGGCCTTTCCCAAGGAAGGACGAAAACGCTCGATTTCGATATCGCTATTTTCACAAATCTTTCCCAAGATCACCTCGACTACCATGGTAACATGGAGGCGTATGGGCTTGCTAAGTCCTTGTTTTTTAAAAACCTAGGCGATAATGGCGGAAAAGCAGGAAAGGCTTCTAAGGTAGCCATTATCAATAATGACGATCCAAAGGCCGATTTAATGGCGAGTGTCTGCCGCGAAAAGGTGATGCGCTACGGACTTGAAAAGGGTGCAGAGCTCTTTGCAGATGAGCTTCTTTTCACAGAAAGCGGCGTCTCCTTTACAGCCCATTACCTAGGTAAAAGCTTTCCGTTTAACTTGCCGCTTATCGGTAGATTTAATGTTTCAAATGCGCTTGCTGTTATCGGCGCTGGCCTTGCTCTTGGGGAATCACTTGGCCGTATTGCAGCAATTATGCGAGATTTTCCAGGTGTGAATGGCAGGCTTGAGCGCGTAGAAAATGAGCAGGGCAAATCCATTTATGTCGACTACGCGCACACGCCAGATGCCCTTGAAAAGACACTCAAATCTTTGCGCGAATTTTGCACAGGCAAACTCTGGCTTGTTTTTGGCTGCGGCGGCGATCGCGACCGCGATAAAAGGGCTAAAATGGGACGGGTAGCGGGTAAATATGCGGATTTTACTTTTGTCACATCGGACAATCCGCGAGGTGAGGATCCGAAGGCGATAGGCAATGAGATCATTACCGGATTTGAGGGGTCAAATTATACGCTTATTCTTGACCGTGCAGATGCAATTAGGACGGCGGTTCAAGCGGCAGCTCCGGGCGATCATCTGCTTATTGCCGGCAAGGGACACGAGCGTATCCAGACCTTTGCGAGGACCTCTCTACCCTTCGATGATAGACTGATTGTGAAAGAAGTTGTTGCAACGCAAAGTTGAGATCGATTAAAGTTCAGCTCGATAGTCTTGTGAGAAGAGTAATTTTTACACCCACCATGCAGCACTTCTTTATTCTCTTTATCTCGCTTTTTGTCTGCTCCTGTTCTCACGGAAGCTCGAAGCAGAGCCCTCCATTGTCATCACTTGTTACCTTTCCGGTAACACAAAAGCGTGTTGTGATAATCGATGCGGGCCACGGGGGTACAGATCAAGGGGCGAGGGCCTCTGGTATTGTCGAGAAAAAAAGGACTCTTTCCATTGCAATTTTGACAAAAAGAGAGCTGAATGCACTTGGCTACCGCGTCATTTTTACACGCGACCGCGATGATAATGTGCCGCTGCAGCGCCGTGTTGCGATAGCCAACCGCCACAAAGACGCGGTTTTTATCAGTATTCACCTTAATTCAGCGCCGGCAAAAGAGGCTCAAGGAATAGAAATTTTCTACTGTAATAAGAGCGATAAGCAGCTGGTGTGCGAGTCTAAAAAGTTAGCGGCAGATATTTTGAGTGGTATGCTTGAAAAGACGGGGGCTGAATCGCGCGGCGTCAAGCGCGGGACCTTTCATGTTATTCGCGAAACAGAGGTCCCCTCTGTGCTTGTTGAGGCTGGTTTTATCACCAACCAGGACGAGAGCGTCAAATTAAAAAACCAGCCCTACCTGGAAAAAATTGCTGCCGGTATTGCCAGTGGCATTCACCGTTATATTCAAGACGATAAGTAAAATGCGTCCTCGGTGCGATTCGAACGCACGACCTACCGCTTAGGAGGCGATCGCTCTATCCAGCTGAGCTACGAGGACAACATCCACCATCATACCAAGATCATGCCATTGAAGAAAAGCACGATAAGCAGGTAATCTTAAGTTAAATGTAAGAGGGGTGGAATATGGGTCAGGCGGATATAGGGCTAATTGGACTGGCTGTCATGGGGCAAAACCTTGTGCTGAACATGGCAGAAAAGGGGTTTACAGTCGCGGTACACAACCGAACACCCTCAAAAATCGATGATTTTATTGCCGGTCCGGCAAAAGCGCAGGGTCTTGACTCGCGGATTGTCCCAGGAAAAACCATTCCAGATTTTATTGCCGCGTTAAAATCGCCGCGCAAGGTGATGATGATGGTGCAAGCAGGCGCTGCTGTTGATGAGATGATTGCCGGGTGTCTGCCTTATCTGGAAAAAGGGGATGTCCTCATCGATGGCGGTAACAGTCTATATACCGACACTGAGCGACGGTGCAGAGAGCTAGCGGTTCAAGGTATTCTCTTCATCGGCGCTGGGGTTTCTGGCGGCGAGGAAGGGGCGCGCCATGGCCCATCGATTATGCCTGGAGGCCACTTCGATGGTTGGGAGGAGATTAAACCGATTTTTCAAAAAATTGCAGCAAAAGCGGATGATGGATCGCCATGCTGCGAGTGGGTTGGCAGCGGTGGCTCTGGCCACTACGTCAAAATGGTCCATAATGGGATTGAATATGGGGATATGCAGCTGATTTGCGAGTCGTACCATCTGCTCCGCGGTTCCATGGATGAGCTAGCAGCTATCTTCGAGGGTTGGAATGAGGGTGATTTAAACAGTTACCTCATTGAAATTACGGCAAAGGTTTTGCGGCAGAAGCAAGATGGGCAGCCACTTTTACCAAAAATTCTAGATGTAACAGAGCAGAAGGGGACGGGTAAGTGGACGTGCATCAATGCTCTTGACCTCGGAATTCCGGCAACGCTTATCTCCGAAGCTGTCTTTGCGCGTGCCCTATCAGCGCTTAAAGATGAGCGCGTAGCTGCAAGTAAATTATATTCCCCAAACGCATTCTCAGTAGGCCACCCATGCAATCAGGTGGGTCAGGCCCTTTACTCGGCAAAAATCATCAGCTACGCGCAAGGGTTTATGCTGATGGCTGCGGCAAGTGGCCAGATGAATTGGAATCTAAATTTGGCAAATGTCGCACTGATGTGGCGCGGTGGGTGCATTATCAGGTCACGATTTTTGGGCGAAATTCACGCCGCTTTTACAGCAAATCCCACCCTTAAAAACCTGCTTCTTGCGCCATTTTTTGAGGATAAAATGAAAGCTTCACTTCCCGCACTGCGAGCTACTCTTATCGCAGGAATTAGCTCAGGCACGCCGCTGCCAGCCTTTTCCTCCGCGCTCTCCTTTTTTGATGGCTACTGCTGCGAGAATCTACCGGCCAACCTGCTTTCGGCGCTGCGCGACTTCTTTGGTGCCCACACCTACCAGCGCATCGACGCCCCGCGCTCTAAGCGCTTCCACACCCATTGGGCAACCTAACACGCGTTATTTTTCGGTGCTGGTTTGGAAGAGGCTCAGGTAGGTGTTTGGCGGGATAGAGACCTTGCCGAACTGCTTCATTTTGAGCTTGCCCTTGGCCTGCTTGTCCCATAGCTTGCGCTTGCGCGAGATGTCGCCGCCATAGCACTTAGCGGTTACATCTTTAGACATCGCGTTAATTGTTTCGCGCGCAATAATTTTGCCGCCAATCGCTGCTTGCAGCGCAATTTTAAATTGGTGGCGCGGAATTTCTTCTGAGAGGCGTTTACACAGCTCGCGCCCTCTTGCCTCTGCTTTGCTCTTGTGGATGAGGCAAGAAAAGGCGTCGACGGACTCTTCATGGACCAGAATTTCGAGCTTGATAATATCTCCTTTTTCATACCCATCAAATTCGTAGTCAAACGAGCCGTAGCCGCGTGTAATCGACTTCAATTTATCGCTGAAATCGGTGAGGATTTCATTCATAGGGAAGCGGCAGGTCATCATTAAGCGGCTCGCTGTCACTGATTCTGTCTTCTCAACTGTTCCGCGCTTCTCTTGAATTAGGCCAAGAAGGCCTCCAACATGTTCAGCCGGAATCATCAGATGTGCAGTTGCCCAAGGCTCTTCGACCTTGGAAATTTGCGAGGGACCTGGATAGTGGGCGACATTGTCGATCAAAACTACTTTCCCATTTGTTAAAGTAAACTGGTAGACAACACTTGGCGCTGTCGTGATGATATCGAGGTCAAATTCGCGCCGTAAGCGCTCCACAGTAATTTCAAGGTGTAGTAGTCCCAAAAAGCCGCAGCGAAAGCCAAAGCCAAGGGCCGAGGTGCTCTCTTGCTCGACACTCATGGCCGAGTCATTCAGTGCGAGCTTTTCGAACCCCTCTTTTAGTTTTTGCAAATCGTCAGTATCCACCGGATAGACTCCGGCAAAAACAACTGGTTTAATTAGCTTAAAGCCGGGTAGCGCCTCGCTTAAAGGGTTTTTCTCGCCCGTAATTGTATCGCCAATTTTTACATCCGCAGTGCGTCTGATGTTGCCGAGGAAATAGCCGACCTCGCCGGGACGTAAAACGGGTACGACCTTCTGGTTTGGGGCGAAAATACCGACTTCAGAGACGACAAAAACTTGGTCTGTCGCCATCATTTTGATCTTGTCACCTTTGCGGATCTCACCTGAAAAAATGCGGATATAAACAAGCACGCCCCGGTGAATGTCGTAGTGAGCGTCAAAGACAATTGACGATAGTTTCTCTTTTTCGGCCTCTTCAGCAGGTGGCGGAAATTTCCGGACAATCTCTTCTAGCACCTTATCAACGCCAAGGCGCGTTTTGGCCGAGCATAGAACAGCTTCTGAGCAGTCAAGTCCAATGACATCTTCAATCTGCGCGCGCACATTTTCGGGATCTGCTGCAGGCAGGTCAATTTTATTTAGAACGGGCAAGATTTCCATGTTGCGGTCGAGGGCCAGGTAGACATTCGCTATACTTTGCGCCTGAACGCCTTGTGCGGCATCCACAACAAGAAGAGCCCCCTCGCATGCCGAGAGTGATCGCGATACTTCGTAGTTGAAATCGACATGGCCTGGGGTGTCGATGAAGTTGATCTGGTAGACATGCCCATCATGGGCTTTATAGTACATGGTGACAGGGTGGGCCTTAATGGTGATGCCGCGCTCGCGCTCCTGGTCCATGTCATCTAGAATTTGCTCTTGCATGTCGCGCTTGCTCACGGTGTTTGTCAGTTCAAGCAGTCCATCGGCAAGGGTCGATTTTCCGTGGTCGATGTGGGCGATGATAGAGAAATTGCGGATATACTTGAGGTCATACTCATAACCTGGATAGGTAGTAAAATTTTGATTGGACATGCACGCTCCTATAATTCATACAATTTAGTCTAAAGCGGCTAAAAAAGCAAAACCTCTTCACCATGGACAGATCTTTCCAATAAAATAAATTTCAGATACCCTCTGGACTCGTAAATTTACTTGCTTTTGTGTTATAATTTTGTAGCAAGAGAGGAAAATAATTATGGCAACTATCGAGGCAAGCGCAAATAGCAGCAGATGCTGTCTCACGCAAGTGATAATAGCACCCTTCTCTGCCCTCTCTAAA
Source organism: Chlamydiia bacterium (assembly GCA_043751475.1). Taxonomy (GTDB): domain Bacteria; phylum Chlamydiota; class Chlamydiia; order Chlamydiales; family JAYUZV01; genus JAYUZV01. The sequence continues at coordinate 10,249 of JAYUZV010000073.1, forward strand.
TTAGGGGGTAAGGTAGCCCTTCTTATCACCTTAAATAAAATTGTTACACTCATCACCTTTGTTGCACTTGGAGCTATCGCTGCAGCGGCAATCATCCTTGCCACCTACTTCCTCTGGCTCATCGCGCTCCTTGCCGTAACCCTTGCTATCCTCTACTTTGCAGGCGCAATCACAACTTCAAAAAAAACAGAGACACAATCCACGCAGGTTACCCCGCCAGCCACTCCTACTCTCACAAGCTCGCCCCTTCCAGGTCAGCCCGTCGGCATGGCTAACGGCAATAATAATTGCTGGGGCATCGCTCTTCTTCAAATTCTTTTTAACGTGCCAGAATTGCGCAGATTAGTTGAGTTAATGGAAGATGAAAAGGTAAACGAAATTTTAGTTGCTTACGATCAGCATAAACAAGCGGTAAAGACTCTTCCGGTGGAGCACGCGAAACGTTTCCGCACAAGAATCAATGAGCTGTCAAAAAATGATCAGTTTACCGGTTCCAGGTTTGCGGACTCAGCGGATGCTCTTGCCTGCCTACTTCAGGGTGTTAATTCATCGCTTGTTCACTACACCCAAGAGCGAATCCTTAATGTTGGAGAGCCTGTCAATGATCAAGATCTTACTCGGAATGAGCTTGATCTTCTAGAAAAAATTAGGGGGCGTTTGGCTGATTCTAGTAACCGTGATCTTGAGCTACAGGGAAGAACGCAATTACCAGAAAATCGACAGGTGGTTCAAAAAGTTCCTGGTCATGATTGGTTTTTTAAACTTGTTCCGCCAAATAAACAAGAGGGCGAAACACTTGAGCAGCGCTTTGCCGAGTGGCAATCTCCTCTCCCCCCTGAAAAAGGTATTTATGTAACCGTTTCTGATCAAGGCGAGTATCGAGCAAATTTCTTTAATCATAGCAGTCAGAAAGTAGGTGTTAAAGAGCTTCCAAAGGACGGCCTCTTTCTTCAAGCGGGCCGTCGTATTCGGGATGAATCTAATGACAGCCTTATTGTGAATAAAAATCCGCTTCTTTTTCCTGATGATTTAACTCTTAAGGTGCCATCGGGCGAAGAAATGGGTGAGTATGAGCTTGTTGCCATGACCAATAACCATCGGCAGGCGCACTACACCGCTCAGGTCAAAGTGGGTGATCAGTGGTTTCATTGCGACGATAGCACAATAACAGCGGTTACCCAAGCCGCCGCTAAAAAGGCGGCTGAAACAACAGGCGAGCTCCTCTACTTCAGACGCAAGGTGCCGGTACTGGCTCTCACCGGAGGCCCCAGCGACGGCGAAACAGTCCCAGCTTCTTCTGATGAGGAGGCGTCGTCGGAAAAGAGCCATAGGAGTCCTGCGTCCTCCAGATCTTCAGAAGGCGTTATTCCTGGTGATGAAGAGGGGGCTATAGAGCCGCTCTTTGCCGACATCGAAAAAAGCAAGAGAAAATAACAAGGATGGGCACGATATACAGGATAAGAAAAGAATAGGTTGTTTTAATTAATTATTCTTTTTTTTCTTATCCTGTATATCCTGCCCATCCTTGTTATTCCCTCTTTCTTTTTGTTTTTGTCCTGCTGCGTCGCAGGGGGGGGGCGGTAGAGAATAAAAAAAGCCTCATCCAGTAACGGATGAGGCTTTTAGTTTTGTAAAGAAGGGCCCTATTACGTTGTAAGGAGGGGCTCTTTCTCTGCTGCAGCTTCTGCGTCTTTCTGTGCAGAAAGCTCGTTAAACTGCTTACCGAGTGACGAACTAGCCGCAATCCACGCTCCGATAATCACGAAGAGGATAGCTGCAATGTATGGTGTCATAACAGCGAGTGTTCCGAACAAGAACAGTCCTTGCTGTATTAGTGCTCCACCAGACTTTCCAAGACGAGCGCCGACAACGTCAATAGCCGCTTTACCTTTCACTTTAGACTCTTGGTCTAGAGGAATGTAGGCGATCTCTTTGGTTGGGTCGAATAGCGAGTACTTCGAGGCCTTACTCATCACGTTCTGGATCGTTCCAACAATCACCGCAATAAATAGCGGAGTCATGTGGAAAAGAGCTGTCAGTGCTGATAGGGAGTCTTTAAAGATCACAAACGCAAAGAATATCACGCCAGTTGCTAGAAGGACAACCGGTGTTGTTAGCGCTGTCATTGTCCAGCCGAAGCGACGGAGCATGTTACCACCGATAAAGAGCATCATGACAATTGTTACGGCTCCTAAGATTGTCGAGTAGGTGCCCATGAACTCTGAGTATTCGTTTGGTGTTGTATATTGTAGTTTCAGCTGTCCTTTCCAGGTCACTTCAACAAGGTTAATACATACGCCATAGGCAATCACGATAACCGCTAGGCATAGGATATATTTGGAGCGGAGAAGGAATTTGAAGCTCTCGCCAAGAGACATTTTTGTCTTCTCTTTCTTCTTCTTAACCTCAGTCGGGATAAATCTAGGGTCTGTAAGGACATATTTTGTCATCCACCAGTAGACAGCGGCCGCTAAGAAACCGGCAATAAGCACCATTCCGCAAAGACGGTCTAGTGTCCAGCCCCAGCGCATGTCGGCTGGCATATTCATTCCTTCTCTTGAGAAGTACTTAATAAGTGGTCCTGAAACAAGCATCGCTAAGTTAGCTCCGATACCGAACATTGCGTAGAAGCGCTTAGACTCTGAAACGCGTGTTGTGTCGTTGGCAAATCCCCAGAAAAGAAGCGAGATACCAACGCTTCCCCAAAGCTCTGCCATTACGTAGAACAGTGAGTAGGTCCAGTTGCGCATTACAGCTACTAGTCCAAAAAGACCAGTTGGCAAGAGCGCTTGTAGACGGTCCGCTAGCTCATTTGGGTGAAGCGATTCGCGCATTGGATAGAGAATGGTTGGGAATATCGCAAAAAAGAGCATAAACGGAACAAGAGAGGCGTAGAATAGGGCTTTCTTGCTTAGTATGTTACTCAGTTTTGAGTAGAAAATCATGAAGAGGATGGCGGCTGGAAGTACGGCCCACACCTTCAAGAACGGGAGGGTCTCTGCGCCTGAGTTTGCAGCTGTCACAACAAGACTATCTTTCGTGTCGCGCAAAATGGTGTAGTTAAAGTTTAGGAAAAAGAAAAGCAGTAACATGGGAATGATTTTCTTCAACTCGAAGTTGTGAATCGGCCAAAGCATTGAGCGCCATTTTCCGAATTCTTGATTAGATTGAGTAGCTGGTTGAGACATTAGTTAAATATCCTCTGATCTATGTTATTTTTTTGTTCTTGTATTTGTTTTGTCATTTTCCAAGATTTCTAATTAGTAGAGGTGCGTTAACGAGGTTTCTACTTAAGTAAATCCGTTTTCGGAAGGTGCATTATCTCTAAAGGGCAGATATTAATCAAGCACGATTAGGCAAATAAGCAAAAAAACTCCTTTTGCCTAATTAAATAAACAAGCCTTGGTTTGATCCAAGGCCTGTTTAATTAAAGATTCAATATTAATTTCAACTAGTTGTTAAATTGAAATCCAGCGTATTGGCCCTGTCCGCTCGCCATTTCTGATAGAGCGTTATGAGAGTGAACCGCTTCTGTGTAGCAGTTCCAAAGTTCTTGGTCGGCTACATTATTGCGAATTGCTGTGATTAGCTCGCGCTTGCAAGAAGCAAGAGATTTTTTAGGGCTCAATACAGAGACCATCTCTTTGTCGCCAGCAAGACGGGCGATGTTTAGCATTCTTTCTAGCTGAGATCTTGTAAATGTGTACTGGTCGCGGCGCTTACGTGATCCGCGTGCTGCGCGCTGTTTTGGAGGAACAGAGACAGGTTTTGGCATGTTCATCACAAATTTTTCGATTTGCGCTTGAAGTTCTGTAGGCTGCTTATGCTTCATTTTACGAAGGGTGAAGTGGTGCATGTAGCCACCGCTTGTCATTGGGAGGTAGCGGCAGAGGTCGTTCTCTTTTTTTACGCCAACTTTTTTAATTGCTTTTGCAATTACTTCCTCTAGGTCTGCCAGTTTTTTCTTATCCATTTTTCATCCTTCCTATATTTATTTTAGACAATTTTTTTAAAATTAATGTTGACTATACTTCTTAATTCTCGTGTCGAGAGGTGGTTTTTAAAAC
>JAYUZV010000074.1:0-2191 GCA_043751475.1 Chlamydiia bacterium
ATTTATTAATTACCAGATCTAATGGGTAACGTCTGTCCATGCTGCTGTTGTTGCTGTGGAAATCAGAATGAGAACGGAAAAGGTGGTCAGGTTTCAAGTAATAGCGCTCCAGCTAATGTAAACATTCATTTTAGTGCCTCTGACAACCACAAACACCACCATCACAATAACCCATCCCCAGGATATCCTGGACATCCACAAGGCGGCAACCAAGGCATGAATCCAGGCATGGGAGGTGGCATGAATCCAGGCATGGGAGGTGGGATGCATCCTGGCATGGGAGGTGGCATGCATCCTGGAATGGGCTATAGTCCACAGCCAAGATTCGTTCCTCAAACTCAGCCTTTATATGAGCCTCAGAACTACAATCCTACATTCAATCCAGGAATGTATCAAAACATAGGTGCGAACAAGCAGCAGGAGATGGATGAACTATCAAGGAAGACTGAAGAAGCCAGACGAAATTATGAGAAACAGAGGGAAGATGCTCAGCGACGCCAAGAAGAGGAAAATAGAAAAAATGAAGAGGATGCCAGGAGACGTCAAGATGAGAGCAGGCGCATTGAAGAGCAGCGACGTAGAGAAGCTGATGAGCGTGAGCGTCAAAGACTAGAACAAGTCAGATTGGCCGACCAGCGCCGCGAGCAAGCTCAGAGAGAGGCAGATGAAAAACGCCGAATCGCTGAGATGGACTCCCAGGCTCTCATGAACAAGTACAGGCAAGAGGCAGACAAGATTGCCGAAGAGCAGAAAAAGAGGGCCAGAGAAGACGCCGAGCTTAAAGCTCAAGAACAGAGAGATAAAGCAGCAAGGAAGGCCGAGGATCTGAAAAGAGAGGCTGAAGAGAAAGTTCGTCAGCAGCAGATTGAGGCTGAGCGCAAAGCTGATATTGAGAGAAAGCAAGCTGCAGAAAAAGTAGCTCAGCAAAAGAGAGAAGCTGACGAGAGAGCAGCTCAGCTAAAGAGAGAGGCCGAGGAGAGAGCTCGCAAGGAAGAAGAAAAGGCAAAGGAGCTGAGGCGAGTTGAAGAAGAGAACAGACAAGCTGCCTTAAAAGCTAAGACCGAAAAAGAAAAACAAGAGGCAGAAAGAAAGCAGGCTGAGGCGGAGGCAAAGAGAAAGGAGGCTGAGAAGAAAGCTGAAGATGAGCGTAGAGAGGCTGCCAGAAAAGCTGAAGAAGAGAGGAAGGCCATAGCTGAAAAAGAGAAGCGCGAGAAAGCTGAGCTGGAAAAGAGGGTTGAAGAAGAGAGAAAAAGAGCAGCCATTGAGGCAGAAAATGCTAGAGTAATAGCTCAAGAGAAAGAACGTATTAAACTGAAAGAAACTGAAGAAAAAATTGAAAAGGAGAAGCAAGAAAAGATTGCTAAGCAAGAAATGGAGGCTAAGCTAGAAGCTAAAAGACTTTCTCAGATTACTGAGGCAGAGGCCATAGAGAAGGCAAGAAAAGATCAAGAGGAGGCGCTAGCAAGGCAAGAAAAGGAGCGAATAAAACAAGAAAAGATTGTGAGAGAAGCTGCTGAAAGAGCTGAGAAGGAGAGGCTTCAAATGGAGCAGAGGCTCGAGGAAGAAAGGGTTGAGCAGGAGCGCCAAGAGAAAAAAAGACGGAGACTTGAGGAAGATGCTCGCATTGAAGCGGAGAGGCAACAGCAGCTAGCAAGGGAAGAAGCTGAAAGGCTTGAAGAAGAAGCTAGAAGAGAGGCTGATAAGCTAGAAGAAGAGGCCAGAATCGAGGCCGAAAGACGAGAAGAAGAAGCCAGAATAGAAACGGAAAGACGTGAAGAAGAAGCTCGAAAAGAAGAAGAGAGACGCCTACGACAAGAAGCTGAGGAAGAAGAAAAAAGACGTCAACAAGAGGAGCGTCAAAGAAATGAGGAAGAGCAAAGGCAAAGACATGAGGAAGAAGAAAATAGAAGAAGGCATAAGGAAGAAGAAGAAAATATGAGACTTCAAGAGGAACAGGAAAACAATAGAAGGCACAAGCAGGAAGAAGTCAATAGAAGACATCAAGAGGAGGAAGAAAACAATAGAAGGCACAAGGAGGAAGAAGACAATAGAAGACATCAAGAGGAGGAAGAGCAAAACAAAAACAAAAAGAAAAAGAAAAAAGGTGAAGATGATAGAAGGCAAAAGGAGGAGGAAGAAAACAATAGAAGGCACAAGGAGGAAGAAGACAATAGAAGGCACAAGGAGGAAG
>JAYUZV010000075.1:0-3469 GCA_043751475.1 Chlamydiia bacterium
GCACTTAGCGAAATCCGAGGAACAAATGAAAAAACCGTGTTTTTTCATTTATCCTCCCCTTTATCCCTTATCCTTTCTTTCTTATCCTGAATATCCTGTTATCCGTGCGGGTTTTCTTTCTTTTCTTATTCTTGCTAGGTGGTGAGGCATTTGGTGACAACTTCGCGCACATTGGTGGATAGGTTCTGCACTTTGCTGATTCTTTCGAGCTGCTCTATGACAAGGGCTCTGCGCACTGGGTCTAACTTGCCAAGTTTCCGGAAGCCGCCGGCAAGGCGCGAGGCCATATTCGGGTTTTTTGGGTCAATTTCAAGCAGACAATCGGCAATATAGCGGTAGCCATCGCCACTAATCTGGTGAAACTGCGTGTGATTTTCAATGTACGAGCCAAGGAGTGCCCTCGCAAAGTTGGGAATTGACTCGTCGTAGACACGATCGGCGCGAAGCGTCCTCATCTTATCAAGAGTTCCTCTCTTTGCGGATAGCGCTTGCACTGCAAACCACTTATTCATAACAAGGAGATCTCCTTTCCAGCGGCTATAGAAGTCCGCAAGAGCGGCCTCTGCTTCCGCACTATTTACAAGAATGGAGAGCGCAGCGAACTTATCTGTCATATTACTTGCTCTATCGTACTGTAAACTCGCCAGATCGATATATTTCTTATCACCCGTTGCACATAGGAAACGCAGAGCCGTATTTTTTAAGCTGCGCGCACCAACAGATTCTGGGTCAAAGCTATATTTGCCACCCTCTACATGGTTTTGCTGGTAGATTCGCGCAAAATCAGCCGCGAACTCCTCTGCAATCCGCTTCTCCATGGCACAAAATCTGGCGCGATTCCCATCGAAATCGATAATTTTCTGGCGTCCCCCGATAACACCTTCACTCGGAAGCGTTAGCGATAGGGCCTTAATGGATCTGTCCATTTTACTATCTAGCAATAAGCTCTTATAAGCGTTTAAATAGCTGCTATCTACAGGTTCACCGCTGAGCAGGAGCTGAAGTGCAAATTCCTGAGCCATTTCAAAACGATTAAATAGGTCACTCTCGTGCGCCATCAGCAGCGCATAATCGCTTTTTGTATAGGGAGCCTCAACAATGACGGGGGCTGAAAAATTGCGGTTAAGCGATGGAATAACCCTCTCTTTAATAGGAAAAGTAAAGGTCTCGCTCTCTTTTGTAATTTCAAGCAGCAGCCCATTTTCGCGCTTTTTGTACGCAGATGAAACAGTGAGCTCCTCTCCTTTTTCATTGTAAAAGGCTATCAGCAGCGGCATGTGAAAGGGAAGTTTTGGAGATCCATCGGCTGTTTTTTCTGTTTTTTGGGTTACTGTAAGTTGAAATTCACTACTTGTCTGAGTAAAGCCAAAATTGAGGTGGGGTGTACCAGCTTGATGATACCAGCGCATAAACTGGGTAAAATCAAAACCAGATGCAAGCTGCATTGCGTGGATAAAATCTTCCGTGGTAACAGCCTGCCCATCATAGAGCTCGAAATACTTGTCTATTCCTTTACGGAAAGCTTCTGGTGAAATCAGGGTTTGGATCATCCGGATTACCTCAGCGCCTTTATCGTAAATAGTTGGCGTATAGAAGTTGTTAATTTGCAAATAAGCCTTAGGCTTAATGGGATGAGCTGTTGGTCCGGCATCTTCAGCAAATTGAGCGGCGCGCAGTTGCTGCACCTCTTCAATGCGCTTAACAGGCCGGCTATTCATATCCGAGGAAAACTCTTGGTCACGAAAAACTGTAAGCCCTTCCTTAAGCGTTAGCTGAAACCAGTCGCGACAGGTAACTCTGTTGCCTGTCCAGTTGTGAAAATATTCGTGGGCAACAACTCCTTGCACGCGCTCGAAGTTAGCATCGGTTTCGCTCTCTGGACTTGCAAGTATACAGCTGGTGTTAAAGATGTTAAGACCCTTATTTTCCATAGCACCCATGTTAAAGGCATCGACTGCAACAATCATGAAAATATCGAGGTCATACTCGAGACCAAAGACCTTCTCGTCCCAAGCAAGCGACTGTTTAAGGGCCTTCATCGCATGGTGACAGCGCAACTCGTTGCCTTTATCGCAATAGATAATTAAGTCGACTTTTTTCCCAGAGCAAGTGATGAATTGGTCAGAAATTGACCCGAGATCGCCAGCAACAAGAGCAAAGAGGTAGCAAGGCTTTTTAAATGGATCCCTCCAGCTCACAAGATGGCGGCCGTTTGGCAGATCTTCCCTATGAATGCAGTTGCCATTTGAAAGAAGGATAGGATAGCGCTTTTTATCAGCGATAATGGTTGTCTCATAGATAGCCATCACATCAGGCCTATCTATGAAGTAGGTAATACGCCTAAAGCCTTGGGGTTCATTTTGTGTGCAGAAAAGCTCACCCGACTTATAGAGGCCATCGAGAGCTGTATTGGCAGCAGGATCAATCCGATTTTCAATTTCAAGAGTGAATGGCACTTTCGGAAGATCCGACAATGTGAGGTTTTTATCTGTTAACAAGTAATCAGAAATCCCCTTCCCATCAATTTTGACGCTGAGCAGCTCCATCTCCTCGCCATTTAAGATCAGATCTGAACTTTTGGCTAAAGGATTTGGATAGAGGATGATATGCGAGCGTACAAGGGTCTTTTCGCTGCCGATATCAAAGGTCAGCTTGACATTTGATATCAGATAATTAGCTGGCTTGTAATCACTTAACAATGTTTGAACAGCGCCATCCGACATACTATCTCCTTTTAAGAAATTAATAGTGTCACCATAGCAGAAAGCTAAATTATGAACCTATTCTGATAATGCGTAGGTTCATTGTGGGTAGGTTGATGCCCAGCGAGCGGCTGCCACTTCAGCCATTTTTTCCTCTCCCATTTCAGCTGCTCTCCTCTCCCAAATGCGTCTGGCATCGGTGCGAAACGAGAGATAGAAAAGATGAAGTTTACCGCTAATATTCTTATAATTAAGAGGCTCTGCTTGAACCTTAAATCCCTTAAACATAGCCAGTGCGCAAAAGCCGCCGCAGGCCGGTTCATAGGCTGCAGGGTTTTTAATAAATAGCGAGCGATTGAGGTGGTTTGCAAAAAGATAGGTGCGCCCCTTATGTACTGCGCGAATGTACTCTTTTCCCTTAAGCGGCGAATTCAGGTATGAAACTGGGTCGTAGCCATTTAGCGCAATTTCTGCGCTCTCTTGTTCGGGCAATACCTCATCACTTGCGTAGATAAATGAAGGGTCGTAGGATTGGCCTGAATAGAGATTACCGCCGAGAGAGGCAACAAATATAATAAAAATAAGGAAGATCGATCTGTTTTTCATTTTTAATCATATAATAAGGTCTACAATTATAAATTTCTCATTATACGCAATTAATTTCAAATAAAACCTTTATTCCAGCAAAGATCACACGATAGGCGGGATAAGAGAAGATAAGGAAAGGAGTTTTGCAGGATACAGGATAGGCAGGATCAGGCTAGGAT
>JAYUZV010000076.1:0-18225 GCA_043751475.1 Chlamydiia bacterium
ATCTTTACTTGATTATCTAGAAGAAATTTGAGATTGTAAGGATTACGGTTTAAAATAGGTTTATTATGAGTCATTTTACCAGCTATCCTGCTTACAAACGGCTTGAAGAGCTTGCTCGCGAGCCTCTGGATCTGTCTAAAAAGGGGGAGCTTTCCGAGGATAGAATTCGAGACTTTCAGCTGACAGTCGATATAACTGATGCAGACTATTTGAAACTTCTTTATGGAACAGAGTGCGTTGATGAGAAGGCCGTTGAAGCGCTGTGCGAGCTAGCGGGGCAGTCAGGCGCTGTTTCGCACATGCGCGCGATCCAGGCGGGTGAGGTTGTTAACAGTAGCGAGGGACGGCCAGCTCTGCATACGGCGATGCGGCTTGCCCCAGATGAAGAGGGGATTCCAGCTGCAGCTGCAGCGTCTGCAAAGCTTCAAATGGAGCAGCTCAAGAAATTAAGCACTTTTCTTCAAGAAATAGAGGGCGAGATTACCGATTTTGTCCAGATTGGCATTGGCGGGTCGGACCTTGGCCCAAGAGCTATCTATTACGCCCTTGAAAGATATAAACTAGAGGGGCGAAATGCCCACTTTATTTCGAATGTCGATCCCGATGCAGCTGCGGCTGTTCTGGCTAGGTTAAATTTAAAAACGACGATGGTAGTGGTTGTTTCAAAATCGGGAACAACTCTTGAAACCCTTACAAATGAAGCGATTGTCAGAGCTGCTTATGATAGGATGGGTATTTCAGCTGAAAAACAGTTTGTGCTGATCACATCTGAGGGATCTCCTTTGGATAACGCAGACAGTCTAACGAAATATCGTGCGATTTTTCATATGTGGGATTCAATTGGCGGTCGTTACTCGGTCACATCGATGATCGGCGCAGTTACTTTAGCTTTTGCCTTTGGTATGCCCGCATTTTTAGACTTTTTAAGCGGCGCGCGCGTGATGGACAAGAATGCGCTTGAGGAAGATCCGCGCAAAAACCTCTCCCTTTTTTCGGCCCTTCTCGGCATATGGAATCGCAACTTTTTAAACCACCAGAGTGTAGCTGTTATTCCCTACAGCGAGTCACTTGGCCGTTTTATTGCCCATTTACAGCAGCTCGATATGGAGTCAAATGGTAAGCAGTGTGACCGCGATGGTGCGCCAATTGACTTTGAAACTGGACCGATTATTTGGGGCGAGCCTGGCACTAATAGCCAGCACTCCTTTTTTCAGTCGATCCATCAAGGGAAGAGAGTTGTTCCCATCGAATTTATCGCCTTTAAAAGAAGCCAGCACGAAAAAGATTTAGAGGTGCAGGGAACCACTTCACAGCAGAAGTTGCTAGCCAACCTATTTGCGCAATCACTTGCACTTGCAACAGGAGAGAATAACGAGAATTTGAATAAGAAATTTTTTGGTAATAGGCCAAGCCGTATTCTTCTTGCCGGCCAGCTCACTCCCTACACAATGGGCGCTATTCTCGCTTACTACGAAAATAAGGTCGCCTTTCAGGGGTTTATTTGGGATATTAACTCTTTTGACCAAGAAGGGGTTCAATATGGTAAAAAGCTCGCCCTCAAGATGCTTGACCTTTTCAAAGACGCTGGCGATTTCCCTCTCGGCTCTGCCTACCTCTCCCACCTCTAAGCAAGAAAAGAAGAAAGAAAGGAAGAAAATTGGCAGGATGACAGGATATTCAGGATAAGAAAGAAAGGATAAGGGGGAGGATAAATAAAAAAGCAAGGCTTTTTCATTTGTTCCTCGGATTTCGCAGGCGAAGTCCCGCTCCTCCGGAGTGGTGTGCCTCTCTGCACGCCGCTAACCCTTTCTTTCTTATCCTGTCATCCTGCCAATTTTCTTTCTTTCTTTTTACATAGAACACGTAAGAGCTTTTTGGATGTGGTGGAGGGTGATTTGTGAGGGGTCGCGGGCGATTTTTTCTGGCAAATGTGGCGCTGTCAGGAAAATTTGACCAAAGCCTCCAAGCAGATCCTGCAGCCGCTCTAGCCGGTTGTTGTCCAGATGCACACCAAAATCGTCGATGCTCATAATCGGACTTGTCCCGATTTGCTCTTGCAATCTTTTCCACTCGGCAAAGCGCATGGCAGCAATACACGAGCGCTTTTCACCTTCGCTACAGAAAATTTTGGCGCTCTGGCCATTGATAGAGAGGAGGATATCGTCGCGGTGTGGGCCAAAAAGGGTAGTCTGGTATTGCGTATCTTTTGTGCGGTGGTGTTTAAACTGCTCTTGCAGATAGTCTTGCAAAGCCCGCTCCTTTTTTGTGCGCAGAGGTGACTGATAAAGAAGCGAGAGCTCATCACCGCGGCCAGAAAGGGTGGCCACAGATAGTGCGATGGGCTCTTTAAGGTCGATGAGCGTCTTTTCGCGCTTTTCAATGATGTAGGTAGCTGAAATGGCCATCATCTCCTCCCAAGCATCAAGAGAGCTATCGGCCTTTGTGCGCAAAATCTCGCGCCGCTGCTTCATCGCCTTGTAATATCTGGTAATGTGGTGTATGTAAAAGGGGTCAAATTGGGCAATGTGCAAGTCTAGAAAGCGGCGGCGCTCAGCGGGTGAGCCGATAATCAGGTCGATATCGGTTGGCGCATAGAGAACTGTCGGCAGCAGGCCGAGAAGTGCCGAAAAGAAGGGGTGTTTTGTCTCATTAATTTTAATAATGCGGCGGGTGCCGTCGTAGCCAATAGAAACGCTCTGGGTAATGCCATCCTTCTCAAAATCAGCCTCTAAATAAAAAGCCTTCTTCCCTTCTTGTATGGCTTCAGAGAGGTGGGTCGTGCGAAAGGAGCGGCCGGTAGAGAGCAGGTAAACCGCCTCAAGCAAGTTAGTTTTGCCTTGCGCATTTTCTCCAAAGATAAAGTTAATGCCGGGTGAGAAGTGAAATTCCGCTTTTTCGTAATTGCGAAAGTTGTTTAGCTGCAGGCTTTTAATGTGCATGTGGCTATACGCCAGCTAGCGACTCGCTCTGGATGCGCATCGGCATAATCACAAACTGCGCTGTTGTACTATCGGTAATAAGCGCCGGATTGAACGGGTTTGAAATGGTGAGGGCCACTGTTTCATCGGTTGAATGGCGCAGAATATCCAAGAAGTAGTGCGGATTAAGTGCAAGTGTCAGCGGCTCTCCAGAGTAGTTAACAGCCATAGCAACATTGCCCTCGCCGACATCGCCGGATTGGGCGATAATTTGGAGCTCACCCTGCTCAAAAATGAATCTGGCAGAGCTGGAATTATCAGGAGTAAAGAGATTCACCTGGCGCAAAAGAGAAATTAGCTCTTCGCGGTGGAGAATAAGTGGGTTTTCACCCTTTTCAGGCACAATACGGGTAATGTCTGGGTAGTTACCTGAAACAAGCATGGTAACCAGCTGTGTTGAATCAGAGTCAATACCCACCTTTCCCGCCATTAGCGAGAGTTTGACCATTTCGCTTGAACCGTCAAGGAGATGGAGGATCTCTTCAACTGCTTTAATCGGCAAAATATATTCCCCAGAAAAGGTCGTATCGACAGGCACATCAGCACTTGTTTTGGCAAGTCTTTTGCCGTCAGTACCGATACATTCGGCAATCCCGCTATGCACTTTTAGCAGTGTGCCGTTAAAGACTTGGCGCGAATCGTCGCGTGATGCTGCAAAAGAGGAGCGGCTGAGCATCTCTTTAACAGCGGAACTTTTCATAGAGAAAGAGAGCGCCTCTTTCATGTCTGGAAAGTCTGGAAATTCTGTTTTATCCATCCCTACAAGCTTAAACTTAGAGGTGCCGGCGGAGATGAGCGCGCTATCTGGTGTTGGCGCGTTGATTTCAATTTGCGGGCTGGTTAGTTCGCGTATGAGCTGAAAAAAGCGGCGTGCAGGAATGGTGATGGCCCCTGGAGTCACCACTTTGGCCTCCATGTAGAGGCGCATGCTGACAATAAGGTCTGTAGCTGTCAAAATAAGCTGCCCATCGCGCGCTTCAAGAAGTAGGTTGGCAAGTATTGGAATGGCTGGTCTTGTCGGGATGACACTCTGCAGCTTGAGCGTTAGTTTAGCAAGATCGACGCGGGAGATAATCGCCTTCATATTGAGCCCTTAAATGAGATAAACATTACAGCGGATCATATGAAAAAAAAGATGATCTGTCAATCCCGCATTCTCACTTCGTGCTTTCTTGGGCTCTACTTGCAGCAAGTTCTGCTTCTGCTACTTCTCTAAGCCCAGCAATTTCTGCTAAGGCCGCGCTTTTTAGGGGCCCTATTTCGGCGGGAAGTAGCGCAAGTTTTAGGTCGCAGCTAGAAATGGCTTCGGGATCATTTTTGACCTCTTCAGGTAGAGCTTCCCAAAGCGCCACGCGCACCCCATCAAAGTAGCCCTTTAGCGCCGGTAATGGAATCAGATCCTCCACTTTAAGAGGCGGTGCACCTGGAATAGGACTTTTATTAGGATTTCCAGTTCTTCTTAGCCACTCCAAAATATAGGATCTTTCATACACAGTGCGCTTGTTGTTAGGGTCGCAAACCGGGTTATTCAGAGGGACAGTCAGTGAGATCATACAACTAAAAGCATCGGCAAATTCGCCATTTTGATCATAAAAAAGCGCCGGTGCTTTTTCTAAACGGTCAATAAAGGAGCGATGATGGCAGCTTAGCCTTAAAAATTCTAAAGCTTCTGTAATGCTCGCATCTTGTTCCGTGATCGTTGAGAGAGCTGTAAAAAGAAGTTCTAGCTCTTTATTTTCGTAATAAAGCGCCAGCTGGAAAGCGCTCTCAGAGGGGTTTTCTTTAGTTAAAATAATGCCAGATCTGCGGAATAGCTCTTCTAAAAGATAGGTAACGCATGCTGGCTGGTTATTTTGCGCGGCAAGTATTAGGAGCTCTAAAATAGGATCCGCCGGTTGCAGGCGTTCTGTTAAATAGGCAAGATTGCCACTGCTGGCTGCCTTTTTCATCGCTACTTTATGCATCATCGTCTCTACAACAGGAATTAAGTGAGGGACGCCTTGCTCTGTTGCAAATTCGGTTAGGGTGTGAGGCGGTCTAAGTGTAGCGCCTCTCTCGATCAGGAGTTCTAGGATAGGGCCTGTTTGCGATTCAGCAATAGCTAACATCAGAGGTGTCTGATCGTATCCGTCTGCAAAGTTATAGTTGGCCCCTCTATTTAGTAAAGTTTCAACACCTTCTGTAAATCCTGACCGAACAGCGGAATGTAGCGCTTGGTCTAAACATATCCTATCTCCTTCTAAAAGAAGCACACGCATCAGACCAATATTTTGTTGATGGATTGTAATAAATAGGAGTTGTTCTTTCTCTAGGTCTGTCAGCTGAGTGATGTCGCCCGGTGTAACTAAATTCTCAACTAGGGTGCCACCAGAGTAGTCCATGAACGCATATCCAAGCAAGTAGGAGAGAGCTGACCTCTTTTCGTTGTTTCGTGCATGAATGTTAGCTCGTTTCTGGACCAATAAAGTTACGCAATCATAGTCTGTTTTTTTAGCGGCTATAATTATCGCTGTATTTTGGTGGTGATCTACTGCTTCAATATCAGCGCCAGCATCTAGAAGTGCTTTTAAACAATCGATCTTACCGTATTTAGCGGTGATCATCAGAGGGGTCGCCCCAAAATCATTGCATAACCTAAAATCGGCCTTATTTTCAAGCAGTACTCGCAGGCAATCTATGTTGCCTTTTTTTGCAGCATAGATGAGCGCACTTTCTTTAGATTCGTCAACCTGATCGATTTTAGCTCCTGAAGCGAGTAAAAAAGCTGTAATATCAGCCTGGTTATCATTTGCTGCCGACATCATCAGTGGGGTTTTTCCGTGCTTATCTCCTTTGTTAGGATCGGCTTTTGCCTTAACAAGAATTTCAATAAGGGGAAGATTTCCCTTTTTAACAGCGTGCATGAGTGGAGTTACACCCCTAGCATCCTCTTTATTGACATCAGCGCCTCCGGCAATAATTATTTTCACGATATCGAGATTCCCAGTCTCAATTGCCACTAGCAGCGGAATTGCGCTATTTTTGACCCGGTCGGATAGAAGTGCTGTAACAATGTGCGGATATTCCAGTTTAACGGCATAGTCAAGGGCCGTATCTAGGAGGTGGTGAGGAATGTGGTCAATGCTAGCGCCGCGCCTAAATAGCTCATCGATGCACATCTCATTTTTCTGATATATCGCGACCTCTAAAGCTCTTTCTCCTCTGCTATTTGGGGCATCAATCGGAACGCCGCTATCAAGGGCTGTTTTTAGCAGTCTAAGGTCCCCATCTTTTGCAGCAGCAACCAGGCTATCCGGGGTGAAAGTAAAGGCATTAGTGGTGGTAGTGGTTCCCGAAGCGGGTGATATAGTGCTCATTATATAATCCAGTTGTGGTTAAAAATTTTTACTATAAACTATTTGACTGAAATAGTCAATAGACTGGTTTTACTATATAAATATATTGAATTAGTCGCTTTCGCGGCTGAGGGAGCGCTTTAATTCGCGCTCTTTAATAGATTCGCGCTTGTCGTGCATCTTTTTGCCCTTTCCAAGGCCAATCTCCACCTTAATTAGCCCATTTTTGAAGTAGAGACGTAGGGGAATCATCGTAAGCCCTTTTTCGGCTGTTTTTGCCGCCCATTTGCGCGTTTCATACTTGTGAACCAGCAGCTTGCGCGGCCTATTTGTGACATGGTTGTGGATATTGCCAAATTTGTAGGGCTCGATGGTGCAATTAAGCAGCCAGAGCGAGCCCTTCTCTTCTTGGACAAAGGCACCCTCTAGGCTTGCGTGGTGCATGCGCAGAGATTTGACCTCGGTGCCAACTAGGACAATACCGGTTTCAAGCGTATCGAGAATTTCGTAGTTAAACCGCGCTTTGCGGTTAGAGACAAGCTCGAGCACGGCCTCTTTAGCACTCATTTAATCTCCCAAAAGAGTCTGCCCAAATGGTGTTAAACATAGAACTGGTACCATCTTATAAACCCCTTTCATGACAATGCCAGACTCCCAAAGAGAGCCCAAAATCACATGTTCAACGAAGAGTAACTCATCGGGTGAGTAATTGGGTAGTTGATACTTCCAATGAGTGGCGCCATGAATAAGTGTGAGGACTGTTGGGTCGAGAAGCGGAACGGACATCGATTTAATAAAGTCGCTGTATGTCACCCATCCAAGACCAATCAGCTGTTTAGCCGCAGATTGCACATCACGAATGCGTTTTTCGCTTACAAGTGCTGCTGGAAAGAGCTTTTTAGGCAGGAGAAGCAGAGGGTTGCGTACAAAGTGGTTAGCTCTATCTTGCACGCGCAAGGTGGCCCACTCGCGGCCGGTATCTGTAACATATAAGCCGGTTTGATTTTCTTCGATGAAGTAGAACTTCGAGAGCCTATCAAAGAGGTTCTGAAAATATTCAGGTGAGAGAGGTTTCCATTTTGGGTCGCTCTCTCGGAGTTGTTTAAGAAGAGAGTCATCAACGGTTTTAGGCTCTTCTTTTAGGACGATTTTCTTCGAGTCGATAAGCTGAATTAGGTGGGTGCTATCTTCTACAAAGGCAAACGGGTCGCTCTGGTTCTGGGCAATTTTGCTCCATTCGTTTTCGGGTATAGATTTCGGCGTTGAACTGTTTTTGTGCTGTAAAAAGGTGCGAATCTCAGTAAAAGGGGTCACAAAGGGCTCAAAACCGCTGGTCGATTTTTTATAGCAAACGCAGGCCAGAAAGCTAAACTCTAAAATAATCAACTCTTTAGCCAGCTCTTCAACCGAAATCCTTAGGGTCTGCAGCAGTTCGCGCTGACTTACCTCATAGTTTGGGCAGCCGTAGACCATATCTAGGATAGTCGCTGTATTTTCACTAAAAAACCTAGATTCTTGAATGTGGCGGTTAAAAATCGCTGGGGTTGCTAGGCATTTATCGGAAATAGATTGAAAGAGGTTGTCCGATGTGCGGGAGATACCGTACCAGTAGGGGACCTCTTGAATGGGAGGCTTTGTAAGCAAATAGAGGATAAAACCGATGCCAGGAGGGCTCTGCTCGTTAAATCTGACAAGCTCATTCTCAAACTCTCTGCGACGCTCTTTATTAACCAGAATCTGGTCGCCCTCAATAGCAATTAACTTAATTGCTTCAAACTTTTTTAACATTTCGGTTAAATCAGCAATTTCCATGCCGAGGTCTGTAGCCAGCACTGGGAGTGAAATTTGGAGGGTGTTAAAGGAGAGCTCCTGAAGGAATTCGATATCTGCTGTCTGCAATTTAGACAAAAAGAGGGCAAAATCCACGTCTGCCGCTAAATCGTAACTTTCGCAATGAATAATTTTGCTTTGAACTGTTTCAGACATCTAATTTAAATTGACCTTTAAACTTGTAAGTCCACAGATTAAACAACCCAAGAATTCTTTTCAAGAAGCATATCCCCCTATCTACCCCCTATATTTAGGAAATAGGGCCGTTAGTTTTGAGGTTTAAACTCCCCGGCTGAGGGGTTGTAGATTTTTCTGGACCCGTTTCGATGGGGATGAAATTAAACTATTCTTTATCATCGACAAATGAACCAAAGAACGGGTCATCTGTGGTATCAGGATCATCGCCAACGATTTCTAAAACATCTGCCTTTGTCATCTGATTTAATAAAGAATAAAAATGAAACCTTGCCTCAGCCTTGTATTTTGCGGCCTGGGGAGGGGTCTCGCCATTGCCGTCTTTTATTTTAAGGATTTCTATGGTCTCTTGCAGTGACAGATCATTCAAGATATCAAACAAATCTTTTAGTACTTCAGAGCTTTCTTTGACGAACATAGAATTGAGCACGATCTCATCATGGCCGAAGAGAGCAAGGTAACCTGTTACCAGGATTGCACAATGGAGTGGGGTATTGCCAGCGCTGTCTTTTGTGTTAAGGATTGCTATGATATCTGGACTTGGCAGGTCCTCTAAGATATTAAGTAAACCTATTAGTGATTCATATTGTAGTGCGCTCCGACCTATTAGTATTTCATCGTTTCCTTTGGTAATTAGGGCCTCGAGAGGGGTGTTGCCAGCGTTGTCTTTTGCCTGAACGATTTTTATGATATCTACACTACTTGACAGGGCAGCTAAGAGTTTAAGGCAGGCTGGTAGTCCTGCACAGTTTTTTCCGGTGATTGTCCTATTGAGCGGGGGATTACCATAGATGTCTTTTGCCTCAAGCAATTCTTCTATTGGGATTTGGCCCCGCAGCTCTTCAAATAGTTCTTCTGACCAGTGGATGTATACAAAATAAAAGGTCTCTTTAAAAAAACCGGGGTGCTTTTTATAAATTTCGATGGTTTTAGATTTAATTTCTGAATCTCTTGAAGAGATAAGCATATCTATATCAGAATGAAGTTTTGGGGTTTTAAATATTGCTATAAGCAAGGCTTCTTTCTGAGACTCATTTAATGTTGGATAGATCTTTTCCATCATGTACGAGAGGTCGGGACTTTGATGCTCATCTAAAAAATGTGTATACTGATCTTCTCGGATAGTTTTTAGGCTAAGCAATGGATCATTGGGATCCTCAAGGGGTTTAGGAAGGCGCGCGAGTAATTCCCCGACCTCTTGAATTGCCCGCTGAAGCACAGAGGGGGCTGCTGTCGGAGCCACCGGGAGGCTATTTCCTGGCAAAATAGTGGGGTCTGCCGTTACTTCCTCGTTAAGGCATAACCCTTTTAAAATCACCGGAGGAATTGGTTGAAATATTTCCTGAACTACTTCGTGTAATTGTTATCATATTGGACCAAATTGATGTATTCAATGATAATTCAATCATGTTATTGAAAATAAAGTCAATAAAAACCGCTCTATGAGCTCGTCAGGTAAGGTCTTTGAAGGAATTGGCTGATCCTGGTAGGATAGATCTCTTTTGAATATTTTATTTAGGGTGGGCTATGAGTCGTTACAACCATATAGAGAGCGAGAAAAAGTGGCAGAAATATTGGCTTGAAAATAAAACCTTTGCAACACCGAAGGCAGACCCTTCAAAACCAAAGTATTATATATTAGATATGTTTCCCTATCCATCAGGTGAGGGGCTCCATGTCGGCCATGTAACTGGCTATACGGGAACCGATATTTTGGCCAGGTATAAGCGGCAGAAGGGGTTTAACGTCCTCCACCCGATGGGTTGGGATAGTTTTGGACTGCCGGCCGAGCAGCACGCCATACGCAAGGGAATTCACCCAGTCATTACAACAGAGCGCAACATCAATACCTACAGGCGCCAGTTGCAGTCTGTTGGGTTTTCGTATGACTGGGACAAGGAAATGGCGACAAGCGATCCTGCTTACTACAAATGGACGCAGTGGATTTTCACGAAATTGATTGAGAAGGGGCTCGCCTACCAAGGTGAAATGCTAGTTAACTACTGCCCAGAGCTTGGGACTGTGCTAGCTAATGAAGAGGTTGAAGATGGCAGGTCAAAAGAGGGTGGATACCCCGTTGAGCGCCGCCTTTTGCGGCAGTGGATTTTAAAAATTACCGCCTATGCCGAGCGTCTTTTGCAAGATCTAGATACCCTGAACTGGCCGGAACATTTAAAGAAGCTCCAAATCAATTGGATTGGCAAGAGTATTGGCGCCACAATTGATTTTAAAGAGGAGAAGACAGGGCGTGTCGTCAGTGTTTTCACCACCTGTCCGCACACCCTTTTTGGGGTGACGTTTCTGCTGATTTCACCGGAACATCCACTGCTAGATGCGCTTGTCACTTCAGAGCAAAAAAGTGCAGTTGAAGAGTACCAGAGAATTTCAAGGACAAAGAGCGACCGCGAAAGAACCGAGGCGACCAAGGATAAGAGCGGCATCTTTACTGGAAGTTATGTGGTGTCGCCGGTAACCGGCAAACAGATCCCCCTATGGGTGGCTGACTACGTGCTGATGGGCTATGGAACTGGCGCTGTTATGGGCGTGCCGGCACACGATGAGCGCGATTTTGATTTTGCCGCCGGTCAGCAGCTGGAAATTAAGTGCGTTATTGACCCCGACATGAAAGAAATTGAGGGTGAGCTTTCAGAAAAAGAGGCTGCGCGCAGTGAAATTTTAGCGGGCAGGGCTGTTTACACCAAAGGTGGCGTGATGAGCCATTCCGCTGCTAATGGCTTTTCGATAAACGGCCTTTCATCTGAAGATGCGATAGAGAAGATATGTGACTGGCTCGAAAGCAGTGGCAACGGCAAACGCACGGTGAGCTACAAGCTGCGCGACTGGCTCTTTTCGCGACAGCGCTATTGGGGCGAGCCGATACCGGTGATTCATCTGGCAGATGGCACCATGCGCACCCTTGGTCTTGACGAGCTGCCACTGACACTGCCTGAGGTTGAGGATTACAAACCCTCACCATCGGCCGAAAGTCCGCTTGCAAAAGTGACCGATTGGGTTAATATCCGCGACCCAAAAACAGGTCAGATGGGCCGTCGCGAGACCAATACCATGCCCCAATGGGCCGGTTCGTGCTGGTACTATTTGCGCTTTATCGACCCAAAAAATGCGCTTGCGGCGTGGGATGCTAAAGAAGAGAACTACTGGATGCCTGTCGATATGTATGTCGGCGGTGTCGAGCACGCCGTTCTCCACTTGCTATACGCCAGATTTTGGCATAAGGTCCTTTTTGACTGCGGCCTGGTCTCGACATCAGAGCCCTTCCAAACACTTCGCAACCAAGGACTTGTTGTCGCGCCATCCTACAAGAAAAAAGGTGGTGGCTATGTGGCACCTGAAAAAGCTCTCCAAAAAGAGGGGCGCTGGTTCGAGAGCGAAACACAAGAGAGCTTAATTTGTCAGATCGAGAAGATGTCGAAATCTAAACTCAACGGGGTGACCCCGGATGATGTGATTGAAGAGTTTGGGGCGGATGCGCTGCGTCTCTACGAGATGTTTATGGGTCCATTTGACAAGGAGAAGATCTGGAATACAGATGCGATGGTCGGCTGCAGCCGCTTTTTAAACCGTGTTTGGGCACTTGTACAGAGCGATAAATTGACAGGCACAGAGTCAGATAGTATCACACGCACGGTTCATCGCTTGATTCACGATGTCGATGTCGGAATTGAAGAGATGCAATTTAACACCGCTATTGCAAAAATGATGGAGTTTATCAACTTCTTTGAAAAGCAAGAAGCCTATCCGCGCAGTGCAGTAAAAACGCTTCTTCAACTGTTAAATCCATTTGCTCCACATCTTACAGAAGAGGCGTGGCAAGTGCTTGGCAGCAGTGAAAAGAGCCTCGCTTACGTGCCGTTCCCTGTTGCAAATCCAGATCTGCTGATTTTAGATGAGGTGGTGGTAGCTGTGCAAGTGAACGGAAAGATGCGCGGCACCTGGAACTTTAAACGCGATATCACCCAGCAAGAGGTTGTTGCTGCTGTAAAAAACCATCCCAATATCGTTCGCTTTTTAGAGGGTAAAGAGGTGAAAAAAGTGATCTATGTAACAAATAAACTGCTCAATTTTGTGGTGGTTGATGGTTAGTCTTTTTTATAGACTCTTTTTCCAAATTCTTATCTTGCCGGCACTTCTCTATCTGAGACTTTTTAAGAAGAGCTCTGTGGCAAATCACTTAGCCGAGAGATTTGGTTTTAGATTACCGACCCTGCCACCATCTGCGAAAAAACCGATCTGGATTCAGATGAACTCCATTGGCGAGGCAAAGGCCGCAGCACCGCTTGTCATGGATATTCATAAGGCCTACCCGGATATTCCAATTGTTTTTTCCTACATCATGGAGTCTGGCGAAAAAACGGTCAAAGAGCTCTTCTCCTTTGGCTCTGCCTATTTTTACCTCCCATTTGATCTCCCATGCGCCGTGAAAAGAGTTGTTACGCGTATCAACCCGCAACTCTATATCATTATTGATAGTGAATTTTGGCCCGTCCTATTTGAGCAATTAAAGCGCAGCGGTTCCCAGATTGCCATTGTAAACGCCAAAATCTCTGAAAAGTCTGCAAAAAAATACCGTCTACTACCTTTTGTGTCGCGTTTTTTCTTTTCAACAATCGACAAATTTTGTGTGCAGAGCGCGCTCTATCGCGATAGATTTAAGCAGATCGGTGTTGACTCTCGGCGTATTGCTATTACGGGCAACATCAAGTATGACACGCTTTTTCAGCAATCTGAAGAACCAGAAAAAGAAGTCCTTCGCAAAAAGTTAAAGATTACCGATGGACCTCTTATTGTAATTGGCTCTAGCCACGAAACAGAGGAAGTAGCTCTTTTGCGCGCTTTAAAACCTCTTTTTGAGAAGCTGCCGAGCTTGCGCATCTGCATCGCTCCGCGCGATTCAGGGCGCTTTAACGATGTTGCAAAAATTATTGCCTCGGAAGGGTTTTCCTGCGCGCGCTATACACAAATTCGGAAATCAACAGGGGGGGAGAGGGTCATTTTACTTGACGTCATGGGCGCTTTGCGAAGGGCGTATGAAATTGCAACTCTCTCAATTGTTGCGGGTAGCTATTTGGAGAGTGTCGGCGGACACAACCTCTTTGAGCCCCTTCAAGCTGGCTCTCCTGTCTTTTTTGGTCCCTTTACGCAAGAACAGCCCGAAATGGCAGATCTTATTTTAACCAGTAAGGCCGGTCTGCGCTTAAACCTGGCGGAAATTGCAGAAAAACTCTTGCCCCTCTTGCTCTACCCAGCTGCAAGAGCTGAGATGGTCGCACGTGGACAAGATCTTATCGAACACCAACAAGGCTCTTGCAAGCGCACACTTGCGCAGCTAAAGGAGCTAATCACAAAATATTGACTTTCTTTGCAGAAGGTCCTTGTCATCAAATAGGAGTAGCTGCTATCTTAATGGCATCATTTTGACGCGGGGTGGAGCAGTCCGGCAGCTCGTCGGGCTCATAACCCGAAGGTCACAGGTTCAAATCCTGTCCCCGCAATTTTTTTAAGTTAAAATCTCTCCGTTTACTTTTAGGGCCGGTATAGCTCAGTGGTAGAGCAGCGGAATCATAATCCGTTGGTCGTAGGTTCAAATCCTGCTACCGGTAACTATCCAGATAGCAATTATCGAGATAGGACCCATCCAGATGGTGCCCACCCAACCTTTCCAAGGGTTTTAAGTTTTCGCTTAAAACCCTTTTTTTACCCCTAATAATTCGTCATTATGCTCAAAACGCCGAAAACCGCGTTTTGAGCATAATGACGTTGACAGTTCAATACGTCCCTTGTAGTATGAGTGATATGAAACCATTTGTTGGAAGAGATGACGAGCTCAAAAAGTTAGCAGACCTATCTAAATCGGGAAGGTCCTGCCTTGTTGTAATTAAAGGCCGCCGCCGAATAGGTAAAAGTCGCCTTGCCGAAGAATTCGGAAAAAGTAAAGAGTTTTTACCTTTTAGCGGTTTAGCGCCTGTTAAAGGGGTGTCAGCGCAAGACCAGCGCGATGCTTTTGCACACCAATTAACCAGTTTATTTAACCTCGGGCCATCTACTTTTTTCGATTGGAGCGATGTTTTTTCTCAGCTATCAAAATCTCTTACAGGCAAACCTACGGTTATTCTTTTTGATGAGATCTCATGGATGGGTTCAAAAGACCCGGCATTTATCTCCAAATTGCAAGCTTGGTGGGAGCTTGTCTTACAGAATCACCCATCTGTTATCCTTATTTTGTGCGGATCTATTTCCACCTGGATTGATAAAAATATTATTAGCAGCACAGCCTTTTATGGGCGTGTTTCCCTCTATCTCGAACTTGTTGAACTGGCCATTCCAAAATGTAGAGAATTGCTCATTCTTCAGGGTTTTAAGGGATCGGATCTCGACTTTTTTAAAATCCTCAGTGTGACAGGTGGGGTGCCTTGGTATTTAGAACAAATTCAGACCCACCAAAGTGCAGACGAAAATATTAAACGCCTCTGTTTTGAAAAAAACGGCCTTTTAGTTCATGAATTTGATCGCATTTTTAATGATCTTTTTAGCTCAAGGGGAGATGTCTATAAAAAAATCATTAAATTGCTCAGTCAGGGTATGAAGAATAGGGTCACTTTGCAAAAAATGATGGCCTACTCTCCAAGTGGCACATTGAGCCACCATCTAAAAGCTCTTGAAATTTGCGGATTTGTCAGCAAACATCCCGACTGGTCTTTTAAAACGGGCAAGCCCGGCAAAGCAACTCTCTACCGCCTTTCCGACAATTACCTTCGCTTTTATACCCACTATATCGAACCAAACCTCACAAAGGTCGAGCAGGGTTCTTTCTCCGACACACCTCTTTCCAGCCTGCCGGGATGGGAGCCCATGCTTGGTTTTCAACTGGAAAACCTCTTATTAAAAAACAGACCTCTTCTCTATAAGGCCTTGGGAGTTGGCGCCCAAGATATCGTTGCTGACAATCCCTATTCTCAAAAAGCTTCAGGAGGAAAAAAAGGCTGTCAAATTGACTATCTGATTCAAATGCACTCAAACACGCTTTTAGTCTGTGAAGTAAAAATGCGCCGCCGTGAAATTGGCCTTGAAGTAATTGACGCGATGAAAAATAAAATTGATTCTCTTGCTGTTCCAAAAGGTTTTGGTGTTTCACCTGTTTTATTTCATCTGGGGCCGCTCTCGGATGCTCTCTTGAGCAGCCGCTACTTTTATCGCATCATTGACATCTCCGAGTTAAGCTAACCTAATAAAATTTAACACGAGAACCCAGCCAATCAATCCGGGTGTTTCTGCTTTAGTAATAATTCACTATTCTGCTCAAAACGCCGAAAACCGCGTTTTAAGCAGGATAGTGGTTGCAAGTGGACAAAGAGGGAAGCCTTGTGTAAACTGCAGACTTAAAAGAATTTGATTTAGGTATACCGTGTCTACACCATTTACCAGAGCCTACACATTTGATGATGTAGGACTTGTTCCTCAATTTAATAATGTTCCCTCGCGTACAGCACCTGTTTTAAAGACATGGGTGACCAAAAAAACAGAGATCGACATTCCCATTTTGGCCTCAAATATGGAGAGTGTCATTGGTGATGAGCTGGCGGACTTATTAATTGAGAGGGGATCGATCCCTATTTTTCACAGATTTACTCCTTTTGAAAGACAGGTCGAGTGGGTAAAAAAATATGGCAACAAGACCTATATCTCGTGCGGAATTTTAAATCTGGACGGCGTTAAGCAGCTTCTAGAGCTTGGTGCGCGCGGAGTGTGCATCGATGTAGCCCATGGCCACAACGATTTGATGTTAAATTTTATCCGCAAAATTAAAGAGTCATTTCCTGAGACAGAGGTTATTGCGGGTAATATTTGCACCCCCATGGCCTATCACGACCTTGTCAGCGCCGGAGCCGATGCTGTTAAGGTGGGAATTGGCCCTGGTGCAGCGTGTACAACACGGCGTATTACCGGCTTTGGCGTCCCACAATTTACAGCTATCTATCAGTGCGCTCATGTAGCCAGCCGTCTGCGCGTGCCTTTAATTGCCGACGGTGGCATTCGCGATAGCCGCGATATTGTGCTTGCGCTGGCGGCAGGAGCCAATACCGTGATGCTAGGAAAGCTATTCTCGCTCACGCGCGAGAGTGCTGCAGAAAAACGTATTTCAAAAAATAATTCAGCTCTGACAGAAGCTAAGTACCGAGGGCAGGCGAGTGCCGATTTTCAGAACGAATTTTACGGCGGCTTAAAAGGCAAAACAGTGGCCGAAGGGGTCGATTTTTGGGCAGCGATTACAGGTAGCGCAAACGATCTTATCGACCAGCTTTTGGGCGGACTTCGCAGCGGCCTTACATACGGTGGCGCTAGATCTATCAAAGAGCTACAGCGCAAGGCGGAATTTGTCGAGGTTACCCTAAATTACATCAAAGAGAGCTTGCCAAGGCCCTGAACCTATCCTAGTAAAGCGAAAGCCTTAATTTTTTCGCAGATTTTACAGCATCATCGCAGGACATACTTGGATAAGTAGGCCAAGAGGGGGCTTTAAAGGATGAGAAAAAAGAGTTGAAAAGCATGAATTTCGAATTATTAGGATAGGTTCACATGAATAAACATTCAGAGCAGCGCCGCATCTTTGATGCGCTCCACGGATTTATTGCACTCAGTCCGCTTGAAGAGGCGCTTATTGCAACCATCCCTTTTCAAAGATTGCGCCATATTCGCCAGCTTGGGACGGCCTTTTTTGTCTATCCCGGTGCCGTTCATTCGCGCTTCGAGCACTCGCTCGGTGTGATGCATGTTGCCAGCCGTATTTTTGATTCTATTGTGGAAAAAGATCCTTCAATTGTCGCACGAGAAAATCTACCCTACCACCGCCAAATTGTCAGACTCGCCGCACTCTGCCACGACCTTGGCCACCTGCCCTTTTCGCACGTTGCTGAAAAGATGATTTTAGGTAGCGGCGGCCACGAAGAGAAGACCATTGCGATCATAAGCTCTGCCTATCTCGCCCCTATTTTGGAGGAGCTATTTGCTCTCTATCCAGATGAGCAGCCTAAAGCAGATCTGATTAAGGTTGCAGTTGGCGCAAAGAAGCTCGCAGCATTAGCCCCTTCTACACCACCATTTTCAAGTTGGCAGCGGATTATGGCCGAGATTATTACCGGCGATTTTTTTGGTGCAGACCGGATCGACTACCTGCTGCGCGACGCCAGATGCACGGGCGCACCTTACGGACTTTTTGACTACGAACAGCTCATCCTGGCGATCCGTATTTTACCAGGGAAAAACGGTCAATTGGAGCTCGGTATTGAAGAGAATGGTCTCGAGGCGTGCGAATCGCTTCTACTTGCGCGCCACTTCATGCACAAAAGGGTTTATAAACACCCGACAGTAAAAGCTTTTAGCTATCATCTGGCGCGCTTTATGGCGGCATTTTTTAAAGATTCAACCGAATTAAATTCTGTTGAGAATTACATGCGGTGGAGCGATAGCGAGATTCTCACAGAAATGCGCCTTGCAGAAAGAGAGGTAAACCATCCGCTTCATACCCTTACCCTCCCATTTTCGAGCAGAGCTTCGCGCCACCGCTCTATCGAAATCAAAGGCGAGCTCTCCGAAAAAATCGTGCGCGAAATTAGCGTCCATCTCCGTATTCCACAAGAAGAGATCTATGCGGAATTTGTTAGTGCAGATGCAGAGTGTCACACACTTAATTTCCCCATGCTGCGCCGCGATGGCCAGGTTGCTTCTGCCTCTGGTTACTCTGGTATAACAGTACGCAGCGACACGTATTGCACTCTCTATTTGCCGCCATCTCAGCTTGAGATTTTTCGTGCAGAGCTCTCTAAAATTCCATCACTTTTTTATTAATTAAAACACTTACGAAATGTTTT
>JAYUZV010000077.1:0-8673 GCA_043751475.1 Chlamydiia bacterium
ATCCTAGCCTGATCCTGCCTATCCTGTATCCTGCAAATTCTCTTTCTTCCTTGCTTGCTTGACCTGCTATCTTGCGTTAGGCGCGGAGAAGGCTCTCGAACCGCGCGCGGTCGGTCTTGACGTAATAGATCTTTGCATCGCGCGTCATCACAAGCCCCGCCTTGGCTCCTTTTGGTTTGCTCACATTTTTTTTCAGTGTCACAACAACCTCATTTTCAACCCGCTCGCGTCCTTTGCTATAGCGAATGGCCACCTGCATCGCATCGTGCAGAGCTTCCGGATCTGGCGCGCTGCCATCTGGCGTACGAATAATTACGTGCGAACCTGGGCACTGGCTCACATGAAGCCAGGTATCATTTCCATTTGCAAAGTGGCAGGTTAAATCGTCATTCTGGTCGGCGCGCTTACCTGCATAAATTTTAGCTCCCCCACTAGTGATAAATTCGTGAAAGGGGTGGGTTTTTCTCTCAGGTTTTACCTGAGCAGCAGCCTGCTTTTTTACAACCTCTCTGCTTCCAATGAGTGCTGCATTCAGCTCATCAATTGAAGCAGCGGCGGCAATTTTATCGCGCCTCTCGCAAGCAGCAATGTAGGCTTTTTCAGCCCTGGGCAGATTAGCTGTTGTATAGATCCGGGCGGCCTTTAATCTTTTTACTATTTTGGCAAGTAGGTTCATATTATCTTTGGGGCTCAGCTTGGGATTGAGTGGAATGATCATCTTCTCACTGCTATTCCAATCCTCTACAACCATCGAATCAGCCCCACGCTTGATCTCCGTAAAATGGGTACGCATTAGGTCTAGGGTATGGACCTTTTCTTCATATTGGTTCGCCTCTTCGGCATTCTTTTTCAGCGCCTTCCAGATTTTTTCTGCTCGCGTGCACTCTTTATTTGCCAGCCGAAGAAGTCTCTCACGCTCCTCTGCAAAATCTGGTATTAATTCACTCATAAAATAGGGATCAATTTTTCTCTTGAACCTATCGTAGCAAAATAACCGCTCTATTTCTAGACATAAGAGGTAAAAGCAGTTATGATCGGTCGAATAAACCGGATAATTCTTAATTACACCTATGAAAAAGTCTCTACTCGCTCTCTCACTTATCGCTCTTCTAAGCACGACTCTACTGACCTCCTGCGGAAGCTATAAGGAAGATGGTGCTGTTAAAGGGGGAGTAGCCGGCTCTTTTATTGGGCTTGCTACTGGTGATAGCCTAAAGAGCACCCTGATCGGAGGCGCTGTCGGCGCGGCTATCGGCGGAATTGCCGGCTCTATTAAGGATGCCAGCGTCAGAAAGAAGCTCGCTGAGTTTGACAGCCGGCTTGAGGCGCTTATTGCAACCGCCCCATCCGAAGAGATTCACCAGCAGAAACTCGACCTGATTGTTCTAGAATTTGACTACCTCAACTCTAAATATGACGCTGAAAAGGCAGCCTCTTTCCTTAAAAAACACCTTGAGACAAAGGGGTTTTCAATTACCCTCTCACTTGATGACCTTAAATACCTGCGCGAAAAGTCTGTCAGCTACCAGCTGATCGATGCTCTTTGGACATTCGAGCCAAAAACAGAGCCCTCAAGCGTGTAAAGCTATTTTACATCCACAAAACCGATTAGTTTAACAAAAACTCCTTGCAATAATTCGCATATTAATAATATGTAATTTGTAAGAAGTGAAACTATTTTTGCGCGTTTTTATTATGAAAAGAATATTAATATCCCTTCTTTCACTCTCTCTCCTTCTCGGCGCCAGCTGCAGTAACACGGAAAAAGGTGCCGGTATCGGCGCTGGGGGTGGCGCCATTTTAGGTGGCCTTATTGGGGGTGATGTACGTGGAGCGGCTATCGGTGCTGGTATTGGCGCTTTAGGCGGCGCTGTTATTGGCTCAGCTCAAGATAACGATGAGCGCACCAAAAAACAGCGTGACGAATCCTGTAACGATTGCAACAATGCCGATTGCCTTGTCGATCAATGGTCAAGAACTCTTGAAAAGTACAACGGTCGAAAAAACCAGCTGGCTAAGGCAAAAAAGGAATTTGTAAGTTGGTACGGAAGTAACTGTCCTAAACTCAGTGAAACAAAGGCCGAAGCGCTAATTGGCCCAATACCAGATGATATAATTAAAAAGTTAAAAAAGTAACCAATATGAAAAAGAAACACTTACTATTAACACTCCTGCTCCCATCACTATTTCTCAGCGGATGTGGAACTAACATGCAAACAGGCGCTCTTTTTGGCGGTGGTAGTGGCGCTATTATTGGGGGACTTGCAGGGGGATGGCCATGGGCCTTTGGCGGAGCTGCTATTGGTGTTTTGACTGGCGGGACAATTGGCGCATTTCTAGATCAGAATGAGGTTAAGGCGATAAAAGACTCAGCGCCAGACACATATGCAAAAATTAAAACTAATGAGGAGCGCAGACGAGCACAGAAAACTCTTCGTGCTGAAGATTATCTGAATAAACAGGATATTATTAACCTAAAAGGTGCCGGCTATTCAGATAGGCGCGTTCAGGATGTTGTCAATGTAACAGGTAGCCGATTTGCCAAAAGCGACCTCGATGAATTAAAAAACAACGGCAAAACTAGCCGTGGCCTATACAAATGGCTAAGTCAAAATGCGACATCCGCATAATAGAGGAAAAAAAGAGGGTGAAAACCCTCTTTTTACTTCCCAAATTTTTGGAATAGCTTCATCATAGGAGGAGATAAGAACTTTTTCTTCACCCTATTAAACATGAGCAGCGAAACAGAGACAAAAAATCAAAACCCTAAGCAGACTAGCGCGGGAGCAAACTTTGAGCTCCGGATGCACGAGCAGGCTCTCGGAGCCGTAAACACCTTTTCCACACTCTGCCACAATTCGGCCAAGTTTCATATCGGTTTCCTCTTGCTCTTCTCGTCTCTTTTTTTTGTTACGCTCCTCTTTTTTCCTCTCCTCTCATCCTCATCGCTGATCGCCTACGCGATTGGCGCGCTCTTTCTTACTGGTTTCTCTTTCTTCTCAATTCGCCTATATATAAATGCTAAAAAGCCAAGTCAAATGGCCGAAATTCGGATGCACTATATTGAAGAGTGTAAAAAAATTGTTCCAAATAGCGAACCAGCAGCTCTGACACATGCACTCTACCATCTTGTATCTAAACTCCATCTGATCGAGTACCAGCTCTATAAATTTGGCAGAAAGAGCGAAACAATGGGTAGCCTACTACAAAAATTTAGCTGCTACATGCACTGGAAAGATGCAATGAAAATGCGTGAAATGCTTCTCTTTGTTGCTGTTCAAGAATCTATCCAGCTTGTCAAGACTAGGCCCGTTGATGTCGAAGCCCATGCAGCACTAGCAAATGGCTACCGAAAGGTATCGCACAACTATCTGTCACCCTTTAAACAGAGCTTCGGCCAAATTCTGCCCTGGGTACCGAAAGAGTACGACTCTGAGCAGATGGGAGCTAAATTTAAAAAAGCGGCCATGCGCGCCATTGAAGAGTATAAAATTATCGACCGTTTTGCACCAAAAGAGCTCTGGGTACACGAGCAGATGGCTTCGATCTACCGCGATTTAGAAAAACCAGATGAAGAGATCCGCGAATATGAGCTGATCTGTCAGCTCAACCCCAAAAACCTTCAGTCGCTCTTTAGACTTGGCGCCCTTTATTTTGAGCAGGGGATGAGCGCAAAGGGTCTCCAAATTTACGAGGAGTTAAAGCGCGCTAAAGATCAGGGTGCCGAGATGTTAATTGCACTCTACCACGCTCTTTCAAGCGAAGAGTATGCGCTTGATGAAGGTGTTTAAGCAAATAGAGAGCCCCAATTGATGGTACCAACCAGGATACCAATAGCGCATAGCCCATTGGCAAGCCAATTGACCTTTTCTTGATAGACCCACTTACCCCATAGGTTGCAGATAATAATAATACTAACCGAATAGATCGGGAAGAGCATCGCTCTTTCAAGGGGACCTGCAACCTCTGTTGCGCGCATGAGAAAAAAAGTTCCCACACCTTGAAGCACTCCACCAAAAAGACCAAATTTTATCTCGCCGCTGTTCGGCTTACGCCTCTCCCGAATAAAAATCGCTGTCTGTGCAAGAGTAACAACCCCATAAACAATCGGTAAAAACCACTGGCTATCGATATCCTCAGGTGTAAATGAAATTAAGAACCCCTTTGCGCATGGATAGCCGATAAAAAGAGCCCGCCATTCCATAAGCAATAAGAAAATAACATGGGTAAAAAAAGCGGTCAGAACAAGACCAACCCAGAGAGTCTTATTTTTACCGAGCTTGGTTGCCCAACCAGCCCAAAAAAGACCAACAAGAACTAATATCGATCCAAATCCACTCCAAAAGTCGTAGACATAACCATAATCAAATCCGCAAAAATAGAGCATAAAAAGAATCGGCACCACGCATGAGGCATTAAGCGCCGCAAAGGTAAGCCCTGGAGGGCCGTATTGAAGCGATTTCCCTAGAGAGATCATAAGAAGGGTTAAAATCACTCCGCCAAAAACACCAAAAGCACCCATAGAGTGGCTCCAAGAATAATTTCCACTTTGAACCGGATGAAGAAAAAGAAGAATCAGAAAGACAAAAACCGATTGAATCATGAAAAAACCTTTCGTGCTTCCCCCCGCATCAATACTACGTCTCATGGAGAAGTTCGAAAGCGAAATGAAAAGTCCAGAGAGAAGGATAAAAAAAAGGCCCATAAATAGAACTCCTAGAATTGTCAAATAAAGTTTTAAAATATCAGTTTACCAAAGCGTGTGAAATTGTAAAATGTTTTCAAAAAAATCTCGTCTGAAATCAGTTGAGAAATAAGCAATCGTTTGTATACTCAAGAGAGATATTCTCTAGGATTTTTTAAAAATGCGCAGACATCTCTTTCTCTCGCTTTGCGTTTTAATCGGTACAGTAAACGCTTTCTCAGATGAGCCACTTCCCCTAACAAGCGATGAGTCCCTTCTGATTAAACGGATCACCGAATTTTGGAAAGATGGCGATTATGGTGCAACAAAATCTCTTATTAAAGGCTTTCTAAACGGCCATAAAGAGTCGGCTGTGCGCGACCACCTCTATGCGATGCTCGGCGATATCTATTTCAAAGAAGGGGCCTATTTGGAAGCCGCTGTAACCTACGAGAAGATCTCTACAACCCCTTTTATAGAGAGCACCCTGCAAAATAGATTCTACTGTTTTTTTGAACTGAAGGAGTACCAAAGCGTTATTGAACTCTCTGAGAAATATGAAACAATTACTCCTTCTCTTCCCGTCAATAGCCGCCTTTTAGTTGCTGAATCGCACTTCCGCAAATTGCAAATGAGCAGCAAGCAAGAAGATCGTGTGACACTTGCAGAAAAAACAAAACCGCTCTACCTGGCTCTAATATCAGAAGGGGAGGCCGATTACCTCCTTTTTCCCCTTGCTGAAATTGAAAAAATAATCGGTGAAAATAAAGCAGCAGCAGATCTCTATATTAACCTCGCAAAAAAACATCCAGAAAAAGCAGAAGCGCTTCTGATGCAAGCGGCCCAACTCCAATACCTCTTCGACCTTGATGCCGCCGAACAGACTCTTAAAACCACCTGCGAGCTTAAAGGTGACAAAATGGGTGTAGCAGCCTACCAGAGAATGCTCCTGCTCTTTCAAGGTGGCAAATATGATGAGATTATTAAACAGCGCGATGCCCTTTCGAGCTTTCTGCCAGAAGAAAAGCAAAAATTACTGGATTACTACATC
The DNA here is from genome assembly GCA_043751475.1 of Chlamydiia bacterium. Classification (GTDB taxonomy): domain Bacteria; phylum Chlamydiota; class Chlamydiia; order Chlamydiales; family JAYUZV01; genus JAYUZV01. The sequence continues at coordinate 5,736 of JAYUZV010000077.1, forward strand.
GGAAGGGCACATGCTGCACTGGGACATACTGAACAAACAAAAAACCTATTAAACATCTATCTTGCTAAAGAACAGCGTGAGACCGCTCAGCTTAAATCGGCCCTCCTTACGCTGATGAATTATGCGCAAAAAGAGGGTGACAGCGAGGCATTTGAAGGGTTACTCGAGAGATTCAAAACTAAGTTCCCAAAAAGTCGCGAGCTGCCAGATGTATTATTTGCCCATGCCCATTTTTGTATCCAAAAAGGGGAAGGAGAAAAGGCCGCAGAAGTGCTGCAATTGATTTTACAAAATTTTCCCGACCACGAAAATCGCAAGGCCTTTATCTATGACTATGGAACAGTCCTTTTACAAAACAAAAAAAATGCAAAAGCGCGTGAGATTTTCCTCAGCTTTGTTGCTGAATTTCCAGAGGCAAAAGAGCTTCCAATCGCCTTTGCACAGATTATTACATGTTCCCTGCAAGAGCTCACAGATGTAGCTCCAGAAGCGCTCCAAGAAAAAAAAGATCGGCTCATACTCGACCTAGAAAGACTCATTCAAAGCGGATTGTACGTAGAGACAAAAGACGAGCAGCATTACAAGCTGCTACTGGCTAAATCGCTTTATGAAAGAGAGAAGTTTGCAGAGGCCGCAATTGCTTTTAATCACTACCTAGAGTGCCCAATTGAAAAGAGTGAGGATAGGGCGAGTGCGAATCTACTAGTTGGTATCTGTGCACTTAAAAGTTGCCAAAACCACCGCCTTTTCGTCGATCACGCACTTCTTGCATTTGAGCAAAACAAGAGCTATAAGTCAGATGAAAAAATTCACCTACAGCTCTATAACTCCTACCTAGCGCTCTCAAAAGATCGCCCTAAAGAAGAGAGTGCTGCATTGGTTGATTTGGGAGCTAACCACCTATTTATAGCCTTTGAAATTAATCCTGACACTATTAAAAAGGAAAACATCTCCTGGCTTTCTGGGTATTACATGCAAAAAAGAGAGGAAATTCTTGCAAAAGAACGCCTAGAGCGACTTTATACCTATCTACTAAAGAGTGATAATGAGGATATGGTAATTACAAGCGAAACACTTTTTCTTGAAGGCGATGCGATTGCTTTTGCAGCCTATTTAAAAGAGAGCGGCGCCCTAAAAGAGAGGGCTGCACTGCTTGAACAGCTAAAAAAAACGCAGGATAAAAACTCTGCACTTGCGTGGAAAAATGCTCCTTATGTTGCCTTTGAACTAGCCCACTGCTATGAGGAACTTGGCGATGCAAAAAAAGCGCTGTCTCTATACAGCGATCTAATCACTCTTTCCAATCTATCACCCACCTATTACACAGCAGCAGCCGAACTACAGCGTGCACGTTTACTCTTCTCACAACTAGTAGAAGGCGGTCACCTAGAGCAGAGCGAAAAGTTTACCCCCATTCTTGGCGTCCTGAAAGATTTGCAAATTAGAAAAAACCTTCAGACAGAACCTCTCCATTTAGAGGCAGCACTTGAGTATGCCGAGATCAGAACCAGACTCTCAGAGCCTAAATATCAAGTGGAGCGAGCTCTCTTTTTTCTGCGGCGTATTCAAGAGGATTATCTATCACAAGACGACCTGATCGCCAAAGAGTATTTAGCTGCTCGGAAAAACTATCCAGAAAAAGATAGGCTCTACAAAAATTACATGAAGTATATCGATGCTGAAATTACACGTCTTGAAATGTTAAAAGAAAAAGCGCAGATGAATTTAGGTAAAGCAGAACTGCTTGAAAGCCGGGCGCTACTGCTATTTAATGAGCTTATTGAAGAAAAAGAGGGGATGACTCCCTATCTAAAAAAACAAGCATTTGAGGGCCTTGAGAGGATTAATCACTCATGAGAAAAAACCTCTTACACTCTCTTTATATGCTCACCTCGGACCACCCAAAAAAAACAGCAGCCGCGTGCCTGCTGATCTCGCTTTCGGTGCATCTAGCAATTTTAACATCTCTTCCTACCTCTGCAAAACCTATCGATAAAACCCCGGTTGCGCGTACTTATCTAAAAGAGTTTTTTGAAAAAACTGCTGCACTTGCAGGGCAAGGATCAGTGGAAATAGCAAAAAAAGGGACTGAAGATCCTTTTGTGCAAAGCGCTTTAACTCTCACAAATATACTCGCAGAAGAGGACCCCTCCATTTTTGAAACCTCTATCTACCATGAAAACACCCTCGCGATGCCCTCTTCCGACCCCTTAGAGCGCATGAATAAAGCACTTGTGAACTGCACCCCTCTTGAACCACCAGCTCCCCAGCAGGAAAAGAACGCCCTTGGCAATTTAGAAGATGTGGAGCTACAGACAAAAGCGGATGAGCTGCTAGCCGGCTTGCCCGCTCTTTTACCCCCTGTCTCTAAAGCGATAGAGATGGGTGGATTTGAAATACGAGGTGATGAGAGTCTTGAACAGATCGATTTGGCTCAAGGGACCACTCCATTTATTGAGCAAGAGAGGAATCTCTGTCCCGTCGAACAGACCCTCTCTATGAAAAGCTACCATTTTCCTGAAAAAATTGAAGCGGTCGAAAAAGCTAATTGTTTTGCTGTAACTAGCGAATGGGCCCATAACCCGGATGGCGAAGGCTACCTCTTTACGCTCTCCTTAAATGCCGAACTCGGCTCTCTTACACCTCGGCTTCCTCAAGTTTTTTATTTCATTATCGACAGGTCTAATAGTGTAAATAAACATCGCTTTACAACCTTTAAAAAGGCGGTACAAAAAGCCCTTGGTGCACTGAAAGAAGGCGATAAATTCAATATTGTTTTTGTTGATAAAACAGTCAAAAAGATGAGTGAGACAGGGCTTAATGTCTCTAAAAAAACAATTAAAGATGCTGAGCAATTTTTAATTCAGCAGAGTCATGGCTCTCTTTTTTCTTCATCAAATATCTACGCCTCATTAGAGAAACTCCTTCCAGAAAATGG
>JAYUZV010000078.1:0-6839 GCA_043751475.1 Chlamydiia bacterium
CTCATTTAACCCTCTGCCCCTCTTTTTTGGGACGCTCTCTTTTTCTAAAATTGAAATCGGTAAAACCCTAATTAAATTCAATTTAGATCAAATTAAAAAACCCACACAGAATTCTATTAAAAAGAGCGTGCGCATTAATGAATTGCACGCAAAATCCATTACTTGCATCAACTTACAGAGCGGTAAGAGCTGCGTCTACACACTTTATGCAAGTGGGCAGCTAAAGTCAGATGGCCTGCTTTCTGAGCTCGATTTTCACCTCCGCGATTTTGTAAAACCGGAAAACAGTCTGGAAATGCTCCTTTCAAAAAGTAAGAGAGCAAAAACCATTGAGGTCAGTCTTTCGATGGCATTAAAAGAACGCTCATCTATTGCCCCATTTGTTGAACTAACAGAATCTCCCAACATCCGCTTTTCAGCACATCTAGAGGGGCCAGAAACGACCTGGAAAGCCCTGCTAAATAGCGACCGCACCATCCACTCTAAACCTCTACGCGGCCATATCGATGCCAAAGTCTTTAAAATGGCGTTTCCGATTGTCGCTCAATTTGACCGCCCATTTTCGCTCGAATCGACCCTTTCACTCCACGCAAATGGCGCTATCGAGGTGGCAGGCCTCTCGCTTAAAAGCCCTCTGCTTATCCTAAAAGCTGAAGCGCTTTTAAGCGCTGATTTTAAACCACAGTCTGGCTCGTTTCTTTTTACGCTGCCAAAATTGAGCCTTCTGCCCCTGCCGATCCATCTAGATGGCTCGATCTCCGGCCAGGGCGAGCTTGCCGAAAATAGCGCTCACCTGACACTTACAAGTAAAAATCTGTTTATAGAGCAGATTCCATTTAGCGATGGCGCCACCGGCAATTTAACGGCCCAATGCGACCACAACAAGTGGAGTGGAAATTTTTCTGTAATAAGTAGTGGCCCCTCAATACCGGCGGATATTGGAATTGCTTTTAGTTTGAATCAAGAGAGTCTCTGCCTTGAAAAGATTCTCTGTAAAGTTGGGCAAAGCAGGCTTATGGGCAGGCTTACAATCGATCGAGAGAGGTTTACATCTATCGGAGATCTATATGCAAATATTCCGGCAATTGCCGAGCTATCCCCCTTTTTTCCAATCCTGAAAGCGCACAGCGTGCGCGGATCAATTGGCGCAAACCTCCATCTCTCAGATGATGGAACAGGTGAGCTCTCACTTGCCAGTAGCTATTTAGAGATCGACGATTTTATAGAGCGATCCCTTGAATTAAATGCCCGTTTTGCGACCACAGATCCCTCCTTTAATTACACCCTCTCACTATCGTCTCCCGAAGGATCGTGGAGGAGTATCCCCTTAAAAAAGACAAGAATTGAACTCGCGCGCGAAGATAATCGCACCACCTTTGACATCTCGATTGCCGGCTACGACAGAGAGCCATTTTATCTCAAAACGCGCGGAGAAATAGAGGCTCTTCAGGGGCAGAGTATCACCCTTAAAACGCTTTCGGCCCGCTACATGGACGAAAAGTTTGAGCTCCACAAAGAGTCAACCCTTCTTCTTAGCCCTAAAAAGCTATTGGTAGAAGGATTGCGCATCAACTCCAGCAGAGGGTTTTTTCAAATTAATGGAGATATTACTCCAGAAAAAACAGCCCTTGCAATAGAGGGCACCAACTTTCCACTGGCACCCTTTTTCGCACCCTTTCCAGATATTTTAATTCAGGGTATAGCCAGTATGCGAGGCGAGCTTCTTCTTAGCGGCAGCGAGCAAACAGGCACCTTAAACCTTATCCTTGCGGACCTACTGATTAAGAAATTTGATGAGAAAAAGGGGCTACAACTACGCGGAAATCTATCGGCAGCCCTCAGCTCTGGCCATCTTCAACTCATTACCGGCATTAAAGCGATAGGCGATCAATTTTTTGACCTTACAGCAACCATTCCGATACGCCTGTACACCTTTCCCTTTGAGGTTGCTTTGCCGCAAGACCAGAAGATCTCCGCCAAACTCGCCGCTGACGGCTATATCGAAGAGCTCTTCGATTTCATCGATATTGGCGCCCACACAGTAAAAGGGCTGCTATCGGCCGAAATGACGCTATCAAACACCCTGGAAACCCCCCACCTAAGCGGTAAAATCTATCTAGATAAGGGGCTATACGAAAATTACTATACAGGGACAGAATTTAATGAGATCAGTGCTTTTGTAGTAGCTGAAAAGAGCGCCATCGAGATCAAAAAATTCTCTGCTTTCGACCAGAAATCGGGCGCCCTTTCAGCAAAGGGGTTTTTACAGCTGGCGCCAGATAAAAACTACCCATTTAACCTACTTACACGTCTTGCTAATTTGCAGACAATTAACCTGGAAACAATTAAAACGCGCTTTTCAGGTGAGGTAAGACTCTTGGGTGACAGCCAAGATGCCACACTATCTGGAACGGTTAAATCGACCATTGCCGAACTTGAAATTCCAGAGAAACTGCCAGCAAAAATCGATGTGCTCCCCGTGGAATTTCTCTTTCCACCCCACGATTTACAACTCGATCAAGTGAGCGCCGATCCGCTCTACCCCTTAAATCTAGATATAAAACTTTTAGCCCGCGATAGAGTTTACTTGCGCGGCAATGGACTAACCTCCGAATGGCGCGGCCAGCTAGCTCTTAAAGGAACAGCTGAAAACCCAGTGGCAGTAGGTAAATGCACCTTGATTAAGGGCGAGTACCACCTCGGCTCAAAAACCTTCCAACTCACCGAAGGAACAATCACCTTTTCAGACAAAATTAAAGATGGCGCCTATATCTCGCTTAAAGGTGTGCTGCAATTGCACGATGTAATCATTCAAATCAACTACAGCGGACCTCTATTTTCGCCCGAATTAACCTTCACCTCATCGCCTTATATGCCGACAGGTTCTATCCTCTCGCACATCTTATTTAACAAAGATCTTTCCGAAATTACCCCTTTGCAAGCTGTGCAGCTGGCGCCAATTATCGTATCGCTGGCGGGTAATTCTGGCCCGGATATTTTACAGCTCATCCGCAAAAACCTAGGTATTGATAAGCTGATTATTGTGCCTGGCGCGCGCGATAGTGACGAGACATCGGTTCATATCGGCAAGTACTTAGTAGATGGTGTGATGGTCACCCTCTCGCGCACTGCAAGCGACTCGCAGGTGATGGTTGAGGTCGAGCTGAAGAAGGGGTTCACCTTCCAAGCCGAAACGCAAGAGGAAGAAGAGGGCAAATTCACCCTCAAATGGAACTACAACTACTAACCCTTAAGTCGTTTTTTCACCACAGAGCCCATTAACTTGGTAAAAGAGCATTAAATGGAGTACTTAAGCTTGTTTTTCTAGCTCTTTCCGTATGTGGCGTTTAATCACCTTTTTTTACCACCACAGAGAAGAGTGAGGGCTTCGCCTTTCTTACGTTTTTTACGATCTGCTTCCTGCCCTTGGCAGGAGGTAGATATCATGAAAAAGTGTAAAAATAGCGAAGCCCTCACTCTTCTCTCTCTTCTCTTTGGTGGTAAAAAAAAAGGTGATTAAACGCCACATGCGCAAGGAGTTATAGATATCTGAAAACAAGCAAAAGACCCAGCCTAAACGGACTCCTCTTTGGGTTTGGGTGATTTTGTTTTACTAAGATCTGTCATCTCGATCTCTTGGAGAGCATTTTTATTTTGAAGTTCTTTGGCCTCTATCGCCTTCTTTTTGGCGCGCTCTTCAAGCCAATGATTGATGGTCCAGTGGAAGAGAGTCGCAATTGTGTAGACGAGGAAAATAAGAGCAAAGTTATTAACAATTAGATTCATTAAATCATAGGAATGAAGGTGAAGATAAAGTTTTGGATGCGGGCCTTTAGTCCGCAAAATTTCATAGAATCCACGTGATGGGCTAGCACCATAAAGGAAAGAGTCTGCGGCCATCATACTGCCAAGAAATTGCAAACCAGGAGCTGGAACCAGCATAAAAAGCAGGCCAATAACCACATGGTGCAATCTAAATTCAGTTGGAAAGCAGCAGACATTAACAATAGGAAAGGCAATTGCAAGTATACCGGCAATAATATGAAAGATCGCCTCCCCTTTTTTGCCATTTTTAGCGGCTTTGTAGGCCTTGTAGAAGTGTGCTGTAGCAATTGCAAGATATTCGAGTACCACCACCAGAGGAATTTGAAGGGGAAGATGGTCCACAATCCCGTAGACAGATGATGCAATGGCAACAAGGTGGTGGATATAAAAGCCGATGGCAATAATAGCAAGAACTCCGAAGACTATCCCCGAGATGATGGCGGTATTCTTTAAAATCCGTTTTTTTCTCTCACTAGGTGTCTCGTCCTTTTGTGCTACAAAGGCTGTTTTTGTCCATAAAATGGCGCTGGCAAATTTTGCTTTAATCGCCCCTCTGTTCTGGTAGCCCTTTACAACCACAAATATCAGACATAGAAGAGATGAAATAGCGAGCATCTCTGGCAGTAAAATAAATGCTGCAGCTGCGGCCCCTGCGACAAGAGTAGCCACAAAAAGAGTGCCGCATATCGTAGCCCCAAGACGCGATCCGTAAGCCTCCGGAGTTTCGTCCGCCCCTTTGCAGAAGGTGGTGACAAAAAAATCTTTTAATTTGGCAGCTGCCACCTTCATGCTTTCGGGATCTTTATAGACACGATAAAGGAAGATGCCGAGCGTGATAATAATAGGTATAACAACTAGAATTTTAAGAAGTAAAACGCGGTGGTCCCAAACGCCAAATTTAGAAAAATTTTTAATACTATTCGGATCGTGAAAGGGAATAATAGGAGTCTCAGGGATAGGCGGGTTCCACCCTAAATTTGACGCGGAGGATAGTGCACCGATAGCGCTCATAAAAAAATAACCGAATAATTTACGCCTAATTATATCACTTAATTGCATTCATTTAAACATATTAATTAAATTAACCAGCCAAATCTATTGCATTTTTTATTTAAAAACGGCTATTGTGAAAAAAAGTTTAATAGAAAGTAGACCCTGCCATGAAGGAGAAAACTCTAAAGCCCTCTCCCTTAAAGGTATTCCTTGAATCACAAGGTAGCTTTATCTATGCCATCGGCGAGTATGTCTCTCTGATTATCGATACGGCTATTGCCACCATTCAAAGGCCTCCGAGCGTGCGCCTTGTCGTAAAACAGCTCTATGACATCGGGGTCTCCTCTTTTCTCGTTGTCTCGATTACAGGAGCCTCAACCGGGCTTGTCCTTGCCGCACAATCGTTCTACCAGCTATCAGATAAAGGACTTGCAAGCGTTACCGGGTTAATGGTTGCAGCGGCAATGATGACAGAACTTGGGCCTGTACTGACAGCTTTTATGGTAACAGGTCGCGTCGGAGCGTCGATGTGCGCGGAACTTGGCACCATGCAAGTGACAGAGCAGATCGACGCGCTTAGATCGATGTCTGTCAATCCGAACCGCTACCTCATCGCGCCGCGCCTAATTGCCGGTATTTTTATGATGCCTTTTCTCACGCTCTATTCGGTTTTCATGGGTGTTATGGGCGGCTACCTGATTTCGGTATATTTCTTTCTTATGTCCCCATCTTCCTACTTTGATCCGATTCCCCAACAACTCCAGATATTTGATATCTTCACAGGCCTATCAAAGGCGCTAATTTTCGGAATTATTATCATGACAACAGCTTGCTACAAAGGAATGAAGACGGTAGGCGGCGCAGAAGGCGTAGGGAAAGCAACAACCTCATGCGTGGTAATCACCTACTGTGCTGTGCTGATTATTAACTTTTTTATGACAATTGGACTCAACGTCTTTGGCTCTTATATCAGGAGGTTTATTCCATGATTAAGATTAGAGATCTCTGCAAGAGCTTTGGAAAAACCTCTATATTGCAAAATCTTGACCTCGATATTCCAGATGGCGAAACACTTGTTATTTTAGGCAGATCTGGGGTTGGGAAGAGCGTGCTGCTCAAGCATATTCTGGGCATTACAAAGCCCGACAGCGGTTACGTCGAGATCGATGGCGCGCGCGTTTCTGAACTTAATGGGGCACAGCTCTTTCAGGCGATTTCTAAAATGGGGATGCTCTTTCAAGGGGGCGCCCTTTTTGACTCGATGAGCCTTGAAGAAAACACCGGTTTTCACCTAAAAGAGCATGGAAATCTAGAGACGGGAATGCCCTATAGCGAGGCTGAAATTTTAGTGCGAGTCAATGAATCGCTCGCCATGGTCGATCTATCTGGAAGCAACAGCAAGAGCCCATCAGAGCTCTCTGGCGGCATGAAAAAACGGGCAGCTTTGGCACGCGTAATCGCCTACAAACCAAAAATTATCCTCTACGATGAGCCCACAACAGGTCTCGACCCGATCACCTCAGCCCAAATTAACCAGCTGATCCGCAAAACACAGAAAGAACTTGGCGCCACAAGCATTGTGGTCACCCACGACATCGCCTCGGCCTATACTGTTGCCGACAAACTTGGGCTTCACAAAGATGGGAAAATCCTATACGTATCTGAACCCGAGAAGTTTATGCAGGTTGATGATGATCTAATTAAAGCCTTTCAAAGGTTACTACCCGAAAATAGAGAGCAGCTGCGGAGAAACCTAAATGGGTGATAAAACAAAAAACCTTCTCATCGGCCTTTTTGTTATTGCTGGATCTGCGCTACTGATCGGCATGATTCTTTTTCTAAGGCCAACAGTTGGTGACATGAAAAAGACTCTCTATGCCAGATTTTCAAATATCAACCAGATCTCGATCGGTACGCGCCTTCTCTACGCCGGAAAGCCTGTCGGTGAGCTTGTTGCCATTACTCCACTTGTAAACCCAAGCCGTGACAAGTATGACCTACTCGGCAGACTCTACGTCTAC
>JAYUZV010000079.1:0-3025 GCA_043751475.1 Chlamydiia bacterium
ACTCTATCAGTCACTCTGGCTTAAATAGCCACAGGATCAGAATCGGGCTTAGCCTCTTCCTTTTCCATCGGAGGGTTGATCTCAGCAGCAAGTCTTGCTGCCAATGTACTCTTTATCTTAGTCTTATTTTTTTCTGATTTAGTGATGTTTTTAGGTATGCAACCCATAAGAGTTCTGGTTGCTTCTTCAACAGCCGTATTCCACTCATCTTGAGTGAATGTTATTTCTTGGTCAGAATTAATTTCCTCAGCAATATTAATTTGCATCTCTTTCACTACTACATTGATTGCATGCTCAAGGAATAGATTATTTATTTGTATTGCTAGGTTTTCTGATGAGAACCCAGGTGCAGCATCGCGGGCAGCTTTACAAACTTCAGGGCTATTTTTATAAGTATTTTGCTGATCCTCAGTATGTTGATTCCAATCTGCTTTGGTAAAGTAACCTTTACCTTTTTCACTAATCAGTTTTTTAACTGCATCTACATGTTTTTGGAATTCAGGTTTTACAAAGGTTGTTGCAACTGCAGAGGTCAGTATCTCGCATAGATCATCCTGCTCGTCTTCTGTGGGTTTTTCTGGGCCGGAGAAGAAAGCGAGTATCGAGGCGAAGAAGCCAGCAGAGGAAGCCGCAGACGCTGAATCGGTTTCTGGAAGTAGTGACTCTTCTCTTCCAGATACTGCTTTTTCCGCTTCTGCTTTTGCTTTAAGCTCTGTTTCTAGTGCTGTGCGATCAAACGTCTCACTACCCACTAGCTCAGCAACTGCTTTTTTGATCTCTTCCTTCATCTTCGCAAACGCGTCAGCTGTTTTAACAGAAGCATCGCCAACGATTTCCCAGCCACCTGTATCTGAGGTTTGTGTTACAAATGTAGAAAGAACCTCATTGAAGAAGTTGTCCCAGAGGGAGACTTTTGGTGGGTCTTGTGTGATGAGAGCGCCTTTGCGGGCGATGAGGTCCATGAGGAATTTGGTGGCGGCTTCCATTTTCTCTTTTGGTGTTTTTGACTGTTCGACGACCTGAGGGTCTTTTGCTAGGGCAACTCTTGCTGCATGTGTGCGGCTGTGTAGGAACGAGAGGCAGGCGCAGCAATTGAAAATAATCTTGAATAGGTCGAGGGCTTTGAGGACTAGTCTGCCAATAAAGCAGACAGTGGCCATTAGATTTACGCGGGTTTTTACTAGGCAACCGGCACCTTCTGGGTATTCGGCAGGGGATGGAGCGTGGAGGGCCGCATACTTAGCGACTTTTGCTTGTGCAGCATCGCCAAGAAGATTAAGGGTAGCTGCGTAGTCTGTTGTACCGTTGATTTCTAGTGTCATATTTTACCTGCAATTGATTTCGTGAGTTGCTAATTCTACATAAGGCGCGCAAAGGGGACAAGAAATTTTTGACTATTTGCCCGCTTTTGTTTTCGTGAATTTATCAAGTTTGTCTTTAAAATCTTCCAGGTCAATCTGGTGTCGCTTAGGAATTCTTTTAAACTTTTCTATAGCTTCATCTTTTGTCAGGCTATCTTTCTTAAACGAGCTAAGCAGATAGGGCTCAAACGCTGTCCGCATCGCCAAATCAGCCACATTTAGCAGAAACTGGTCGTAATCGGAGATAATACAATTGCCCTCTCCGATAAGAGTAATTTTTTGTGGGAATAGAATTTCCGGAGTTGGGACTTTAAAACTCGCTGAATGGGTGGGATCTCCGGTATCAGGATCGATGTCAACGGCTTGTAATTTTTCCCCGCAAATCTCTTTTACGATCTCTTTCACCAAATCAGAGAGGGACCTTTGAGTAAAAGAAGAGATGTTTGAAGCAAAGGCCTTTTCTGCAACTTTTTCGAGAATTTTATCGGGCGAATTGTAATCGAATGATATCGAGATATTGATGATTAGTTGATTTAACAAAAAGGTTGTCTGATTGTGTCTATCGGTTAGGGAAGGGGGTGGCTCTTTTCTTGGGGGAGGGGTGATTTTGGGTGGGGCTGTGAGTGCTGCAAGTTTTAGGGTAAGCAGCTCGGTATAGAACTCTTTCGCTTTTGCTTTGTCGTTGCCGGAGAGGGACAGGAGGGAGTTAATGGCCAGATTTTCGCGCGAGCAGCAGCAAAGGCCAAAAAACCAGTTGGCAATTCTGAGTATGAAGTAGATGATTTTTGCGCAGCAGGTGGCTTGTGGTGTTTTTAGCGCAATGGCGCGTGAAATTTTTGCTTCAGCAGCCGAGCCTAATTGGACGCCAATTTGTGCTAGCCGCCCCTCGTATGTTACTGCTGCCGCCATAAATGAATGCCCTCACGCCAAACTCGCTGCAAGGTTACCCCATTCAAAAAAAATATGCAACCCCCCTCTTCGCTCTCCGGAGGTGGTCTAGGAAGCAAGGACAGTTAAGGATAAGAAAGGAAGGCAAGAAAGAAAATTAGCAGGATACAGGATGGGTAGGATAAGGCGAGGATAAGGAAAGGGATAAAAAGGAAGGCAAGAAAGAAAGTAAGAAAGCAAGAGGAATTAGCAGGATACAGGATGGGTAGGATAAGGCGAGGATAAGGAAAGGGATAAAAAGGAAGGTAAGAAAGAAAGTAAGAAAGCAAGAGGAATTGGCGGGATACAGGATGGGTAGGATAAGGCGAGGATAAGGGAAGGGATAAGAAGTTCGTAGGACTTTCGCTAGCGAAAGTCCGCTCCTCCGGAGTGGTGTGCCGCCCTAGATATGCAAAGCGAATTTGTCTGGATGGTACAGGCGTTTATATTCTAGTTTTGCATTCCCAAAATTGATCAATAAACCATGAGGCAGGTTTGAGGCTTTAAGATAGTTGATCAGTTGAGCTTGATGCTCTGAAAGTAAAGTTTTGCAGTGCTTGAGTTCAACTACAAATAAATTCTCGACGATCAGGTCAGCAACATAATTCCCGATTACAGATTCGCGGAATTTTACTTCAAAGGGTTGTTCGACCAGGACCTTAAGGCCCTTTTCACTCATTACAATAGCAAGGGCCTGCTTATAGACATTCTCTAAAAACCCACAGCCAAGCTCATTC
>JAYUZV010000080.1:0-4388 GCA_043751475.1 Chlamydiia bacterium
GCTCTATACCCTTATTCTTTTAACAGACGGCAAATCGAGTTACTCTAAAGAGCGCGACCACCATTACATTCAAACCTTTTCACAAAAAAAGGGCACTAAAGCCAGCCTTTATACAGCTGCTATTGGCGAAAAAAATGAGCTGCTTATACTAGATCTACTTAGCACCTCTTCAAATGGATCGCTTCTCTATTCCGACACCTATGCCTCATTCCCTCGCAAACTTGTACGGCTTGTGGACAGTCTGCAAGCGCCTCTTGCAAGCGACCTTTCTGTCCATGTTTTAACGCATGATAATAGGGCTGTTGCTAAAATTCTTTTAAATGAAAATACGCTTGAACCTTTGCGTCTAAAAAAACCGCTTCTACTGATTGGAAGTGCCGAAAAATTGGAAGATTTCACGATTCTTATTGAAGCAAAAAATGGGGAAAAATGGCTCAATTTGAAACAGACTATTTCACTTAATCAAGGCAAAGAAAATAGAACAAAAGTGGAAAAAAATTATAATGACTCTTGTGCCAGATTACAATATCCCCTCTATATCAATGAAGGAGACCTCCAAGCACTTAAAAAGGCAAAGGAGCAATTTAAACACTCAGGAAATCTGATTGCATTTGAGTAGGGGGATGAGTTCATGAATTTACGCATTATCGCAGGTCTTTATAGAAGTCGTCTGCTCACCTCTCCGAAAGGAGATACAACACGTCCCACAAGCAGCATTGTACGAAAAGCTCTCTTCGATATTTTGGGGGGCTCTGTTGAAGAGAGTGATTTTCTCGACCTCTTCGCCGGCACAGGTGCAATCGGTATCGAAGCGCTGAGCCGCTACGCTAATAGCGCAACCTTTGTCGAGAGTGACCGCTCTGCTTTTGCGGCAATGAAAACCAACGTCACAACTCTCAAAATCCCCCCTGAAAAAGCGCATCTCCACGCCTCTTCTGTGCGCACTATAATTGCCCCTTTTCATAAATCTGGGAAACTCTTTGATTTCATCTATGCCGATCCCCCTTATGAAGATCTTAATTACTATATAGAAACCCTTTCGCTGCTCGATAAAAATAACCTATTAAAACCAAACGGCACACTGATACTTGAACTAGAAAGCAAATCTAAATTTGTTCTACCAGAACTGGAGTGTCTGGTGCTAACCCGTGAAAGGACCATCGGCCCATCTAGCCTGCTCTTCTTTCAGCTTAAAAGTGGTGAGTGAGGCGGATCTCTTTACGAGTTGCACTGACTTCAAATGCAGTTGTAAAAAAACAGGCGGCACCAATACCAAGTATCGCACCGGCTATTGCAAGATAGTACGGAATAGCAAGACCATAACGTCTGTGTACAAAACCCGACGGTGCCGCAGCAAATGTGGTCTATCCTGAAGGAAAAGAAGATCCTCCACCACGAAGACGTTCTTCATTAATTGTCACCTTTAAAACCGTAGAGATGACCAGAGCCGATCCCGTTCCCTTTATCAGTTCAACTCTACCAGCCCCATCTTTATGGTAAATAATATCACCAAGTGCATAGACAAGCGGAAATGCCTGCAAAATATCGTCAGTAACCGAATGGCTAGAATGAGCAGAATGGCCTACCTGAATAAGAGACAGAGCAGAAAAAAGTAATAAAAAAAAAGCAGATCGTCTCGTAGCGTATATATTACGAGACGATCTGCTTTTCCTTTCGATTTTAATGGATACGCTCACCCATTTTATAACGGGTTTCAGAGAGTTTTCCCTCGCCATCATAGCTCTTCTTCACACCATCTAACTGATCATTGATAAAATGTTGAATCACCTTTGGTTTGCCATTATCAAAATATTTCTTGACCTCACCATTTTTGAGACCCTCTTTGTAATGGGCTTCATAAATAAGAACCTCATGTTCATTCCACTCTTGAACAGCCCCGTCTAACTTATCTCTTTTGTAATAAGATTTGCCTGAAATTTTTCCATTTGGGGAAAAGGCTATCTCCTGACCATCGCGTTTATCGGCCACAAAAGTTAGCTGCTTTTTTAATGTGCCATTCGGATAGTACTCACTCACCACCCCTTCTCTCTTACCTGCAGCATAGGGGATTTCTAAGATTACTATACCGCGCTCATTAAACACCTTCGCAATGCCCTCTCTTACTCCATCGATAAATGGTGTCACAGAGCGACTCTTTCCAATGGCTCCGTATTCAACCAAATCACCCTGTAATTTGTCATTGACATAGATCATTTCGGCAAGTAACTTGCGCACGCCAGCCTGGTCTGTAAGATAGACCTCGTGCGGTCCATTTTTGCGGTTATTCTCATATTGGTAGATAAATTCCTGACCACTGCTTGAACACTCATAATAACGGCCCGTCAGTTTCCCATGTTCATAAAATGCCTCTTGGGAAACCTTTCCTTTGACATCAAAAAGCTGTTTACGTCCATGCAGAACACCCCGTTCATGGGTTACCAGACTCTGTAGCTGCCCGGCTGGATAGTAGGTCTTCTGCTCTCCTGTAAGATCACCCTCCTTATTGTAGTGGTAGAGCGCTGAGAGGCGCATAGGAAGGGCCCCTTCTGAAAGGGAAATCGGAAAGTACTCTTTATGCATGCCAATCGGTTTGCCATTATCATACTGCTTAATAAAGTGGGGATGGCCATCGTCATACCACCCTTCGAGAGGCCCGTCGAGTTTATCATTTTTATAGCTCGCCTTTAATTTCATTTTGCCATTTTCAAAATACTCCTCTTCACGGCCATTACGAAGACCGTGGCTAAACTCGACAAAAAGTTTCGGTTTATCCTTGCTATACGAAGAGCGCAGCTTCCCATTCGGCAGATCATTTTCAAAGGTCGCCTCAAAAATAAGGTCGCCGCTCTTATTCCACTCTTGGTGGAGCCCGGTTTTTTTACCTAACTCATATTTCCCGCTATAGGCCGGTTTTCCACTCTCATGGAAGCGCTTCTGGCAATCTGTTAACTTACCCTCTTTGTAGGTCTCTTCAAGAAGCAACCCACCATTTTCTGCGAACTGTTTATGGGTGCCCTGGCGCTCTCCTTTAATAAAATGGAGCGCTATCTTTGGGTTTCCATTGCTAAACCACTCTTGATAGACCCCGTTAAAAAGGCCATCTTCATAATTTGCCGCGACAAGCTGAGCACCTGTTTCGCTAAACTCTTTCTGCTCACCGTCTAACTTACCCTCTTTATAATTGTAACTTGCGCGCAAGTTGCCATTGTCAAACCATTCGCTGTATGAACCATCTAGTTTTTCATTTTTGATAGAGTATTGACTGGTTAATTGTCCTGCTTCATTAAACTCTTGAATTGGCTTTAAAAGAGTTCCGTTGCTATCAAATTCAGCGAGGTAGAGAGCCTGTCCATTAGCGCTCTGTTTCCAATGCTTATTGATGCGCACTCCATTTTTATACTCACCCTCACCGATCAGTTTTCCAATTTCAGAAAACTCCTGTTCCTTGCCATTTCTTTTGCCCTGTTTATAGTGAACTTTATAGCTCTCTTTTCCATTTGGATGGTATTTGTAATGACCACCTGTTGGTACTCCATCCTGATAATCCTGCACCTCTATCAAATGTGAATCCTCATTATAAAGAGCAACTGCAGGCTGTTTACCTTGAGAATCTAACTGGCCCGCATGATAAAAACATTTGCTCTTTAGAGCCCCACTTTCATACCACTCACTGAGCGCCCCATCAATTTGACCTTCTTTATAAAAAATCTCCGCACTCTTAACCCCATTTTTGTGGTAGACATACATCTCTCCGTCAAGAAGATCGTTATGGTAATTAGCCTCGCGCTCTTTTGCTCCATCCTCGTAATAAGCGAGAATCGCTCCCTCTTTTTTTCCCTCTTTAAAATGACAAAGGCCCTTTAACTCTCCATTTTCATGGTAGATAAGTAGCTCTCCTTCAGGAACACCGTTTCGATAGAAACCGGCTCGCTCAATTTTGCCGCTTGGGAAAAAAGCAACCGAGACCCCGTTCGGTACAGCCATATTCTGCCAAGCGACAGTTGCCGGAGTCTCTTCACTTAGCAAGACAAGGTCCATCTCAGCCTTAATCTGACCAGAAGAGTAGTATTGAACCTGTTTTAAAGGGTTTTCGCTGCCATCATCGCCAATATCAAAAAAGAGAACGGCCTCAGGCTGTCCATTTTCAAAACGACTCGATACCCTATTTTGCCAACCAGGCTGACGCTGTTTAAGCAAAAGGTGAATCGGAGTTCCAACCGGAGGCACCTCATTAGCGCATAGAGGAGAGAGTGAAAGAGAGAGTGCGATCAATGTCTTTAGAAACTTCATAATGACCATCCAACTAAGTTTTGCGTTAAGTTAAGTATAAATATCAGAATACCGCAGAGAGAAGAAAAAAGAGAAGAAAAAACCCATAAAGAAAAAGC
>JAYUZV010000081.1:0-2281 GCA_043751475.1 Chlamydiia bacterium
CAGCTTAGAAGAAAAAGTAGCGCAGCAAGAAAAAGCGAGAATTGAACTTGAAGAAAAATTTGCTTTGGCTGAAGCCATGCGATTTAAACACGAGGCCGAGATTCACGGAGCCACAAAGAAACAGAATGAGCTAGAACAGGAAATAGCCCAACGCAAAGAAGCGGCGACGAAGCTAGAAATGGCAACGGAAACAAGAATTTTCGAGCTTACCGCGAAGCAAGCTCAGCTTGAGGCTGAGCTTGGAAATGAAAAAACAGGTTTTGTCGAAATAAAGAATGAGCATTTAAGAGCGCAGGTGGAATGGAAATCCCAGAAGCAGAAATGGGAAGAAAGTAGCCTCGAGGCAAAGCAGGCTTATGAGGCTCAGAAGAAACAATTCGACCAAGAGACAAAAGGTGCTCGAGCGAAGATTGAAAAGCTGCAAAGTCACTTAGAGCCACTTGAGCAGGCGAAAGCTAAGCTTGAAAAACAATTAGAAGCGGTTGAGATCGAGAAAAGTCAGCAAGCGGTTGCATTTGAGGCTGCACAAGCCAAGCAAAATCAACTTGAACTCGAAATCAAGCTTCAGAAAGAAGAGTGGTTAAGGCAAGGGTTAGAGAGCGAAGCGAAGCTTGTAGAAAATGAAGCAGAGAAAGCCGAGCTTGAGCAAGTTTTGAAACAAGAGCGAACAAGCTTTGCTGAATTGAAAAGTGAATATGCGAAGGCTCATAAAAAGTGGAGCGAGGAAGAGCTTTCTTTGAAAGCGCTGAGCGCAGAGCAGAAGCAAAAGCATGAGGCTTTGATTGGACAGCAGAGTTATTCAACAAAAGAATTTCAAACGAAGATCGATCAGCTTGAATTGCAATTAGTCGCACTCAGCAAGGACAAGCGGGCCCTCGAAGATGATCGCATAAAGCAAGATGCCGCCATTGCAGCCTTCCAGGCTAAGCATCTCGAGCTGGAGCAGTCGGGACAACGTCTAAAAGAAGAACAGAAAAATATTATTCGAGCTCACCAAGCGCAACTTGCGGAGCAGCAATCTCAGTTATCTCAGGTCGTGGCAGGAAATGCCAAGGCACAGCAAGAGTGGAATGCGAAAAGCCGCGTTTTGGAAAGTGCAAATAGTGAACAAAAGCAAGCGCATGAGGGGCTTCTTGAAAAATTTAATGATGCTGCTATTAAAGCAAATCAAAAAACAGAGGCGCTTGAAACAAACTTAAAGAATTTGGAAAAAAACAAAGCAGCTTTTCAGGCTGAGATCGAGAAGCAAACCAAAGTAATTCAGGTATTTCAAAATAAGCAAAGCGAGCTTGAGGAAGAAATCGAAAAACTGAAAGAAGAAGGTTTGAGCCAAGCAATTGAAAATGAGGCGAAGACGGCAGAATATGAAACGCATATGGCCGCGCATGAAGCCAAGCGGTCTGAGCTAGAAAAAATGTGTGAACAGCAAGCGAAGGAACAAGCCAAGTTATTAACGGAGAGAGAAGCGTTCGAAGTCGCAATTGAATCTCAAGGGCGCGAAATTCTGCGCATCACAAAAGAACTCGAAGATCAGAAAAAAGAAGCGGGCACAAAGACTGAACAAGCCCATCAACAGCTGACTCTTCTCCGGCAACAAGAAAGAAAAGCTCAGGAAAGCTTGCAAGAAAAAGATAAAGAGATACAGGTCCTGCGAGAAAATTACACGGCGCTTGAAGCAGTTAAAGAGGCCTTTTTTAAATCGCTGAAAAATAAGAATGAAAAACAGGAAACGATGCAGGCTGCGCTTGAGTTGGAAAAGCGTGCGCGTCTTCAAGCGATCGAGGTGGCAGAGAGCGAGAAGGAAAAAGCCCAATTAGAAGCTGAGCAGGCGATCAAAATAAAAGAAGACATCAAGCGAAGGGAAGAAAAGCTTCAGGAAAGTCTGCTGTCCCAGGAAAGGGAGAATCAACTGCTTCGAGAGAGGCATAGTGCGCTTGAAGCGGTGAAAGAACAAATTTCAAAAACATTGATGGATGAACGGAAGAACGGGGCAGTGAATAAGAAAAACTACGAAGAAGTCCAAGGTAAGCTGGATGAAGCCCAAAATAAAATCAAAAATATTCAGTATGAGCTCGACCAAAGCAGAAAAAAAAGCGTGAGCCTGGAAAGCAAAGCAACAGAGAAAAAGCAAACCCATTATTTAAATGAAAAACATTTTTCTGACAAGCAAGAGCAAAAAGCTCATTTAAAAGACAAAGAAGATTTAGAGCGCGCGGCGAAGACGGAGCTTTTAAGAAGCATGGAGCTTGAAGATAAGTTGGCGCGCATGAAGGCAAAAGCA
>JAYUZV010000082.1:0-2622 GCA_043751475.1 Chlamydiia bacterium
AAATGGAATTGCTGGTCAAACAGCTGGAATCTAAGACTTTGGAGTTTAAAAGGGATCTCTCGTCGATGCAGCCTATTTTAAAGACAATTGTTGAATTTGCAAATACTGCGGGTGGGGTATTAATTGTCGGCAGCTCGCCTGAGGGGGAAATTGTTGGCGTAGACGATGTTTTTAAGAGTGAGGAGAAGCTCGCAAATGCTATTGCAGATTCGATTCATCCGCCTATTCTCCCCGAGATTGAAATTGTCACTTTAAATGAAAAGAATCTTTTGGTGGTTAAAGTCTCCTATTGGCGAGGCCCTTTCTATCTGAAAAAGATAGGTCTTGCCTGAGGGGTCTATCTCCGTTTAGGATCGACAAGTCGACTCGCTGCACCTGAGTTTGTTAGGGAAATGCAGCGTACGCTTCTCAATCTTTCATATGACCAGCAACCGATAAACGAGCTTAGCTTAAAAAATCTCGATATGGAAAAGATCCACGGGGTCTTTAAAAAAGTAGGAAGAAAAAGCGATGAACAGAAAATGCGCTCACTTGGGATTTTAGCTGAAACAGCAAAAGGAGCGGTTCCATCAATTGGCGGAATGATTTTGTTTGGTAAGGGGGAGGATGTTGCAAGGCTTTTATCGGATGCTAAGGTGAGATGCGCGCGCTTTTTAGGGATAGATAAGGTAAATATTCTCGATCAGTACGACGTGGAAGGGACGATTCTCGATGCCGTCCAGCAAGTTCCTAAATTCATTGGGCGCAATACGCGCCTTACAGCTGAATTCACTCGTATGCAGAGAAGGGATATTCCCGAATATTCCCCAGTTGCAGTGCGTGAGGTTTTAATTAATGCTCTTGTGCACTGCGACTATTCGATAAGTGGAACATCTGTTCAGGTGGCGGTTTTTGAGGACCGATTGGAAATCCAAAACCCAGGAATGCTGCCCTTTGGATTTACTATCGAAGATTTAAAATCAGGGGTAAGCCGTGTGCGGAATCGGGTGATTGCTCGTGTTTTCAGTGAGCTTCGACTAATTGAGGCTTGGGGAAGCGGATATAAAAGGGTGGTGGAAGCTTGTCTTTCAGAAGGATATCCAGAACCTAAATGGGAGGAGCTCGGCACAGCTATCCGGGTAACCCTCTTTCCACATCCACAAAGTCAGTTGCAAGATAAGTCTGGCCTAAGAGGTAAGGCTAGCCTCACAGCGCGTGAAGAGAAAATTTTAGATTGTGTGAAAAAGAAAAAAGAGATCTCATCGCGAAAAATCGCAGAGTTTTATAACCTTGCAGGAAGGACAGTAAGCCATGATTTAGCCGCCCTAGAAAAAAAAGGGCTTGTCGAGCGAAATGGCAAGGGGAGGGCTACGGTCTGGCGAGAGGCTTAATTTCACATATTGGGCGATTGCCTCATCGCCAGCAGTCATGAGAGGAACAGGTGAGGGTTTGCCTGGGTCTATCCAGATGTAGGCTGTGTGCTCATCTGAGAGAGCGACCGCCGGTTTTTTATCTAGGAGAATTTCGAAAGCATGAAAAGTGTATTCGGCACTTTTTTTGCGGATATAAAGAGAGGGGAGTGGACGTAATTTTGCATGGGGTAGGGCAATGCCTGTCTCTTCAAAGAGTTCGCGCCGCGCGCCCTCTTCTAAACTTTCGCCTTTTTCCAGTTTGCCACCGGGCAGTCCCCATTTTCCAGCCTCATCCTTGTGTACTCCACTTTGCAAAAGAAGAATTTCACCGTTAGCATTCAGGTAAAGGGCAACAACCTCGACCTGCGCTTTAAAATCTTCCGGTGGACTCTCAAAAACTTGATAGAGCATAAATTTCTTACTGACAAAGGTCTTTCCGGTTTCGATGATCAAACTTTCTTTTGCTTGGATGTTTTTTTCTTTGGTTGATTTTTAGGTAAAGTGTCGAGTTCAGCTTCGATTTCTTCAATCGTCGGAAGCAGATTTTTTAGCTTTTTAGGTAAAGATGAAACAATCTCTGATTCGTATTCAGCGATACCTATTGGTTTATTCACGTCTCGCAGAGCATATTCTGCGATAAAATTGTCTTTCTTTTTACATATCATGATGCCAATGGTCGGGTTGTCTGATGGGTGACGCATGAGATCGCAGAGAGGTAGAAGTTCATTTTTCCCGCAAATTCAGGCTTGAACTCGGTTGCTTTTAGTTCTAAAACCACAAAACAACGCAGTTTTAGGTGATAAAAAAGAAGGTCGAGATAAAAATCTTTATCACTCACTTGTAATTGGACTTGTCGTCCAACCAGAGAAAACCTTTTCCCCATTTCCCGCATAAATTTTTCCACGTGATTTAGAAGGCCATGCTCGATATCTCTTTCGATATGATCTTCTCTAAGCTCTAGAAAGTCAAAGTTGTACGGGTCTTTTAGAGTCTCTTGAGCAAGTTTTGATTGGGTAGATGGAAGCCGCTGATCGAAATTAGTGATCGCCTTACCGTAGCGTTTATACCAATTCGTTTTGATAGCATCTAAAAGACCGTTTCTCGACCAGCCTTCTGAAACGATCATTTTTGCATACCATAATCTCTCCTTTATAGATTTCAGTTTCTCTAGTAAAAGTATGTTATGTCCCCATGGGATAGATTCTAATATTGCAAGTAGGTCATCCTCTGG
>JAYUZV010000083.1:0-3739 GCA_043751475.1 Chlamydiia bacterium
GCCAGAGATGAGACTCAAGCCTATAAACAAAGTGTATATAGACCATCAGCCCCTTCATAAGAAGCAAGACTATCCATGGCAGAGCTCTATTATTTTGAAATAGACCGTAAAGCCCCAGCAGTAGCGCTCCGAAAAAACCTGCGCCGAGCACATCGATAGAATCGTGATAGCCGGAATGGATTAAACTTAAACCGAAACCCGTAAGTACGATAAGCGCAAGGACTTTATAGAAGAATTTCGCTCCCTTAATCGCCATCTATCCATATAAAACAGTTGCCATCTGCATATGTCCGCTTGGAAAGCCAAAACCCTCTTTTTTTAGCAGCGGCGGCAAGGGAATCTTAAAGGTGACCTTCAGGGCAAAACTGACCATCATACTGAGAAAAATAAGAGTGATGGCATGATAAAAAAAGGAGCGCGAGAGCCAGATATATCCGAGAACTACGACAGGAAAAATCAGTGTGACATGGCCGAAAGAGAGAAAGAAATTAGCAAGTGAATCAATCATAAACAAAAAGAAACGGAGGAGGAGGGATTCGAACCCCCGGCCCACTCACATGGGCGTCTGTTTTCAAGACAGATGCAATCGACCACTCTGCCACTCCTCCGTATAAAGAGAATACAATTCTAGCAAAAACAGGAGTTCTTGCGCTATAAATTATTAAAACTGCTGTAAAAATCGCGCGTCATTCTCAAAAAGCATACGAATATCGGGTATTCCATAGCGCAAAAGGGCGAGCCTCTCAACACCAAAACCCCACGCGTAGCCAGAATATTTCTCCGGATCGATCTTTCCATTTTGTAGCACAACTGGATGGATCATTCCCGCACCGACGACCTCTAACCAACCCGTTCTTTTGCACAATCTGCACCCAGAGCCACGACAAGCGGTGCAGCGGACATCGACCTCGACACCAGGCTCAACAAAAGGGAAAAAGCTGGGACGAAAGCGGGTCTCTACAGACTGCTTAAAGAGTTTAGATAAAAAGTCATTCATGGTTCCAATTAAATCGGTAAAGGTCACATGCTCTGCAATGTAAATCCCCTCAATTTGATGGAAAAAGACATGAGATCTAGCACTAATTGTCTCGTTGCGATAGGTGGTTCCTGGGGCTACGATGCGAATAGGTGGCCTGTGGTTTTCCATCACATGGAGCTGCGTATTAGAGGTGTGCGAGCGAAGCAGCATTTCTGGGTTGAGATAGAAAGTATCCTGCATATCGCGCGCGGGGTGGTCCTCCGGATAGTTTAATGCCCCAAAGTTGTACCAGTCGCTGTCGATGTCAGGTCCATATTGGACAGAAAAACCCATAGAAACAAAGATCTCAAGCATTTCCTCCATCATCTGAGTCACGGGATGAACAGAACCTCTGTGCAGCAGACGGCCAGGTTCTGTGACATCGATCTTTTCGGAGGCCATTTTACTGGTGCGCTCACCTCTGCGTAGCTCATGGAGACGCTTTTCAGATTGGGTGAGACAGAAGGATTTGAGGTTGTTAATCATCTCGCCAGCAAGAGGTCTCTCTTCGGAGGAAAGCCCCTTCAGGTCACTCATTAAAGCCTGAATAGGCCCTTTACGGCCTAGATATTGAACTTGAAGCTGATAGGCCTCTTCAGAGTTCTGCGTCTTTTCAAGACTTTGCTCAAAAGAACGGCGTAGCTGCTCTACTTTACTCTGCATGAATATACCCACCTCAACAGAAAAGAGATCTGCAGAAATCTTTGCTTCCGCAGATCAGAATCGGATAGAAATTAAATAGAGCCGCCACCTTTTTAAGGGGACGGCACTCGCGTCTTTAGTTAATTTGCAGCAAGAGCCGCTTTTGCTTGCAGAGCTACCTCTTTAAAAGAGATAGGGTCTTTGATAGCGAGCTCGGAGAGCACTTTACGGTTAAGCTCAATATTTGCGCGCTTAAGGCCATTAATAAGGTTGTGGTAGGCCATTCCGTGGATTTTAGCGGCAACACGCAGACGGGCAATCCAGAGTGACCTGAAGTCGCGCTTTTTCAGCTTGCGGTGAATGTAGCTATTTCTCATCGCCTTAAGCACAGCGTCAATGGCAATTCCGGAGTGGTTTTTTCTATAACCCCAGAAGCCTTTTGCTCTCTTGAGCAAACGCTTACGTTTTTTTAATCTATATACAGCACTTGTAATTCTTACCATAACTATCCCCTTCTAACGCGCAAAGCGTTTTTTATAACTAATTATCTTACGCACATTGCGGTCTTGTAAGTCAGCAGATGAGCACTTGATAGTAGCCCGTCTTTTTTCTTTTGACGCTTCGATTTACGTGTTTTCTTTGTCAAAATGTGGCGGCGCCCCAATTGGTTATACATCAACTTGCCCGTACCTGTTACCTTAAACCTTGAAAGCATCGCTTTTTTACTTTTAAGTTTGATTTTCTTTACCTTCGCCACTTCCTCTTCTCCGAAAAAATATATTAAATTACTTCTTTTTAGGTGCAATAAGCACATTTAACTGCCGCGCATTTGCCCGAGTCAATCCCCCATCGGGAGTTCCCACATCGGCAAGATCTGCAGCCAAGTTGTGTAAAATCTTCCGCGCGTCCTCTGCCCTACCAATTTGCCTTCCCTTAAGCATAATGGTAAATTTGACCTTATGCCCTTTCTCAAGGAATTCGCGCGCATGGCGCAATTTTGTATCTAAATCCCCCTGCCCAATTGCCGGCGAGAGCTTCACCTCTTTATCGGAGACGTGCGTCTTTTTAGAGTCGCGCTCGCGCTTTTGCTGCTGGTACTGCACCTTGCCATAGTTCATCAACTTGCATACAGGCTCAACATCTCTCGGATGAACTTCGACAAGATCAAGGCCCGCCTCTTGCGCTTTTGCAAGCGCATCTCTTATCGAAATAGCGCCGTGCTGCACACCTTCGTGGTCAATTAAAACAACCGTTTGCGCTCTGATCTGCTTATTAATTCTGTACTCGGCCAAGCTTTTATACCAAACTCATCATCTATAACTGTTTTTTTTCTCTACTTGCGCTAAAAAAGCTGCAAGCGAGATTTCCTCATCACTTTCGCAATCGGCACTACGCACCTTAAGCAAGCCGCTTTCAGCCTCGCGCATACCCAGACACACTACATTGTGCACACCCGCCGAAAATGCGTCAAACATCTCTTTTTGCAAAGGATCTGTAAGAGCTCTCACCCTACACCGAATCCCTTTTTCCTGTAGCGCACCTAAACACTTTGCAGCAAAACTTTTTGCGCCATCATGCAGCACCAAAATACGGACCTGCTCATCCGCTAAAAGGAAGGGCAAACGCCCGGCCCTCTCTTGCAGCAACCCAATTAACCTTTCAACCGAGTAGCAAAGGCTGTGTATCAGCGCACTACTACCTGGCCTGAGCTCCGGCGACTCCTTGCTATCTGTCAGCAAGATGTACGCAACAGGCCATTCGCGCCCGTACCCATCTAACGCCCGGAATTGAACGAGGGATTTAGCTCCCCAAGGGAGCTCCTTCCACTTCGATTTTCCAGCATCACCAAGCAATTTCCCACTTATTTCACCCACCTTTTCAGGAAAGGCCTCGATTCCAACCGAAGAGAGTGCCGCGTGCACCCTCTTGTCGAGATCAGAAGAAAAAATAACCCGGTAGGGTAGAGCTGCCATTTTAAGGAATTGCACGATCAATTGCAAGGAAGAAATACTCTTTTCTAAAATTTCTTCTTGTTTCACCCTAGCAATCGCAAAAGATGTGTGGATAGACGGGCTTGAA
>JAYUZV010000084.1:0-4839 GCA_043751475.1 Chlamydiia bacterium
TTATCCTCTTTCCTTATCCTGCCCATCCTGTATCCTGCAAATTCTCTTGCTTGTTTCTTATCCTGCGTTATTGGTGCAAATGGTGAGAGGGTGTGATGATGAAAAATAGTTCGATATTTCCTGAGCTTAATCTCGATGAGGAGAAGCTAATTATTATCACCGGTGCTGCTGGATTTATCGGCTCGTGTGTTGCGCGCTACTTAAATGATGCGGGCTACACAAATCTCGTGCTTGTCGACAATTTGGGGCAGGGCACAAAATGGAAAAATATCGCCGGTAAGCAGTTTAAAGAGTTCTTGATGATAGACGAGCTTCTGCCTTGGCTAGAGGGTCGTGAGGAAGATATTCAGGCCTTTATCCATTTAGGGGCCAATTCAAGTACAACAGAGAGCGATGTCGATGCGCTTTTTATGAACAACTACCGCTATTCCGTTGCACTGGCAGAATATGCACTAGACCACGAAATTCGCTTTATCTACGCCTCATCTGCTGCCACTTATGGCGATGGATCCCTCGGTTTTTGCGATGATCTTTTGGAAGAGTTGCGGCCGATGAACCCGTACGGCTTTTCTAAACAGCTCTTCGATTTATGGGCTCACGAAAATGGTGTTCTCTCGCAGCTGACAGCTCTAAAATATTTCAATATTTACGGCCCAAACGAGAACGAGAAGGGCAATATGGCTTCGATGGTTTATAAGATGGTGCCCCTCTTGCAAAAGAAAGGTGTCCTTGAGCTTTTTAAACCTCTGCGCGAGGGAGTGGCGATGCGGCGTGATTTTCTCTATGTGAAAGACGCTGCCGCCATGACCTGCCGTTTTTTGAGTGAAGATGGTGGCGGTATTTATAATATTGGAAGCGGTATTGCAACAAGCTGGGAAGAGATGGGAGCTGCTGTATGTAGCGCGCTAAATATACCGCTTAAAATCAAATATATTTCGATGCCAGAAGAGATCGCAGCTGCTTACCAAAGCTATACTCGGGCAGACATGAGTAAATACCGCTCGCACTTTACTATTGGTGGGGCAGCCCCTATTACAGACTACTCTTTGCAGGGAGCTGTTGATGATTATGTAAAAAACTGCCTTGTAAGAGGTGCCAGATGGTAGAGCATCTTCTTGGGGTTTTAGGCAGGCTCTCCAAAAAACGGATCTTAATTATCGGCGATCTGATGCTAGACGCTTACACCAAAGGAAGTGTCAGGCGGATTTCTCCAGAGGCGCCTGTAACCATTTTGCAAGCGGAGCAGACGGGCTATATTCCGGGCGGTGCGGGTAATGTGGCGCTAAACTTAATGGCACTTGGCTGTGAAGTGGCGCTTTCAGGGCGCGTCGGTGATGATTTTGCAGGTGGGCAGCTACGGGAGCTACTTGAGGATGGCCATATCGACCTTTCGGCATTGGTTGTCGAGAGCGGCTATAAGACTCCCATTAAAAATCGCTTCATCGCAAATGGTCAGCAGCTGATGCGCGTGGACAGCGAAACTATTGTCGATATGGGCAGCAGTTACCGGGCTGATTTGCTTGCGCGCTTAAAAAAGTCTCTCAGTGACAAGCAGAGCAGGCCCGATTTAATCGCCATTTCAGATTATGGCAAAGGGCTTCTTTCAAGGACATTTTTACGCGTAATTATCGATCTAGCGCGGGGCGCAAATATTCCGCTGATTGTCGATCCGAAAGGGAGCGATTTTAGCAAGTATGCAGGCGCTACGCTGATTAAACCTAACTTGTCTGAAGCCAGAGCGGCTGCAAAATTGCCGGCAACAGCATCTCTTCCCGAGATTGCTGCGGAGATTTTCCGTACATGCCCAATCGATCAGCTGCTAATTACGCGCTCAGAGGAGGGAATCACGGTTTTTTACCCAGACTTGCGACAGTTTGATGCGCCGATTCAAGCGCGCTCTGTGAAAGATGTCACAGGAGCTGGCGATACAGTACTAGCCACTCTCTGCCTAGCACTTGCCAATGGCCTTTCTCTCGAGATTGCAATTGTGCTTGCCAATACAGCAGCGGCTGTTGCTGTACAAAAGCTCGGTTGCGCGCAGGTCTCGATGAGCGAGATTGCGGCAGAGGTTCTGCAAAACAATAGCGGCGAGCGCGTCTTTGATGAGAGCCACCTCTTTGCGCTGAAGCAGATTTTGGTTGAAGCAGAATCTGTCGCGCTGCTTCTAGATCCGCAAGAGGCGCTGCTGCCATTAGTTGTCCAGCTGCGCGCTTTAAAAGAACTGTATCCCAAGAGTCGCATTGTCGTGGTGCTGCCGGAAACCTCCGGTAGTGGCCCATTCCTTCTCTTTCTTGCCTCACTGCGCGAGGTCGATTTCATCGTGCTAACCAACAGCCCCGATTTTGTCTGCAAAGAGCTGCAGGTGAGCCACGTCCTTACCCCCACCCCTTCTATCTAGCGTTAGCAAGGATAAGCAAGATAAGAAAGCAAGAAAGAAAATTGGCACGGATAACAGGATATTCAGGATAAGAAAGAAAGGATAAGGGGGAGGATAAATGAAAAAACAAGGGTTTTTCATTTGTTCCCCGGATTTTGCGGGGAAGCAAAATCCCGCTCCTCCGGAGTGGTGTGCCTCTCTGCAGCAGCTGGGGCCTTAGAAATAAATAGTTTTTAATTTAATTAATTATTTTTTTTCTTATCCTCTTTTCTTATCCTGAATATCCTGTTATCCGTGCGGGTTTTCTTTCTTATCTTCCCTATCCTTGCTCTCTATCGTGTGATCCTTGCTAGCGCTTTGAGATCTTTATTGAATTAAAAAAAAGTTTACCGTATTTGAAAGGGAATAAGATTTTAACCCGAGCGGATATTTAAGATGAGATCACTTTATACTCCCTATGTTGCACTAACCCTTGCTACATCTCTATTTACGCTAAATGCCGAAGAGATTGCGGTGAACGAAGAGAGTTTACCGAAAAAACCAACGCAAGAGCAAAATTTTGCTGATGATAAAGGGCCGCTGATTGTGCCTGAGTTAAAAGGGTGCGTCCTTGTGGATGATAAGGTTCACCTCCCATCCACACTGACTGAATCGGGCCTGCACATTGATCTGAAGAATGTGCCGGGTGGTATGGAGGGGTTGCAAGAGCGCTTAAAGCCATTTATCGGCAAGCCGCTGCACCAGAGCGACCTCGATCAGCTTGTCGCTGTCATTGAGGGCTATTATAGAGAGAATGGTAAGCCGATTATTTTGATTCAGATCCCAACTCCGCAGTCTCTTACCAAAGGGTGCGTGCAGATGATTGTCCGCTGCGCAAGGGTCGGTTCTGTCACTGTAAAGGGGAATAAATATTTCTCTTCAAGTGACATCAGAAACCATATTAAACTGAATGTCGGCGATGAGATTGATCAGAATCAGCTGATTAAAAACCTTAACTTTATTAACCGCAACTCGTTTAGGCGTGCAAAGGCACTCTATACACCAGGAGCTACTGAGTGTACAACTGATGTTGAGATCGATGTCCAGGATATCAAGCCCTACAGATTTTATGGCGGTACTGACAACACGGGTAACGCCGCGACTGGTCGCGAGCGCTACTTTGCTGGTGTTAACTTTGCTAATATTTTTAATCGAGGACATCTTCTATCGTACCAGTACACAACAAACGATTTTAATCGCTTTAACTCGCACACAGCCTACTATGCAGCGCCGCTGCCGTGGAACCATATGCTCTCTTTTTTTGGAGGGTATTCAAGCGTTGATGTAACAATTCCGACCACCACTATCCAGAGCCGCGGCGATAGCTGGCAGCTTAGCGGCCGCTACACGGTGCCGCTTTATGGCTACGACTCGTCACTCATGACAGAGTGCACCTTTGGCTTTGACTTCAAGCAGACCAACAACAACGTCTTAGATACCACTGGCATAATCAAAGTTGGAAAAACTAATGTCAATTTGACTCAACTTTATTTCCAATATCTACTGAGCTTCTACCAACCGAGGCGTGTCACTTTTTTCAATACCGAAATTTTCTACTCTCCAGGCAAAACGCTTAGTAAAATGGCGCCGAGTGACTACTCGATGTTAAGGCCAGGAGCAACCGCTAGCTACGCTTATGGACGCTTCTCATTTTTGGAGCTTGTTCAGCTGAATAAAGGATTCGAGATAACCTTTAATCTGCGCGGTCAGGTGGCCAGCAACAACTTGCTGCCAAGTGAAACGTTTGGCCTTGGCGGTTATAGCACTATTCGCGGCTTTGAAGAGCGCCAGGCAAGCACGGATAATGGTGTGATCTTCAACTTCGAACTGCTCAGCCCATCAAAATCTCTCTTTACAAAGCTTGCAAAAGACAATCTGCGCGCGCTTATTTTTATTGATGCGGGTGGCGGCGTGAATTACGACAGACAGCCTGGCGATGGGCCAGATCCTTGGCTTTGCAGCGTAGGGCCTGGTCTGCGCTATAATGCAAATGCTAACGTGGTAGCTAGACTTGATTGGGGTTTTAGAATCCGCAGTAATACAGCGCTAGCTAATGGTGGAAATAAACTGCATTTCTCGTTTGTAGCGGGTTTTTAAAGTATTAGAGGAAATAAAAGATGAAAAGAGCTTTACCACTCTATTTAACGACATTGCTGATGCTCACAAGCACGCAGCTACTGGCCCTGCCCGAAGGGGGGAGTTTCGCCGTGGGAACCGGAGCCATTGAGACGGGCTTAAATGGCGCGCTGGACATTACCACCCACCACCAGAATAGCGCGATTGACTGGAAGAGCTTTTCTATTGCGGGCGGCGAGAGAGTCACCATTACTCAGCCGGATGCGACCTCGCTTTCAGTCCAGCGCGTGACAGGCGGCGACCCAAGCGCCATTTTGGGTATGCTCAATTCTAATGGAGAGCTCTGC
>JAYUZV010000085.1:0-2299 GCA_043751475.1 Chlamydiia bacterium
GCAGAGCTCTCCATTAGAATTGAGCATACCCAAAATGGCGCTTGGGTCGCCGCCTGTCACGCGCTGGACTGAAAGCGAGGTCGCATCCGGCTGAGTAATAGTGACTCTCTCGCCGCCCGCAATAGAAAAGCTCTTCCAGTCAATCGCGCTATTCTGGTGGTGGGTGGTAATGTCCAGCGCGCCATTTAATCCCGTCTCAATGGCTCCGGTTCCCACGGCGAAACTCCCCCCTTCAGGCAGCGCCAGCAGCTGCGTGCTTGTCAGCATCAGCAATGTCGTTAAATAGAGTGGCAAAGCTCTTTTCATTTCTTCTTTCCTCTAATAATAAAAAAAATTAAACGCCGGCTAGAGAGGGTATTAGACTCCTTACCTTCGGTGACTTACCTTCTATATTCGGCAAACGCTTCTTATTTTTCTTTCCACTAAGAAGCTATTATTTGACGCACTGGCTTGGGGGAGCATTCTGGTAGGTGCCGCCTGTGTTCGATGCGGAGCCGGCAGGTGCTGACCCAACACGTGGTCCGGGCTCTCCGCTATCGGCAATAGATTCACTACCACCAGCTGTTCCGCTACCACCGTCAATACCCGAGTTAACAGCACCGCCATCTTGCGTAACCGTATTTCCTTGGACAACAGTTGCAGAACCGCTAGATTCTACCTTTATATTTGTAACAGCAGAACCCACCACCGGTGCAATACCCGCAGCACCAGCACCAGCTGTCCCAAGACCACTACTTGCAATTGGTCCTGTTACCTGAGTCGGCGGCGATCCAGCTGAACTTAAAGGATCTGTGTAAAAAATATTAAAGGGTGTCTGTGCACTACCTATAAATATTGGGAACTCTCCTGGAATTGACACCCCACTATTAGCACTTGTTGCTGCAGGTATGGTTATACCCGCTTTACAGTTAACAAGCGTTGCTGTAATGGTTAAAGCAGCTGGGTTTTTTGCAACAAAAATAAGTGGAGCAAATCCGAGATCGGGACCGCAGGTTCCTAGCCCTGTCGCTATGGAATTTCCTGTGATATTCATTTTCTCTGATGCATAGAAGCGATAGGGTCCGGATCCGGCAGAGGAACTCATACCCCGAGCAAAATCTATTTGCCTTCCTCTAAAAACAAGAGATGTCGGAAAAATAGCGGTCCCGTCAAGCAGTCTAATATTTGGTAATATTCCAGCTCTTGGACCGACTTCTATTCCTCCAGAGATATTGCCGTCTGCGGAAAATGAAACAAGGCTATCTGCCATTAATGTAATTTTCCCAGCCCCAGAAATAGCCCCATTTACATTAACTTTATCCGCCTTAATTGTTAAAGTTTTGTTTACAGGTATAGCAACAGGGGCATTTATATTCATTTCTCCTGTTCCACCCAAATCGGGGGTCGCAATATCGATTTCAACATTACTGCTTGCTAAGGCGAGCTGCAACTGCACGTTGTTAATAGTAAAATTATTAGCCATAATTGAATAGTTGGGTCCGGGGGCAACACCCAGATCAGCTCCACTAGAAATCACACCGCTAGCTGGATCAATTAGAAATAGGCCGCATATCCCCATAGGAGCACTGGTGTCGACAGGGGCAATATTTGGATCTGGTATGACGACGTTATTGCTTTTGGCAGAGACCTCGACAAGGCCGCCATCGCCGCCGTTAGGTCCGCCCCTGGCAGAGAGTTTGCCATAGGCAAGGGCTGCTTTGTCACCCCAGATGATGATTTTGCCGCCATCGCCATTAACCGTTGCATCGGCTGATAGTTTAGCTTCAGGATCGATCAAGCTCACATCTGCATGCGGGTAGAGCTCAGGCTGCTCACCGCGGTAGCCACCGCCGACTAAAATTTTGCCGCCGCCATTAGCACCGGTAGCTTCGATAGTAGCTTCTTTGATAATGGCAACCTCTTTACCAAAGATATGGACAGAACTTCCTTTTTCCTCAGCGGTCTGACCTTTAATGGCTCCAGAAACTTCAATAGCCCCCTCTGGTGCTGTCAAGTAGACCTGCCCATCCACCTCTTTCACCCCAAATGTATAAATAGCTCCGCTATTATTCACAGCAAGTCTGTAGGGGTTGGCAATTGTGCCAGCAGAGATAAGCTGAGCTCCGGCGGCTCTAATTTCGCCGCTATTTGTCACAGAGGCATCAAAATCGGGCTTAATCAGCACATTCACGCTTCCAGCAGCGCCACCTTCAGGATTGACAATCACCTCGTAACCAGCAGCAAGGGTCACCTTTCCATTTTCTGCTGTAATTTTTCCGTTATTTTCTACATGTTTAGCCACAAGCATCACATGGCCATT
>JAYUZV010000086.1:0-4210 GCA_043751475.1 Chlamydiia bacterium
TTTCTTTCTTGCTTTTCTTGTTATCCCTGCCTTTTATCCTTGCCATCTGTGCTAGAGGCGGGGGGATAGGAGGGCTTCGAGTTTGCGGATGTCGGCTGAAAAGACGCGTATTCCCTCCATCAGCTTCTCGATAGCCATTGCATCCTCGCACATCGCAAAGCGGAAACTCTTTTCATCAACCTCAATTTTTTCGAGAGTGAGGGTTTTGGCCTTTTTCGCATCGAGCTTTTTTGTTAGGGGCTCATTTGAGCTCTGCAGTTCGCTGAGAAGTGTCGGTGAAATGGTAAGCAGATCGCATCCGGCAAGCTCGGTAATTTCGCCTTTATTGCGGAAGCTAGCGCCCATCACTTGCGTTTTGATATCGAAGTATTTGTAGTAGTTGTAAATGTCTGCAACCGAGATCACTCCAGGGTCATTTTCGGGAAGGGGGTAGCTATTACCCTTAGCTTTATACCAATCGAGGATGCGGCCAACAAAAGGGGAGATTAGGGTGGCGCCAACTTTAGCACAAGCAATGGCCTGAATTTTACTAAAAAGAAGGGTCATGTTGCAGTGGATGCCGCGCTTTTCAAGCTCTTCGGCGGCCAAAATTCCTTCCCATGTCGAAGCGAGCTTAATTAAGATGCGCTCTCGGTCGATACCGGCCGATTCGTATAACGCAATAAGAGATTTTGCGGCCTCGACGCTTCCGTCTACGTCAAACGAGAGTCTCGCATCGACCTCTGTCGAGATGCGCCCCGGTATTAGTTTAGAAATTTCTACCCCAAAGTTGACAAAGAGCTTTTGGACAGCCGCGCGTAGGGGATTGTCGGAGCGTTTTGCGTAAGAGAGAGCCTCTTCAACCAGATGCGGGTAGCCGTCTATCGCTTTTAGAATAAGGGAGGGGTTGGTGGTTGCGTCTACCGGACGGTAGGCTGCAATTTCAGTAATATTGCCTGTGTCAGAGACAACTTTTGTCCACTGTTTTAGCTGCTCTAATTGATTCATCTATTTTCACCTCTTTTTAGAAAGATACTAAAGCACGGCGGATTTTAAAAGCTTTTTCTGCTCCTCTTGAATCAGCAAGAGTTGGAAGTAGGGGCCCTCATCTGCGCAAAGGGTCTCAATGAGTCTTTCAAAAGGACGCCATTTTTTTCCTTGGAACTCTTTGGTAAAAAAATAGGTAGAGCGGTTTTTTTTATACAGTTCGTTTTCGAGATTCTCTCGTGCAGCATCAATTTGTTTTCGAATTTCATCTCTCAAAGCTACCTGTTTCACAAGAGATGTGGAGCGTAAAATAGCTGTAATTTCGGGTAGCGATGCAAGAAACTCCTCTTTGGCGACAGTTGCCGTCAGAATATGCGCTTTGCCTTCTTGAACGATGATGAGTTGTAGTTGCCGAAGGGCCACATACCCTTCATCGCGATCGATCTGCAAAAGGTGGCCCGTATTGCCCGCTTTGAGTAAAAAATCTCCAACCGAGCGGACCTGCTGTTTTGCATCGCGCGCATAGAGATTTGTCACCGCGTCTACGTAGGCTTCTTGAGATAAGGAGGTGATCTCTTCTGTGAGGTTTAGTGAAGGGGAGATGGCTCCTTTTTTAGGGTATACAAGAGCGATGGTGACTCCGTCGGGTGTTTTTTTAGGATCGGCCAGCTTCCAGTTAGAGGAGAGGGTAAAGGTGCACTTCTCATTTCCAGCAAATAGAAGAGCTGGCAGTAGCGTGAGAAGCGCGAGGATTTTTTTCATGGTGTTGGTGAGGTCGCATCTTCACTTTTAACAAAGATAACAACCAGTGTGACAACGGCCATGATAGCAAGGCCCCAACCGATCATCGACATTGCGGTGCCAGCATAAGAGCCGGTAGACGCACTAGCTCCTGGGTTGTCGTCGAGTGAAAGTGGCTTCTTTTTTGCCGCTTCTTTGCTGATCTCCACGGCTTTTTCGGGTTCGGCCATAAATTTACTGCCCCCAAAAGCGGAGTTGGTCAGCAGAGCGCAGCTGAGAAGTGAAAAGAGGAGTTTTTTCATAGTTTTCTCTAGTCAATCTGTTTTTTAATTTATAATTTACTTATTGCATAAACCGATCTTTTGATCAATTAATTATGAAAAATATATCCTAATCACTTTTCGAAAGACCTGTTCAGCTTGCTTGAAATATATAGAGTTCTTGAGTCATACTGTCTGGAAAAGCTTATTTTCAAGTGGTCCGATGAAAAACACCTACAAAACGGAAGATAAAATTTTGCAAATTTGCAAAGAATTGCGCGAAAAGGCGATCACCCCTGTTGAGGAGGAGAAGAGCCGCATCTTGCTTGAAGCAAAGGAGCTAGCCGATAAAATGGTTGAGGAGGCGCGAGGGCAGCGCGACGCTATTTTACAAAAAACGACCCGTGAGGTTGAAGAGAAGTTGAAGCGGATGGATAGCGCTTTAGCGGCAGCTTATAAAGATACCATTGAAAATTTAAAGAGCGCGATTAAAGAAAAATTAATTCATCCAGCCTGGCAAGATCTGTGCAAAGCAGAATTACGTGATAAAGGGGTGATAGCAGCGCTGATTACCTCACTTGTGAACGGGGTAGAAAAGGATGGTATCGACTCGGATATCTCCGTTTACATTCCACAGATGTTAGTTAAGAGCGATGTGGATAAACTGCTTGCTGATGAAATTAAAAAAAGACTTCAAAATAAGGGAGTTCTTTTAAGTGGGCAGGTTGGCTCTGGCGTCTATATGCGTCTTGAAAAAGATAAGATCGCCTACGACTTTACAGCCCTTGAAGAGATGGTCTGGCCCCATCTTTACGAGGAGTTTCGCAGCCAGTTTATGGGCATTTCAACTTAAGTCAGGCAAATTCATTAAATTAATTTAAGCGGGGGGAGATTTTGGGCAACTACTACTTTTTAACAGCCTCTCTACCTACTTTAGATCTAAAGAAAAAGAGCGAGATCGGAACGCTTGAGCTTAAGGTGCTGCTCCAGGAAAACTTGGAAGTGGAAGATCTGAGCTCTATAGAGCTCTACTGCCGGATCATCGATCTGCACAACATCCGAGCCCTTGCGATGAATGGCCATATCGATCCACGCGGAAATTTAACCGAAAAGGAGCTCGATGAGGCACTTTTAACGCGCATGGATATGCCGGACTATCTCTTTGACTACCTTGATAACCATAAGGTGGGAAATGAGCGGTCTGAAAATTTTGCCGAGCTTTTAACTGCCTATTTTGAAAATGAGATTCCGGCTGCCAAAGGTTTTTTACGCGAGCTGCTTGAATTTGAGCGGAATTACAGGCTAGTGCTCACGGGGCTTAGATGCAAAGAATTAAAGCGCGACCCTGCCTCTGAGCTGCAGTTTGAGGACTTAAGTGATTTTGTGATTGCCGGTATTATTGCGCAAAAAAGTGCAGCAGAATATACGCCTCCTGTAGAATTTGCTGATCTGGCTGAGATTTTCCATCGCTGTAAACACGATACGTGGCTGCGCCATGAGGAGTTGCTAAAGTATCGGTATAATAAAATAGAGGATATGCTAACAGCGCCTCTATTTACAATTGATTGGATTATCGCCTATTTGGCAAGGCTCATGATTGTGGAGGATCTCTTCTACTTCGACAGTCAGGTGATGCATCAAAAAGGCAATAAATTGCTAGAAACATATACATCTAGAGAGTGAGAGACATGGTTGAAGTAAGCGGAGCGTCCGGAAAGGAAGCGTGGGGCAAGGTAGTAAAGGCGTTTGGTAACCTACTTCATGTTGAAGTCGATGGCGACATCCGTCAAGGAGCTGTCGGTTTTGTTGAAATGGGAGGTGACACAAAGCTAAAAGCTGAGGTCATTGAAATTGCCGGTCCAATCGCTAAAATGCAGGTTTTTGAAGATACGCGCGGAATCGCTCTTGGACAGAAAGTCGTTTTTTCTTCATCGCTCCTTGAGGCTGAGCTAGGTCCTGGTCTGCTCCACTCCATTTGTGATGGTCTGCAAAATCCGCTCGAAAGAATACGGCAACACATTCAAGCCAGCAGCACATCTGACGCTCTTTTCTTGCCCACAGGACTCTACTTGCCACCTCTAGATAGAACGGTAGCTTTCTCTTACACACCCAAAGCGGCTATCGGAGATACTTTAAGCGCTGGCGATACTATTGGCATAGCTAAGGAGCAAGATTTTGACCATTTGATTATGGTGCCTTTCGCTTTTAGAGGCAGTGTGAAAATTACCGATATAATACCAGAG
>JAYUZV010000087.1:0-14863 GCA_043751475.1 Chlamydiia bacterium
GTCAACTGCTCTACCGCTGAGCTAACTCGGAATAGAGACACATTATAAAAATCTCTCCCCTTTTCTGCAAAACATTTTACATAAAACGCTTTTGAAGCCCCTCAACACCCTTCAAAACCTCTATAGAATCAAATGTTTAGACGTATTTTGGTTAATTTAGATAATTGCTATAATACATACCATTGTGAATTAAATGGAAATTAATGCCTGAAGAAATAACTGCCAGAAACAATACAAGAAGAAATTCAACAGGCCCACAAATTCTTGAGGGTCCAAAGGCTCCTCTTGTAGAAGAAATCGAGCGGCGCAAAAAAATTCAACGGATAGTATTTGCCATTATTCCGCTATTGGCCTTCTACCAGCCATTAAAAGCGCCCGTTTCATGCATAGTCTCGACCATCAACACATTTTTTCATGGAAAAAAAACAGTAACCCTCTATAAGAAGGAGGAGTTGTCAGAAGCGATCCCCGCTTTTTTACAGACACTCTTGGCAATTGCCGGGCTAACCTTCTTTTTTCTACGCCCTTTCATATCAACAATTACTGCTTCCTGTTCAGAACTACTGATTAACATCCTTGCTCTGCGCAATAGCATTAAGAAACAAAAAAGTATCGCCATTATCGAAGATATCTCTTCAGTTGCTCTAGCCTCGCTTTTACTCGTAGCAATGTTTCAAACTGGATTTATCTTAAATATCTGCTCTATAACCTTACAAATAACAATTAACATCTACTACACAATATCCGAAATATCAAAAAAGAGATATTTGCACTCCAGTATGCACTTAGGAAAAAATCTCGCTTTGGCATACAAAAAATCCATAACGCTACGCGAAAAACTTAACTCAGTTGCACACTCTTGGCGGGTGTGTTAATCTCGGATCAAAACTTTTTGATCGATTCATGGAAACACTCTGCGGCTATCTCGAACATGTTGTCTACGCCGATCCACTCAGTGGCTTTACCATAGGTAAGCTCAAAGACCCGCGAGAGCGCGAACCTATTGTAGTTACCGGTCACCTGCTGGGCGTCCATCCCGGCGAAACCCTTCACTGCCAAGGCAATTGGAAGGTACACCCCAAATTTGGCCGCCAGTTTGAAATTGCTTCGTTCGAGACAAAGGTTCCCTCCGATATTGCCGGGATCCAAAAATATCTCGAGTCGGGCCTTGTTAAAGGGATCGGTCCTGCCTATGCAGAGCGTATTGTCGAGAAATTTGGCATACAAACCCTCGAGGTGATCGATAATGAGCCAGATAGACTCTCTGAAGTTGTCGGAATTGGCAAGAAGCGGATAGAAAAAATTAAGGCGTGCTGGGAGGAGCAGCGTGCAGTGCGCGATGTGATGATTTTTCTTAGGTCCTTCAACATCTCACCTGCCTACGCACAGAGGATCTATCGCCACTACGGCTCTGAAGCCATTCAAAAGCTGAAGAGCAACCCCTACATGCTGGCGCGCGACATCCGCGGTATCGGCTTTAAAATGGCCGATTCGATTGCAAAAGAGATGGGCATTGATGGGAACGCACCGGTGCGCGTTGCTGCGGGCATTGAACACGTCCTCTGGACCCTATCCGAAGAGGGGCACACCTGCTACCCAAGAGCAGCGCTTATCGAAGAGTGCCACAAGATTTTGCTGGTAGAAGCTGTTGACATTGTGAGCCAGCTCGATATTTTAACGCGCGAGGGGCTAACAGTCGAGCTAGATGGCATGGTCTCGGTAAAGCTTCTTCATCTATTTGAGAGCGGTATTGCGCGCGAAATTGCGCGTCTCAAATCGCACAGCTGCTCGCTGCGACCGATTTTGCTTGATAAAGCGATTCCTTGGGTAGAGGAGCGGCTAAAAATTGACCTAGCACCCGAGCAACAGGAGGGTGTTGCCTGCGCACTTAAAGAGAAGTTCCATATCATTACAGGCGGTCCAGGAACAGGAAAGAGCACCATTACACGCGCAATCCTAACCATCAGCGAAAAACTGACAGATGGCATTCTACTTGCAGCGCCAACAGGTCGCGCCGCCAAACGGATGTCAGAAATCACCCGCAAAAAGGCTTTCACTATCCATGCACTACTCGAGGTAGACTTTACAAGCGGCGGTTTTAAAAGAACACGCGACAATCCGCTAAATTGTGACCTGCTGATTATCGATGAAGCGAGTATGATTGACACCAAGTTGATGTACTACCTGATGCGCGCCATTCCAAACCACGCGCGCGTGATCTTAATTGGCGACATCGACCAGCTACCCAGTGTCGGTCCTGGAAATGTCTTGAAAGATCTGATCGCCTCAGACCAGCTATCGGTAACGATGCTTAAAAAGATCTTCCGCCAAGCTGAAGGGTCGCTAATCATCGTCAATGCCCACAAAATCAACCGCGGGGAGCTACCCTTTCTGAACAAAGAGCAAAAGGGCGATTTTTTCTTTATCGAAGAGGACAATCCAGATAAAATCCTTGAAACTGTTGTTTCACTTGTCCATACGCGCATCCCAAAAAAATACCACTTCCATAAGTTCGAGCAGATCCAAGTGCTCTCACCCATGAAACGGGGTGTGATTGGCACAGAAAACCTCAATATCAAGCTCCAAGAGACGCTCAACCCAAGCCCCTCGCCACTCTTTCGCATGGGCCATAGGTTCCATGTGGGCGATAAGGTGATGCAGATCCGCAACAACTACGACAAAGAGGTCTATAATGGAGATGTCGGTAAAATTGATACAATCGATTTAACCGACCAGGTCATGGTAGTCTGTTTTGATGGCAAGCAAGTGGAGTATGAGTTTAATGAGCTCGATGAGCTGGTACTTGCCTACGCCATTTCGATACACAAATATCAGGGTAGCGAGGCCCCATGCGTGATCATTCCCATTCACACCTCCCACTTTAAGCTGCTCTACCGCAACTTACTATACACAGGTATCACCCGCGGAAGAAAGCTGGTAGTCCTAGTGGGCTCTAAGCAAGCCCTTGCCATGGCTGTAAACAACAACGATGTCCTGCAGCGCCACACCCAGCTCATCCTTGCCATGCACCACTCCCTCACCGCTCCCGCAGGATAAGAAAGCAGGGATGGAAAGAAAGGAAGAAATTTGGCACGGATAACAGGATAAGAAAGGATAAGAAAGAAAAGAGGATAGGGGGAGGAGAAATGAAAAAACACAGTTTTTTCATTTGTTCCTCGGATTTCGCTAACGGGCGAAATCCCGCTCCTCCGGAGGGGTGTGCTTCTCTGCACACTCTTAAACCCTTTCTCTCCTAAACTCTTATCTTCTTTTTTCTTCTAAATTCTTTTTCTTTTTTCTTTTCTTATCCTTTCTTATCCTGTTATCCGTGCCAATTTTTTTCTTGCTTGCTTTCTTTTCTATCCTTGCTATCTGTGCTAGGAGACGGTGTTGCCGGGAGAGGCGCTATCGCAGACAAGGGGAAATAAACCAAGCTCTGTATCGCACGCAAGCAGCATCCCCTGGCTCTCAAGCCCCATCATCTTGCGCGGCTTTAAGTTAATAACTACCAGCACATTCTTATTTAGTAAGTGGTCAAAGTTTGTTATCCCTTCACCAATACCAGCTAAAATTGTTCGTTTTTCAAAGCCCACATCGACGGAGAGTTTCAAAAGCTTTGTGCTCTTTTCCATGCGCTCTACCGATAAGATTTTGCCGATGCGCAGATCGATTTTTATCACATCATCAAAGAGAATTTCAGGCTTCACCGGATCTGTTTTCTGCTCTTCCACTTTTTCTCCTGCAAGTCCTTTTAATAGCTCAAGTTCGATTGCAACCTGTTCATCCTCAACCCTTTTAAAGAGCACCTCTGGCTTTGGCAAGATCTGATCTGTCGTGATTTTCGCCTCTAAAAGCTCATCCCACTGTCCACTTGCAAGCACACCTGTAAACCCAAGCATCTTCCACAGTCCCTGCGCACTTTCGGGAATAATTGGGGTTGATATAACCGCAAGAACCTTCAAACATTCGAGTGAAGCGTATAACACTCTAGCCAAAATTTCTCGTTTAGCGGGGTCTTTTGCAAGCTTCCACGGCTCTTGCTCTGTGAAGTAGCTATTGCCGCGGTGGCATAGCTCCATAATCAGGGCAGAGGCTTTGCGCAAAGAGTAGCCCTCATAGGCGTCCTCAATCTGCTGCACAATTTTAGCGATATCCTTAAAGAAAAGGGTTTCGGCAGATGAAAGCTCAATCGGCGTTCGAGGCGCTAGCCCACTAAATTGCTCTCCGACAAAGGTTAAAACGCGGTTGGCTAAATTGCCATATTTACCCAGCAGTTCACTGTTGCAGCGCGCCTGAAAATCTTTCCAAGTAAATTCACTATCTTTTGTCTCAGGAGCGTTTGCCGCGATGGTGTAGCGGATCTGGTCGGCAGAAAACTGGGTAAAAAAGCGGTCTAAATCAATCGACCAGTTATCAGATTTGCTAAATTGCCTTCCTTCAAGCTTATAAAACTCGTTTGCAGGAAGCTCATCGACAAGGATATAGGGCTGAGATTGTCCTAAAATCATAGCGGGAAAGAATACGGCGTGAAAAGGAATATTATCTTTGCCAACAAACTGGACAAGTTTTGTCTTCGGATCGCACCAGTACTCGCGCCACCTATCCTTATCCCACTCCTGTGTGGCAGAGATATAGCCAATCGGCGCATCAAACCAGACGTGAAAAACCTTGCCCTCTGCGTTTGGAAGAGGGACGGGAATGCCCCAATTCAGGTCGCGCGTAATCGATTTTGGCTTTAAATTTTCAATATAATCGCGGGCAAAGTTTAAAACATTATCTTTCCAACCCGTTTTTCTAGCAATCCACTTAAGTAATGGCTCTTTTAACCGCTCATAATGAAGAAACCAGTGGTTTGTCTCTTTAAATACAAGCGGATCGCCTGTTAATTTTGAGCGCGGATTTTTAAGTTCCATCGCCTCATAAACATTTCCGCACGATGGGCACTCATCACCGCGTGCCGGGTCAAATCCGCAGCGCGGACAGGTTCCAACTAAGTAACGGTCGGCTAGAAACATCCCCTCTTTTTCACAATAGGGTTGCAGGGTGACTGCCTCTTCAATATAACCATTTTTTAGCAGATCGATAAAAAATTGCTGGGTCACCTTGGCGTGGTTAGGTTCTGTCGTGCGCGAGTAGTGGTCAAAGGAGATCTGCAGTTTTTTAAAAAAGTCGCTATTAACCTGATGGTAGTGGTCAACGTGAGCCTGCGGAGCGACCCCCGCGAGCTTAGCGGTGAGGGCGATAGGCGCGCCAAACTCGTCTGAGCCGCAAATGTAAATTAGGTCACTGCCCTTAAGCCTCTGATAACGGCTATAACAATCTGCCGGAAGGTATGCCCCTGCGATATGGCCAAAATGGAGTGGGCCATTGGCGTAGGGAAGGGCAGCTGTCACTAAAATTTTCTTTTTCATGATTTATCTAAAGCCCTCAAGAAACAAGATTTTCTTTCTTTATCATTCCCATCATTAAATCATTCAAACCATCAACCACTCTCAATAAAAAGAGAAAATAAGAGGATGGCAGGATATTATTTTCTCTTTTTTAATAATAGTATATCGATGCTATCGTAACTGTTCAGATCGCCTTAAACTTTTTCAGTCACGCGATTTGCCCGTGCTGCATACCAATCTTCTCTTTCAGCCTGCCACTGACGGACAATTTGCGGATTCTTTTTCATTTCGTCAAAGAGTTTTACAAGATCCACCGGATCTTCTTTCTCAATTCTCCATCTGACAATACTAATAATGATATTAGCGAGTGTAAAATCATCGGAAAAATTCATCTGATTTTTTAGATCTTCATTAGTCAAAGCTTCCTTTTTCTTCATCTTACTCTCCATCCATTAATAAATTATTTTTAACGCTATGTCGCTCGGCAATTAAGATACTACGTAAAACTGCGTAGGCCACCATTAACTCATCATTCACAATATAGTAGTCATACTTATCTGCGCTCTCCATCTCTCTCTGCGCGCAAGCAAGACGATTCTCTATTACACCCGCTGGCTCTGTCTGACGCAGGGTGAGCCTCTGGCGCTGCACATCAATTGATGGTGGCGCAATAAAAATAAGCAGCGCATCAAGCCGCTTTTTTACCCACATAGCCCCTTGCGTGTCGATGACAAGAAAGAGGTCATTTCCACTTTCAAGCTGCCGCTCTACATCCGACGCAAGTGTCCCGTAGTAGGCCGTTCCAAAGACTTTTGCATACTCGAGAAAGGCGCCTTCTGCAATTTTCTCTTCAAATTCTGCCTCAGAAATAAAGTGGTAGTCAACCCCATTAATCTCTCCCTTCCGAGGCGCACGCGTCGTGCAGCTAATCGATTTTACGACGCTCGAAAATTCGGCCGACAATTTCTCTACAAGAGTCGTTTTTCCAGTTCCAGCTGGCGCACTAACAACAAAGAGTAGTCCTCTTTTTCTATCTCCCAGAAGTCCCATTATTTTTTACTCCACATTGAGAACTTGCTCCCGCACCTTATCCAGTGCCGAACGAATCATCACGGTGGCAAGTGAAGCCTCTGAATCGGCTGTTTTGGCTGCAATTGTACTGGTTTCACGCAGCATCTCCTGCGCTAAAAATTCTAGCGTCCTTCCCACTCCCGGTTTTCCGCTCGCAAGCAGCCCCTTAAACTGATCACAGTGCGAGTGTAAACGAGCGATTTCCTCAGCCACAGAGGCTTTATCGGCGAGCAGTGCTACCTCTTGTAAAATACGGTAGTCTAGATCTTTCGATATCCCTTTAAACTCTGCAAGCCTCTGCTCTAACTTCTCGCGGAATTTAGCAGGACTGTGCGCCTCACTTTTTTCAATAAATGTCAGCTGCTCCATCACTTGTGCCATATTGCCGTCAATATCGGCAAGGAGAGCCCCCCCCTCTTTCTCGCGCATTGCAAGAAAAAGCGTCACTGTTTCAGACAGAAGGTTAAGCAGCGGCTCCTTAAAACTCTCCTCGTCATGAATAGGGGCCTGCTCATTTTGTAATTGGCCCAT
Source organism: Chlamydiia bacterium (assembly GCA_043751475.1). GTDB lineage: Bacteria > Chlamydiota > Chlamydiia > Chlamydiales > JAYUZV01 > JAYUZV01. The sequence goes on from JAYUZV010000087.1 coordinate 6,993, forward strand.
TAAAAAGCGCAGATCAATTTCAATTTTCGGGTCAAACCCAAGCTCTCTTGCAACCCTTTCCGCTTCGCTTTTTATCCTCTTTAAACGCGCAAGATCAAATAAAGGGGATGCGCTTTCGCTGCTACCCTGCTGAAAAAGTCTAATTGTAACACGACCTCGCTGAATCTTCTCGGAAAGTAGCGAGCGCATCTCCATTTCCAAAAAAACCATCTCTTTGGGAAGGGTGAAATTGATATCTAGCTGTTTGCGGTTAACAGAATGGATTTCAAAAACAAAATTGCCAAAAGGAAAGGTAGCGCCCTTACGCGCGTAGGCGGTCATGCTGCGAATCATACTCCTCTCCTCCTTAAATTCATCGACTGTCTAGTGCGTAGATAGGGGCAAATGAGCGCCTATGAAAACCACTTAAAATACCATGCTCTCCAAGAGCGTCCAAATGCAAGCGCGTTCCATACCCTTTATGACGGTTAAAGCCATATTCTGGCCTCTTCTGATGCCACCTATCCATCTCTGCATCGCGCAAAACCTTTGCAATTACAGAGGCGAGCGCTATCGAAAAGCAGCGCGCATCCCCTTTTACTACCATCTGCTGCTGCAGCTCATTTTTTGGTCCGCGGTTGCCATCAATCAGCAAGTAATCAACCCCAACTCCAGTTAAAATAAGTGCATCAATTGCTCGATTCATCGCCAGCAGGCTGGCCTGCAAAATATTAATTTCGTCGATCTCATCCGCGCTAGCGAAGCCTACACCATAGCGGACAAACGGAGATTTTACAGCCTCATCAAAAATTGCGTTCCGAACTGCTTCAGAAAGTTTTTTGCTATCGTTCACTCGAGCTGTCCAACCAGCCCTTTCACCTGTAAAAACCGCTCTATCCACAAAACAAGCAGCAGCAACAACAGGTCCAGCAAGGGGGCCTCGACCTACCTCATCAACACCTACAACGCCACTAAAGCCGCGATCATAGGCGGCTTTTTCAAACGGTTCAAAGAGCCCCACAAAATGAAATTAAGTTGTGGCTGCTGGTGTAGCCGATGGCTTTACTTTAGCCGCGCGCTTAACTTCTTTTACCTTAGCCGCCTTACCAAAGGTATCCCTTAAGTTGAAAAGACGCGCTCTACGCACTTGACCCTCTTTTTTACGGGTAACTTTTTTCAAGACAGGAGCGTGCATCGGAACAGAAATCTCAACTGCAATACCGAAAGAAATTTTACGGATAGTAACAGATGATCCGATCATTCCTTTAGGTTTTTTTAGCACAATACCCTCTTGAACCTGGATACGCTCCTTATCACCCTCTTTTACGCCAAGTGAAAGGATAACCGTATCACCCACTTTAAACGCATCAGATGTGCTATGCGTATCGCTCTTCATCTGCTCTTGTTCTAGCTCTTGCAGAATCTTATTCTTAGACATTCTTACTCCCCTTTCTTATAAATATATTCACTATAATTCTTTATTTCTTAAGGTCTATTACACTGCCGCGCACAGCAATCGTCTTTTTCAGAGAAGCTGAATGGCGCCACTGTGCAATCTTTGCGTGGTTTCCACTAAGCAACTCCTCCGGCACACGCATCCCCTCAAACTCCTCCGGACGGGTATATTGCGGCGGGCCGAAAACCCCTCCCTGAAAACTATCTGCCTCAGCCGAGAGGTCATTTCCAAGAACACCGGGAATAAACCTGACAACCCCATCTAACAAAACAAGCGCCGCGAGACACCCATTTGTCAGAATGTAATTGCCTATACTAATCTCCTCATCTACCTCGCTCTCTATCACGCGCTGGTCAATACCTTCGTAATGACCGCATACCAGCACCAGATCCTCTACCTGCGATAGCCGCCGGCAGATCTCCGTGTTCAGAAGAGCCCCTTGCGGCGACAGGTAGACAACTCGACTACCAGCCCTTTTCACCGATCGGATGGCCGCAACAAGTGGCTGCGCCATCATTACCATGCCAGGACCTCCCCCATAGGGTCTGTCATCGACACTCTTATGTTTATCGATCGCAAAATCGCGCACATTGAGCAGAGAGAGCGTTAAAGCCCCCTGCTTCTGTGCGCGCATCAGCATACTTGCCTCAAGTGGCGAGCGGAAATAGTCTGGGAAAAGAGAGAGAATGGAAACGTGCATCATTCTAAAATTCTCTCTAACCTAAGATCTACTCTGCGCTCTTCGCTTTTTTAACAGCCGCTTTTTTAACAGCTGCTTTTTTAGGCGCTGCTGCCGGAGCTGCCGCTAATTTAGCTTTGTTAGCGCTTTTTTTAGCGCGATAGGCACGTCTTGCGATACGAATTTTTTCGCGCTTTTTTAGTTCTAAATCTTGAATGGCTCCATAGAGGGTCCTTTTGCCCCCATCCACATCCACTAAAACTCCATCGCTGTTGCCTTTCAAATCTTTGAGCATACCAGTCGAAAGAACAGCACCTTGCGTCACTCTCTCGTAAAATCTCTGCGCATCAAGCATCAACTTAGCCGACTCTAAATTAGGGTTATAACTACCGAGCTTCTCGATGAAACGGCCATCACGCCGCTGTCGACTATCAACCACTACACAATCAAAGACACTAATCCCTTTGCGGCCGCGCTTTTTTAAGCGAATCTTTAAAGCCATTCTATTTTCTCCTTAACTATTTATTCTCTTTCTAAAAACTTTCTATAAAACTCTATACGGGCAGCTTGCCGCTAAATTGTTTCGCCATTTGCTTCTGCATCATCGGCAAACTCTTCATCATCTCTTTTAAACGCTTAAACCCCTTTACCATCCGATTCAAATCATCCACCGAGTTTCCGCTCCCCTTAGCCACGCGCATGCGGCGCGGCAGCGAGAACTCAACATCTTCTCTTCTCTCTGCAGGTGTCATCGATTCAATCATCGCCTTAAACTTTTTAAATTCACTCTCGGATGTTTCAAGCCCTGCAAAATTTGCAGCCCCCGGCAACATCTTTAGCAACCCTTTAATACTACCCATTTTTTGCATCTTTCCCATTTGCGAAAGAAAATCGTCATAGGTAAAACTCGCTTTGCGCACCTTTTCGTTTAAAGCTTCTTTTTCTTCTTCGGTCTGCTGCGCTTCCATTTTGCGGGCCAAATTAATCAGATCCCCCATACCCAAAATCCGATCTGCCATCGATTTTGGATTAAAAAGCTGAAACTCATCTATCTTTTCACCAATCCCTTCAAACTTCAAGGGTTTTTTCGTTACCTCGCAAATTGAGAGCGCCGCTCCAGCCCTTGCGCTGCCATCTAGCATTGTCAAAATGGTGCCAGTAATGCCGATCTGCTTATCAAATTCACACGCTGTCTTAACAGCGTCTTGACCAATCATACTACTGGCGACAAAAAGGAGCTCAGAGGGGTCGAGATGCTTACGCAGTGTGCGCAGCTCATCCATCAGCTCCTGGTCAATATGCAAACGACCCGCAGTATCCACAATCAGCACATCGACGCGCGCCTCTACAGCCGCTTTAATAGCGCCTTTTGCAACTTCTAGTGGATCTTTGCACCCCTCAATTGAGAAAACAGGCACACCGATCTGCTCGCCCAAACGAGTTAGCTGCAAAACAGCTGCTGGGCGCTGCAAATCGCACGCCGCAAGCATCACACTCTTGTTGTAGGGCTTCTTTTGTAGATAAGCAGCAAGCTTAGCCGACTGCGTTGTCTTGCCTGCACCTTGCAATCCGCACATCATGATGCACGAGGGCGATTTTCCGATGTTTAGTGTTGGCTCCTCACCGCCCATAATCTGGACAAGCTCTTCGTGCATAATTTTTGCAAAAAATTCGCGCGCAGATGACTCTTTAGGGATTTTGGTGGCCGCAAGCTTCTCTTTAACTGACTTAACAAGCTGAGAGACAACGGCATAATTAACATCAGCATCAAGCAGTGCCAGGCGCACCTCGCGCGATGCCTCAGCGATAGACTCCTCGTCTAAAACCTGCTTACCGTGCAAGCCTTGAAAGAGCGACTGGAATTTTTCTGTTAAAGTCGTGAACATGTAAGGACTTCTGGTCAATTATCAATCATAAGCTTAAGAGTTGCTACTTTACCCCAATTCTTATTCGATTTCAAGAAAAAAGAACCGATCATGTCCCCCAAAGTCTTTTTCCACTCTTTTATTCACCCAAATAGGGGCTGCAAAAAGGGCAAAAAGGGCGTCGGCTTGCAATCCGCCGATCTCAAAAACAACCTTACCATGTGGTTTTAGCGCCTCGGGCAGAGTCCGCTCTAGTTTCTCGTAAAACTCAAGCCCCGTAGCACCCGAAACTAGGGCCATTTTTGGCTCAAAAAGGCGCACCTCGGGCTCTAGATCTTTAAATTCGCTCTCAGAAATATAGGGTGGATTGCACAAAATAAGATCGGCTTTTCGCGGGAGAAAAGGAGCAAGGAGATCCCCCTGTAAAAACTCTACGGAAAGACCATTTTTTACACTATTTCGACGGGCAAGAGCGAGCGCCTCGACAGAGAGATCGCTTGCATAGAGCTCAATTGCTGGAAAGTGCTTTTTTAAACTCATTCCAATGCATCCAGAGCCGCAGCAGAGGTCAAGGACAACCAGCGGAGTTGCGACCTCTTTTTTAATTATATCAGCCACCTTCGCAACCAAAATTTCTGTCTCATTACGCGGAATGAGCGCTGCTGGCCCCACCTCAAAAAAGGCGCCAAAAAACTCTGTTTCACCAAAAATATAGCTCAGTGGCTCGCGCTTTGCTCGCCTTTTTAACAGCGCACGTAAAGAGACAAGCTCACCTTCCGTACACGGCCTATCTAAATTCATATAAAGCTCGGTCCGGGAAAGAGACGCCCAACGCGCCAAAAGAAATTCCGCCTCTCTCCTTGGCGCGGCTACCCCCGCTTTTTCAAGAAATTGCGTTGCCAGAAGAAGAATTTCGCGCAGCTCTTTAAGCTCTGAAACACTACTCATCAGAACCGTCTCGCCCCACGAACTCTTCTTCGGCAGGACCTCCTTTAAGCTTCACTTCGTGGTAGTAGCGAATAAGCGCCTCTGAAACACCCTTTAACTCCCCCTCCATGACCTGATGTAAATTATAAAGCGTAAGACCAGGAACGCGGTGGTCGGTTAACCTATTTTGCGAAAAGTTGTAGGTGCGGATACGCTCCGATCTATCCCCACTGCCGATTTGAGCCGCTCTTGTTGAAGAGAGAGCTTCCATCTTTTTACGCTCCTGATCCTCTCTGATTTTTGCCGCCAAAAGACGCAGTGCAATCGCTTTATTCTTGTGTTGACTCCGCTCTTGCATGCTATAGCAGACCATTCCAGTTGGAATGTGGGTAACTCTAACGGCTGAATCGGTTGTATTGACGTGCTGGCCCCCAGCACCGGTCGAACGATAGGTGTCAAAGCGCAGATCTCTCTCGTCCAAGACAACTTCTTCATCCTCATCTGGCTCAATTAAAACCGCCATTGTGACGGCAGATGTGTGAACACGTCCTTGAGTTTCTGTGGCAGGCACGCGTTGAACGCGGTGGGTTCCGGCCTCGTACTGCATAAAACGGTGAACATTCTCGCCCTGCATAGAAAAAACAAACTCTTTATATCCACCAAGAGCAGCCTCGTTACACGAGAGCATCTCGCACTTCCAATCCATTTTTACAGCGAAATATTGGTACATGCGGACGCAATCGCCGACAAATAGAGCAGCCTCATCGCCACCTGTACCGGCTCGAATTTCTACAATAACCGAACGGCTATCGCGCGGATCTGGCGGAACAAGAAGCTCTTCTAGCTTGTCATAGGCCTGCGGAAGGGCCAGCTCGATACGCGCAACCTCTGCGCGCAACATCTCAAGAAACTCCTCGCCCTCATCCTTAGCCTCACGCAGCAACTGCCGCGTATCGTCAAGCTCTTTTTTAAGCGAGCTATAAACGCGCCAAGCAGACTCAATTTTACCGAGATATGAGTACTCTTGAAGAAGAGCCTTGTAGCGCTTCTTATCGCTTAAGACCCCCTCCTCTCCCAGTTTATCCTCGACCTCTTGAAGACGAGACAGAAGTCCTTTTACGCGATTTTCCATCTATACTATAACCTTCAAGCTTAAGACTACTTCCTCTTCGGCTTTGGTTTTTTATTCTCTTTTGTTGCCTCTTCCGCAGCTTGCGCAGCTTGCTGAGCCTCGCGAAGTTTTGCATACTTGTTCTGGAACTTCACAATGTGCCCCTCTGTATCCATGCTACCAGTTGCGCCTGTCCAAGCTGGGTGCGAAAGCGACGAGATGTCGATATCAAAAGCTGGGTAGCTTTTTCCTTCGTACGTCTCTTCACCTTTGCATCTGAATGGTGAAATTGTTGAACTGACAAGAAATTTATGGCCGCGCGATGCGTCGCGAAAAACAACCATACGCGACACAACAGGCTCACTTGTACCCTTGTCGCTTCTCTTTGTTTTTTCAGGTTTTGCACCCTCTTGCGCGCTATTTGCGGGCTTGCCTGCCTTTGAACCTTGCTCTTTTGCCATTGGAACCTCTATACATTTTTCTCATGTGACCTCAATTACTCTAGTCAAAATCCTATTTTTCTACAAAGACTTAAAGCACACCCCATACTCTTTTACCAGAAATGGAGTGAAAAAAATCTTCAAAGCTGCTATCTTAATGGGAGTTAAACAGCCCCTAAAGATTAGAAAAAATAGTATCCAAATTTTTCATCAGCTATGCAAAATTCTTCTTTTACACCCTACGGCCTTCGGAAAGACGCCTTCCAAACTGTTAAGACTCTTGTCTCAGTTACAGCCGGCGCTTCACTCGGAGCTGCAGCTTGCGAGGGGCTTACCCACCTCATACCGCCCCATTTTATGCCCTCCTTCCTGCTATCTCTCTCAGCAAGCGGCATTCAAAGCGGTAAAATCTGGCAATTATTTACCTATATATTCCTCCAAAATGGGGCGGCTACATCTCATGGCGGCATCACCTTTGCCATGCTTATCGGCCTCTTCTTTTCCTGCTACATGCTCTGGATTGCGGGCTCTTTTATCAGCGCCATGAAAGGACCCAAACACTTTCTTGCCATCTACTTTTTAGCAGCGCTTGCCGGAGGAGTTGGCGCTTACGCCGCCCAAAAAATCTTTCACATCCCCTACCCATACTCTGGAAATAGCGCAATTACCTTTTCTCTACTTCTTGCCTGGGTCTGCTTCAACGCCGAGACGCAGTTCCATCTTTTTATGACCATTCCGATGCGCGCAAAGACTCTCTTTATCGGCCTCTTTTGGATGATGATGCTTATCGACCTGTCGGGGGGAGACTTTATCTCGCTCTTTGCCAGACTCTCTGCCCTACTGGCCGTCTACCTATACACAACGCTTATCTGGAAAATAGCCACCCCCTTTAAGCCGCTGCTACCCCTCGATAAGCTCCTTATCACCCTCTCGGGCAGTAGATCCGTCTACAAAAGCGCCAAACAGAGCTACTCAAAAGCAAAGATTTTTGAATTTTCAACAGGCGAGGCGATACTAACAGACGCGCAACACCTCGATTCGCTCCGCGAAAAAATCGCGCTTCACGGCATAAAAAGCCTCTCACTGCGCGAGCGCATCAAACTTTTCTTCCTAGAACTCCGCCTCCGCTAGCGACGCAAGGATCGACACGATCAGAAAGCAAGAAAAGAAAGGGAAATTGGCACGGATGACAGGATATTCAGGATAAGTAAGAAGATAAGAAAAAAAATTACAAGAACAAGAAAGAAGATAAAAACTTGATAAGGAAAAGTTAAGGCACCTGCACTGGCGTGCTGTGGCTGCCGGTGGTCATGTGGATCATCCGCTGGATGGTAAAGCCCGATCCGGTCAGTTGACGCTTAGCGTCCGCAGACGGTTGAACATCACGAACGGCACGCCACTGAGCAGGGTCTTC
>JAYUZV010000088.1:0-8221 GCA_043751475.1 Chlamydiia bacterium
CCTCGTGTAAACCGAGGGCTTTTTCCTGAAAATTCAAAAGTTATTTTAAGTCACATAACCGACAGCTGACAGAATAAGTCCCAACACAAGTGGGAAGACTCCCCTAATATGCAGGAAGTGCCTGTTGCTGAGTAAAAGTGCTGATGTAGCTCTTGGGAAGAAGAGTGTTCCAAGCCCTTTAATCAGCATTGTCCAGCCAAAAATAGTGATAAAAACAAACGCATCACTTGTCCACTCGCAATATTGGGTCAAAATAACAAGTCCCACAAAGAGTTCTAGCGCGCCCCATGCATAAAAAGGACCAGCCTGATCTCTTACCTTTTTCCATACGGACTCTAAGTAACGGCTAAAAAGGAGCATCCAAAGCCCGATAATTGCCAAGAAAGGTCCAAAAATCTGCGCGATTTTAATCGCATTGTCTACATTATCCATTGATTATTCTCCAAAAAAGCCACTAGCCAAAAAGCGAGTCGTGCACCTTGTTTATTTTAATTCTGACCGTAATAATAAAATAATTATTTGTCAACAAGGGCAGAAAAAATATTTACTAAATCAGACTAACCCGCCTCTTTTTTTCGATCATTTTTTCTGCTATTTCCAAAAAATAGCCAAATGTCGCCTCTTTTTTTTGTACTGGAATCGTAGAAATTTGGGGAGGGCTGTCTAAATAAACAGTAAACTCTCTCTCATCACCTCTAAAAGTTAAGACGCCTGGCTGATAAAGCGAGCCGGTCGATGAAAAAAGAAGTGTGGTCTTTTCGATGCTAGCACCATCCCATGCAAATGAAGAGACGCTGATGAGCTCTTTGGCCCCCCCTGTTTTACGCAACGGGAAAGGCTGTTCTGTCTGAATGACATATGAGCACCCGCTGCTATTTTTGCTTAAAACAAGGGCAATTTCACACTGGTAGCTAAGCGAAAGGGTGCGCATTTCCTGAAGAGTAAGCACAAAAGCGCGCATCTCTTTATCAAATCTTGCAGAGCGTATAAGAGAGAGGCTACTAAAAGCAAGTACCGAACCAATCAGCCCTAAAATAGTTATAGAGAGCAGGAGCTCTAACAGGGTAAATGGACGTTTTTTTCGAAATGTAAATCGCTTTGACATTTGGGCTAATTTTGAGTAATCGGCGTTCGACCACTGCCTGTGCAATATTCATCATACCTAACCGATGAGATGATAACATTATCACCCTCTCCGACAGCTACTCTAAGATCGCCACCCCAACCATCCCTGCAGAACTCGGCCGGGTCTTTAAACAGACCGCTGTTCTGAATAATTGTCTTCCACTTGTCCCCCTCAACAATTTTATTGTCATTTGCCATGGCAATTTCAAGGTCAAGCAGATCTTTAACGCGCCTCATCACTGTCTCTGTCTTATAAGCGCGCGATTTATTCAGAGTCCCTTTCATATTAAACCCGATTACGCCCGTAATCATCCCAATAATACAGATGACAATCATAATCTCCAGTAGCGTGAATGGCTTTTTCCGTTTTTTATAACCGCTTTTCATAAAATGCTCCTTGTATAAAGAATTCTAAGTTTACTCTTTTGTGGATTTATCCCCAAACAACCTCACTTGCGGAGAATTAAAGTAATGAGCCGACATCGGTGAGGGGAAGTAAAATTGCTAGAAGAATAAGGCCGATAATTCCCCCCAAGACAATTAAAATAATAGGCTGGAAAAAAGTTGTCAGCTCGTTGATCTTCTTCTCTAAACTCTCCTCATAAATAAGGCAGATATTTTGCAGCATCTGCGGCAAATGGCCCGTCTCCTCAGCGGTTGCAATCATGCGCACCACTACGCGGGGAATCTGGCTTGATTTAGCCAGAGATTGACTCATTCCCTTGCCACTTGCAATTTCTGATTCAGCTAGGTCGATAGCCGCTTTAAGAGCCAGGCCTTTCATCGCCTTTTTCGCTAGTGAAAGACTCTTTAAAAGAGGGATTTGCGCCTGCAAAAGAAGGGATAAGCAGTAAGAAAACCTAACAAGAGAGCCGTCAAAAATCACTGTTTTAATCAGCGGAACTCGTAAAAACAGGCGCTCTAAAAAAGGCATAAGCACACCGGCCCGAAAAAAATAAAAAATAAGCCCCAGGGCAGAAAGAAAGCAAAGCAAAAGATAGGGAAGATTACGAGTGACAAACTCACTGAGTAGAAGGACAAAAGCCGTTAAAGGATGCAGGGGTCTATCTTCAAAAAGTTCCCGCATAGTGGGAATAACCACCAAAAGTAGAAGCAGCAAAAGAAGGGCAGCAAAAGAGGCGAGAAATGCAGGATAGATCGCAGCTGCTATAAGCTTTTTTTTGAGTCGCTGCTCGCGCTGAATAAGAAGCGCAAGTTGTGAAAAAACCTGCTCAAGTGCACCGGACTCTTCGGCCGATTCAACCATCGAAAGATAGATATCGTCAAATGTTTTTGGATATTTTTTAAGCGATTCAGCAAGGGATACACCCCCCTTAACTTGCTGGCAAATATCGAGAAGAAGTGGCTGACCTGGACGCTTTTCACAAATCGATTGAAGGGCCTGATAGAGGGGGAGCCCTGCACGTAAAAACTGCGCTAATTCAGATGTGAAACCCAAAAGATCACTCGGCTTTAAATATCTTTGCTCCCCTCTTTTATCGGAAAGTTCAATCTCTGTTAAAAGTAGTTTTTTGGTAAGGAGCTGCTCTTTTGCCAAAAAAAGGGAATCGGACTCAATAAAGCCAGAGAGCCTCCTTCCATTGTCACTGATAGCCTTATAGCGAAAAACCGGCATTCTCTTTAGCTCTCCTCATATTGGCATGCAACACGCAGAACCTCGGCGCTGGTAGTTACTCCCTTCTGAGCAAGTATAGCGCCCGATTTGCGAAGGCGACACATTCCACTTTCTGATGCTGTTTTCTGTAAAAGAGGCCCACCACCCGATTTTAAAAGCTGCTCTTTAATTGAGGCGCACATCACCATAAGTTCGTAAATACCGTGCCTACCTTTATACCCCGAATGGTAACAATCAGGGCAACCAGAGCCGCGAAAGAGCTTACCATTTTGAAGCTCAGCTCGCATGAGTCCTAGATCTTTTAACTCGCCATCAGAAGGAGTGTAGCTTCTCTTGCAGCCATTACAGATCATCCGCACAAGACGCTGTGCAAGCACCCCAACAACTGTGGATGAGAGAAGAAAAGGTTCAATACCCATATCGATTAAACGTGTCAAAGCAGAAGGAGCATCATTTGTATGGAGCGTGCTAAGAACAAGGTGGCCTGTTAGGGAGGATTGAATGGCGATTTCAGCGGTTTCGCGATCGCGAATTTCGCCAATCATAATCACGTCCGGATCCTGGCGCAAAATATGGCGCAATCCTTTAGCAAAGGTCAGTTGAATTTTTGGATTTACATTCATTTGAGCCATACCAGGTAGTTTAAATTCCACCGGATCCTCAATTGTCATGATATTCACCTCAGAGGAGCCAATTTCTGAAAGGGCGCTATAAAGAGTTGTTGTCTTACCACTTCCTGTCGGTCCGGTGACAAGAAGTATCCCTTCGCTCATATGGATTAAGCGGTTTAAATCTGCCAGCATCTCCTCAGAAATACCTAACTGATCAAGGCCAAGTAAGATACTTGACTGATCTAAAATTCTCAGGACTGTCCGCTCTCCAAAAGCCACCGGAATGGTACTCACCCTAAAGTCTAATGGGCGCCCACCAAGAGTGAGCTTCATTCTTCCATCCTGCGGCAACCGGTGCTCTGCAATATCGAGCCTGGCCATTACCTTAATTCTTGTAATTAGCTGTACCCCGTACTCTTTAGGCGGCGTGTGGCGCAATTGTAACATACCATCAATTCGGTAGCGGATATGGAGTCCCTCTTCGTAAGGCTCAAAATGAATATCGGATACACCCTGTTGAACAGCCTCAGCAAGCATCACATTGAGCATGCGAATAACCGGTGAATCCTCTTTTTGGCTTAAAAGATCATACTCCTCAGACATCTCAGCTGTTAGAGAAGCGTCACCCTCCTTTTGATCTTGTAAACTAGCGATAAATTGAGCTGCAACCTCTTCACGCTGGTGGTAACAGCGCTCGATATGTAAATCTAATTCCTCCTCATTGACTAAAACCTCGCGCACCTCTTTTTTTAATAAAACTCGCGCTTCTTGCAGTGCATAAAAGTTAAGCGGATCGGAGATAGCAACCAAATAGACCCCGCCCTGATCCTCAAGAGGAAGAAGGCGACGGCTACGGACAAATGCGTAGGGGAGCATTTGCACCCTGTCTTGAATAAAAGGGTAGGGTGAGAGATCAAAAAGAACAGGTAAGCCGAAGTGCGCGCCCTCTTCTAATAGCGCTTTATCACTCTCATCTAAAACCTGCCTCTCCCGCTCTTTTTTTGAGAGTTTGATAGGCAAATCGCCTGCTTTTTTATCCATGGGATCCAATAAGTTGTTTCAAACTCTTCATAATCTGGCCCGACTTCTCTTTTTCCCTCGCCTCTTCAAGGTGCAAAAGGAATTCTGGCGTATCGCCGGGTCTTTTCTTTAACTCCTCTGTTCGAATGCGCTCGAGTTCGTCTTTAGGATCAAGGATAATTTTAGGTGTAATAAAGAAGAACATCTCTGTGTTGTTATTGATAAGAGTAGTCGAACCAAATAGCTTCCCAATACCTGGAAGATCGCCCAAAAATGGAACCTTATCGCGCTTTTCTTGAGTCGATTTGCGACGTAATCCTCCCAAAATAATGGTCTGACCGTCGTGCACGCGCACCTCATTTTCAATGTGCCTCTTATCGACAAGGGGTCTATCATCATTACTGTTTTTAGTTGTATCAAATGTGATATTGGTTTGAAGGGTGATAAAACCATCATTTTCATCCCTATCCGATCCATCAAGTGCAAGGTGAATAGTCGGGGTTAGGACAATAATAATTCCATACTGAGCGCGCGAGAACGATTTTTCAAAAACCACACCACTCTTATTTGTGTTTACAGCAGATGCACCATTATTAATTGAAATCTCTTCGACAATTGAAACGGTTGCTGGCGTCTGATTAACAGTCAAAACAGATGGTGCGGCATTTAGCTGCACATCATCTTGTGTCATTAAAAAGTTGTAAGCAAGGTTAAACGCTGGTCTATGTCCCTTCTTATTACCTTTAAAAACAAATTCTAAAACACCAAGCCCGCTTGGTGTAAAACAACCCTTGTATTCAACAGACTTTTCACCGAGATTACCGAGTCGCAACAAATTCATACCAAATGAGGTTTGCTTTGCTAGCTGTTTTTCAAAGAGAAGAACCTCGATTTGAACCATCTTTTTTGGCACATCGAGCTTGCGCAATAGATCCTTAATTTTTGTATAGGCATCGCGCCGAATGACCATCAATAATCCCCCTGTTTTAGGGTCGGCAATAAAGTGGTCAGAACCCCTTTCGCTTTCACTGCGCGATTTATTTGCTGAGCTTATAGCAGATCCATTCACAGCAACAGAGGAGTCGGCAACACCCACTTTTGGGTCTGGTAAAGCAGGTGCCGCGCTACTTACCGAATAATCTGGACTACTCATATTGACGCTTGCGCTATCTGAATTTGTCGCAAGTAGCGATAAATAGACTCTCTCTAAAATTCCAGCCAGCTCTTTGGGATCGCTGTGCCTACAGGTGTAAAGAAAAACGGCCATTTCAGATGGGTCCTGCAGCTGTTTTTCTGTTTCAGAAATTACTTTTTCAGCGCGCTCAACTACATCTTTCTGCCCAATTAAAACCAGTGCATTTCCCTGATCAAGAGCAAAAATATGAAGTCTATCTTGAATAGATTTTCCAAAGAATTGGCGGTTTTTATCAATCCCCTCACCAAAAAATGAAGAGATGATCTTTTCCATCTCTTTTGCCCCCATTTTGGTCACAGCGACAACCTTTGAAACCCTCCCTTCAGCTTCCCAAACAGCGTTATAAAGCGCCAGAAGTCTCTCGACCTCTTCTCTGCTTGAAACAATAGCTACTTTGCTACCGATGGCATAGATAAACGTCTGTTTAGCTTCAGCAAAACGTTCAAAAAATTGGAAGATAGCCCGCGACTGCTCGGCCGGGGGTGATAGAAGGTAAAAAAGGCGTGCTCCAGGTGGAACCAGCGCCATTCCCTGATTATTTGTCACAATAGAATGGACAATTCCGAGGTTCTGTTTTAAAAGAAAAAGCTGCCGGACAGATGGTGAAATCTCTTTGATACCGACACCATTTTGTGCCAGAATAATCTCTAGCACATAACTCCACGACTCTCTCGGTATAGGAATAGAGGAGTGCATATGGATCTTAAGAGCAGCCATCTCTGGAGGAATCATATAGAGATGGTCAGGAGCGCCAAACTCCATAACCATTTGTGCAAGGGTGCTCTCTTCTAAATCCCAAAGCGCGTAACCTTCTTCATCCCTTTTCGCCTCTAAAAGGGACTCTTCACGCCACTCCTCCTCTATCTCCCAAATCTCCTCTCTCAGATGGGTAATTTCTTCCAGTTTTTCTGCTATCTCTTCAGTGCTTCCACCATTTGCATGAGCGGCAGCAGCCTCTTGATAGGTGATAGCAAGAGCTTTACGCATCTCTTTAAGTTGTCGATTTACATTGAGCAGAAGATCGTGCAACTCTGGCACCTCCCTCTCTTCTTTCTCTCTCATCGCCTCTTTTTTCTCTTCAATGGTCTGTCCAAAGAGCTGTAGGGGCATTATCAACGTAAATAGAAATAGGCAGATTCTCATTTTATCTCACTTCCTTTGCTCTTTTCAACCAGACGCAGCGGTAAACTTTTCTTTTTTTTAACTCGTTTTTCTAAATCACCTGGAAAAGGAGAGGGCAACCTCTCATCTACCGGGTGAATAGGAATCTCTATTTTTTGACTCTCGACATGGAAAGAATCGAAGAAGTGACCGGTAAGAGCATAACCCCCACGTTTTTTTTGAAGTTTATCGAAAATAAAAAGTTCACCCTTCAACTTATTATCGATACAATCTTCAATCTCCTTCAGTTTGCGCAAACAGCGCCATGTATGATCTATTTTAAGCCACCAATCACCCTCTCTAACCACTATACGTCTCTTTCCCAAAAGAGCTGTGACCTCCTTCGCTGTTCGCAGGCGCATCGATGTGAAAACCTTGTCAAGCATCGGATAGACGCTCTGTTTAGAGGCTAAAGAGAGCTGAATTCTAAACATCTGAAAACCAGTTTCATCCCAACAATCGATCACCATCTCATGCGCTGAAAGCTCCTTAATCCGGGCAAGAGGCTCTCCAGGAAAAAGAGTCTCTTCGCGACAAAGACGCCACCCCCCTTTAGCATCAAATCTAATCAGATCCCCTGCACCAAGCAGCAAAAACCGCTCCTCTGCCTGGCCAAGAAGAATCTTCCCCTTAGAAGCGACCCCTTTATAAGCACTTCCTCCGTATATAGCCAAAAGGGCGTCGCTGCCGAGATAACGGGCGCTTGCAAGCTCTTTAAAGCAAGCAGGATAAGAAGCTTCACCACTATAAAGAAGGGTCTGATTAGAAGGAGCCGTCGAAAAGGATTTTTCAATTCGCCGGGAGTATTTCTCTCGGCCATCTAGCGAAAGATCGGCAAGAAAAAGGGCCTTTTTCCCATCATTTTCCAAAAGCGTTAAATTGAGCTGCCCCGCAATAAGCTCCACCCCCTCTCCCTTATGCAAAACTCGCTTCTCGTCACTGCCCTTAAATTGAACCAGGAGCGACTCGTTCGGGATGCTGCCGGGTTTTATGCTGGCAGCAACAAGCTCTATCTGACTCGCCAGTAAATTAAGCAGATGGCGCTCCCTATCATTATCGAGATAAAGCGGTCCTGAACAGATGTCAACACACTGATTTTCAGCACTTATCTGCTCTTTCACTGGTCTTTTCAGCTCTTCAATGGTCATCGGAGCTTCACTTATTAGAAGCCGAAAAAAAAGAGTAGCAATAACAAGGAGCAGTATACCGATAAAAAACAGGGCCCATTTAAAAAATCTATCAAAAGATAGAAATAAGAGCAGGGCGGGTGGGACTTGTAGGAGCATCTGCCAGCTAACCTTGTTAAAATCAAACGGTTAATACAAAAAATTCGAGTACTCTATTCTAAGCAAATCCCCAATTTTTATCCGAGAAAAAAACCTTAATTTGCAAAAATTAAAAAATAAATTGTCATTAAAGTAGCTTTTACTTGAATAAATTGTTATAATTTATTAAATTTTAATTAACAGGAAT
>JAYUZV010000089.1:0-4531 GCA_043751475.1 Chlamydiia bacterium
TTGCATGGACACCGGTATCGGTTCTTCCAGATGCGTGGAGAGAAGTTTTACTTCCTAGAATTTTTTCTAGCACCTCTTCAATGACTTGCTGGATAGCTAGCCCATTTTTTTGCCGCTGCCAGCCGACAAAAGGGGTGCCATCATACGCAATTTGTAGCAGGTAGCGCGCTTTGTTTACTTCTTCTCTCTCCATCATAGGCAGATTATAGCAGGTGCGGGCAAAAAAAGGAGGCAACTAGCAGATAGTGCCTCCTTTCAAGTTTTTTTTGACAGCAGGCCTTATGTAGCTGAAAGGTGTCCGCTGATCAGTTTTGTCATTTCAAACATAGTAACTTCTGTTTTACCACCAAAAAGGGCTTTTAGGGCAGCGTCGCTACCTGTCAGAATGTTGCGCTTATTTTTTGGGTTTTGAAGGTTATTCTTTTTGATATAATCCCAAACGAGTTTGGTTACCTCTGTGCGTGGTTTTGGGTCGCTACCGATTACGGCTGCAAGTGTCTCGCTGATTTTCATAGGTTTCATGAAAGCTGCGCTTGGTTTACGGGCCGCTGGTTTTGTTTCTGCCATTTGTATCTCCTTAAAATTTTTTATTTATGGGTCCTTTATTTGACTCTGCGCCGACACTTGTATCGCGCGAGAGAATTTTCAGTCAAAGTAATTCGCGCAAAATCTTTGCTTTTTGTAAAAAAGTCGCTATCCGTGTACCTTAGGGAAGTAATAAGAGGTGATTATGGCAGATGAGCTCGCGTGGCAGCGTTTAAACGATTTTGCGAAAAGAGCTGACCTGCTCAGGGGGTTTCTTTGACTTCGATAGCAAAAAAGAGACATTAAATTTACTTGAACAGCAGATGAGTGGGGACGGGTTTTGGGACAATCCTGCCGCGGCCCAGCCCACTATCCAGAAAGCGACAGATCTGCGCGAGTGGGTGACCCCTATGGAAGGGCTGCAAGGGGCACTCGCTTCAGTTCAAGAGCTACTTGCCGATCCCGAAATGGCTTCTGACCCTGAAATGGCGCTGATGATTAGTGCTGAGATCGATAAAATTGGCCAGCAGCTCGAACTCCTTGAGCTAAAGCGGATGCTCTCTGGCGAGTTTGATACCAAAAATTGCTATTTCACCATCACCGCTGGTGCTGGAGGAACCGAGTCGTGCGATTGGGTCTCTATTCTTGCCCGCATGTACGGCTACTGGATGGCGCGTCACGAGTGGAAGGTCGAGCAGCTCGAGGCGATGCCCGGAGAGATTGCCGGCCTTAAAAGTATCACCTACCGCGTTATCGGTAAGTATGCCTACGGCTACTGCAGGGCGGAAAAGGGTGTGCACCGGCTTGTGCGGATTTCGCCGTTTGACAGCAACCAGAGGCGCCACACCAGCTTTGCAGCCGTTGAGGTGATACCGGAGTTTGATGACGCGCTAGATATTGTGGTTAACGAAAAAGATCTGCGCGTTGACACCTTCCACGCCTCTGGCGCCGGTGGGCAGCACGTCAACACCACCGATTCGGCAGTGCGCATCACCCACATTCCAAGTGGTGTTGTGGTAACCTGTCAGAACGAGCGCAGTCAACATAAAAATCGCGATAGTTGCATGAAGATGTTGCGCTCGAAACTCTTTGCACTAGAACATCAGAAACAGCGCGATAAATTGGCTGCCATTGCGGGGAAAAAACAGGAGAATGCTTGGGGCAGCCAGATCCGCAGCTACATTTTGGATGACCGGATTATCAAAGACCGAAGAACAAAAATTGAGCAGCGCAATGTCGATGCGGTATTGAACCGCGGTGACCTAGACCCGTTTGTTACAGGCTTTTTAAAGATGGAAGGTTCGGGTATAGAGATGGAGTATGATGATGAGTGATTACCAGTTTGACTTTCTCCACCCAGACGATCTGCCCTATTTCGAGCGCTTTATGGAGAGTGGAAATAGCATGCACGACTACTCGATGGGTTCAAAAGCAGAGTTGATCAATTTTACCACGCGCATGAAAGCCCACCCTCAATTTCTCTTTGGATTGACAGCAAAAGTGCGGCAGGGAGAGATTTATACGCCAGTGGCTATTGGCATGATCTTTTTTATGACCTACATCAAGGTGCGTCATGGCGCGCAAATACAGTTTATTGTTGACCCCGAAAAGCGAGGACAGGGCATTGAAGAGGCTATGGTAAGAAATTTGCGCGAACTGGCTACAAATCCTAATTATGGTAAGAGCACAGCAGAGGCTCCGATTGAGCTGCTTGACTGCGAACTGACCGAAGGATCTTATCTCGCACAGTCGCTTGTAAATTGCGGATTTAGCAGGCTTTTTAAGCAAGATGGCTACTTCAAAGAGGCTGATAAGCTCTATGCGCGCGAATTTTTTCAGTGGGATGGGACAATTAGTAATGATTGAGATTCGCACAACGCGCATTACAGATGAGAGTGATATCCCCTACATTAGGGAGTGGTTTAACGATCCTGGTGTTTTGCGCTGGTTTCCCATGTTAACCCCTTTTGAAATTGACGATTCTATGCGCTACTGGGCCTATTTTGCCTCTATCAATGGCGGGCTCACAGCTGTGCTAGAAGACAAACCTGTAGGCGCTGCGCTGCTTAACCTGAATTCAGGTCAAAAGACAAAACACCAGTGTCTTATTTCAATTATTGTCGATGCGAGTGTGAGAGGAAGGGGAATTGGTGGTCAGCTGCTTGTGGCGCTTGAAGAGCGCGCGAGGAGTTTGAGGTTAACGATGCTCCACCTCGAGGTGTATGAGGGGAATCCCGCTATTCACCTCTATGAGCGCGCGGGCTATAAGGTTTACGGAAAGCAGGAGAAATTTATCAAAGAAGATGGTAAGTTTTTTGGAAAGATACTGATGCAAAAAGAGATTATATAAGATGGCCGGACACAGTAAATGGGCAAACATTAAACACCAAAAGGCGAAGGCTGATGCGAAAAAGGGGAAGCTCTACTCACTTCTTGCCAAGCAAATTATTAGTGCTGCAAAGCAAGGATCGCCAAATCCAGATACCAATACGAAGTTGCGCACCGTTATTACGCGCGCGAAAGCAGCCGGACTGCCAAACGACATCATTGCCCGCAACCTCGCTAAGGCTAGCAATAAAGATCAGAGCGACTTTGCCGATGTTACCTACGAACTTTACGGCTACGGAGGGGTGGGCATTATTATTGAGGCGATGACAGACAATGTCAACCGCGCAGCCGCCAATTTAAATGTCGCCATCAAGAAGCATGGGGGCTCATTTGCCCAGCCGGGCTCTGTCGTTTTTAACTTCAAAAAAATTGGGATTATTCGTTTAAAAAAGAGCGATACTCTAGATGAGGACACCCTTTTTATGGCGGCAACAGAAGCTCTTGCCGAAGATTTTGAGTTTGATTCGGATGGATCAATTGTCATCACGCAGCCAGATACGCTGATGAGCGTTGCAGGCAAGCTAGAGGCAGCAGGTCTACTGATTGAATCTACTGAATTCGAGATGGTCCCAAATTATACAGTTGATGTAACTTCTGAGATTGCAGCTCAAAACCAGACGCTTATCGACTATATCGAGAGCCTCGATGAGGTCGACGCCATCTTCCACAACATGACCACTGGGACCAATCCGCAAGGATAGCTAAGATAAGAAAGAGAATTTGCACGGATAACAGGATGTGCAGGATAAGAAAAGAGGATAAGGAATAAGGGGAGGATAAATGAAAAAAACAACATTTTTTCATTTATTCCTCGGATTTCGCAGTCGAAATCCCGCTCCTCCGGAGTGGCCTGCCTCTCTGCAGAGGCGGGACCCTTTCTTATTAAATTCTTATATTCTTTTCTGTTTTTGTATGTTTTTTCTTATCCTCTTACTTATCCTGAATATCCTGCCATCCGTGCCAGTTTTTCTTCTTTTTTCTTGTTGATCTCTTTGCTGATCGTGTTATCTGTGCTAAAAGAGGAGTTTGGGGGTGAGGTGGGTGAGACATGCCTTTTCGCCAGCAATGAGAGTATGCGCATCGATTGGATGGAGTTTTTTCCACTCAAAGTCTGTATGTTCATCTGTTGCAAGGGCAATTTTTTCAGGAAGGCTATCTAATTTACAGCTGTAGAAGTGGTAGATAAAATCAAGCCGCGGATAGCGCAGGTAAAAGGTATCTAGAAAAAGAAGATTCTCTTCGGGTACAACAATCGATGTCTCCTCAAAAAGCTCCCGTTTGGCAGTGGTTTTATGCTCCTCGCCATGCTCTATTTTCCCGCCGGGCAGACACCACTGACCGCCAAAATTTTTAGACGGATGGCGCATGAGAAAAAGGACTTTATCTTCATGGTGGCACAGGCACGCTGAAGCGCCAAAACGGGCTCTAAAGTTGGGTGGTGGCTCTTTAAATATCTCGACACTTTGCATGATTTACTGAGCGATGCAATCGCACTCCCGTGAAATCATTTTTCCCTCATCGCGAATTTCAAGAGGATGCTTTACCTCTTTGTAGATAAAGCGGTTTTTTGTCACATCTTTTCCGCGTACAACAGAGGCTATGCGCGCTCTGTTTTTGT
>JAYUZV010000090.1:0-11623 GCA_043751475.1 Chlamydiia bacterium
GGATCAGCTGGTTTTATTTTAAGAAAATTAGGTGAAAAAAAATAAAAATTCGGTTAGTAAAGAGTTAAAACAATTGTAATAATAAAATGGAAAAAATCCCACCTGTCGGCAAGAATGATCCGCTGAGCAGCAAAAAAGCAGCCGACAGTGGTGACAAGTTCCAAAGAGCTATTAAAGCAGTAGAGAAAACTGACGCCGATAATAGACAGCGCAAAAAAAAACAAGATGAGGTCGATGAAGCAGCTTTATTGATCTCGCCCGATCTACTCGCAACGCCTCCGCCTCCCATTATGCTCGCAGCACAAGCGCCCCCACCTCAGCAAAATGAAGGGGAGCAGCGCGTAGAGTTAACTGCAAGAGCGCCACTAGGAGCAGCACCAGAGGCTTCACAAGAGAATAGGGAGCAACCAAATAGCGGCATCAGCCCAGTAGCTGCTTCTCAATCTCCGACAATACCACCTCAAGAGCCGCAACAGGGAAGCTCACAGACTCCAGAATCTGAACCTGCCTCACAGCAATCGCAGCCATCAACTACTTCCAAGAGAGCCGCTGCAAAAAAAGCGGCACCACTCGCGCCTTCCGCCAAAAAAATAGTGAAAGAAGAAGTTGCTAAAGTCATGAAAGAGGTGAAAGAAAAAACGGCGAAAACGGCACCAAAAAAAATAGCGTTACAAGAAGATCTCTCTCAAAGTGGCATAGCCACACCAACACCTCTGGCGCAAGAGATAAAGGTAGCTCTTGCCTCCCCTCAAGAGAAAGGACTTTCTGCCGATGCAAAGAAGCTGCTAACTGATATGGTCTCGGCCATGACAATCCGAGAGAGTGTAGGCGGCAAAGAGGTTGCCGTAACCTTAAAAGGTGCGAGCTACGACCCGAAATCTCCTTTTTATGGGGTTACCATTTTAGTTGAAGAGGGTAAGGTTCAAGGGCAATATACGATTACATTGCTGAATGTAAAAGATGCAGGTATGCAACTGCTAACCGGAGAAAAAGGGTTGCCATCTGCACAGACGGCAGGTCTTCTGGTGCGCGGGATGGGATTAACTCCGCAGCAGCAGATGCTAAATACTCTGAACACTGGGGCGCAAGGGTATAAGATAGAAAATATCATTGTTAGCCACTTATCTGTAGATGAGTATCGCAGAAACCAGAGCGGCGGGGATCAGGGCCAAAAAGGCAAGCGCGAGCAAAACCCAAAAGAAGAAGAGGAAGAGGGTAGTAACAAATGAGTGATAAGCCCTGGTTGCACCCGCTAGAGGATCTTCTTGCAGCAGAATTTACCCTCCCGCTCTACGCGCAAGGTCCTCCCTTTCCACCAGAAAATTTTGTGCAGGGGTTGCAGCTCATTTTAGCCAGTCAAGAGATCACTTTTTCTACTGATCAGCTTCAAAAGATTGACAAAGAGAACTTTACTAAAGGACTCGGCAGTGTCACACTCATTCCTTTTACGCTGCTGCCCATTGATGGTACCGCCTTTTTGCTGCTGCCAGAAAATGGAACCGAGGAAATGATAAAATCCTCTATTTCAACGCAGGATTTTGAGTGGGACAGACTAAAAAGTGGCTACACCCACTACCTTTTTCTCCAGATCCTCTCTCTCCTCACAAAGTGCGGCGCATTTCCCTCACTTTTCCCGCAACTTGCAGACGAGACGACTCTTCCAGAAGAGACCTCGTTTGCCTTAACATTTACCCTAACAATGAGTGAAAAAGTCTTTAAAGGGCGTCTCCTATTGCCAGTTGGTATGTACGAGGAGTTCAAAAAACGCTTTCCAGGGCAGCGCCTCTCCTTGCGCGATGATCCAGCAGCAGCTGATATCTCGCTTCCATTAACTATAACCCTCGGCACGACGCGATTTGATGAGAATGAGATCCGCGAGCAGCTGACTAGCGGTGATTGGGTCGCCATTGAAATGCCGACGCAGCCTCTGCTGTGCTACAAAAATATTCCTCTTTTCTACGGAAGCGTAAGCGAGAATAACTTCACAATTAAAACAGCTCCCCCATTTACAAGTGAGCCGCAAGATGATCTTGTCATATTTGAAATGGGCACCCTTACCTTGCCACTAACCAAACTCTATGGCTTAAAAGAAGATGATATTCTTTCCATCACTCCAAAAGAGGGCATGGCCATTGAGCTGATCTTTTCAGGCAAAAAAATTGCAGCCGGAGAGCCAAAAGATTGGCAAAATAGGGCTCGGGGCGTTCTTGTTCAAAAGATCTTTTCTTAAGCTATGACTCATCGCGCGCACATTGGCCCCTACACCATCATCACCTCACTGCCTGCTGGCGGTATGGGCGAGATTTTTCTTGGCTACGACCCCCTAAAAGAGCAGCTTCTGGCCATTAAAACAGTAAAAAAAGAGCTGATGCAAAATGCAAATGCGCGCGCTCATTTTGAAAAAGAAGCACGCCTTTTGCAAAAAATAAAACACCCTAAAATTGCTGCATTTCACCGGTTTGAACTGTCAGATGAAAGCGGCTACCTCGCAACAGAATTTACTTGCGGCCTGACCTTAAGAAACGGAGTGATTCAGCAGACTTTTTCTACCCAAAAAGTGGTGGAGATCCTCATCGACATCCTCTCTGCACTATCCTACCTTCATACCGAAGCGCGCATCGTCCACCGCGACCTAAAACCGGAAAATCTGCTGCTAGATGAGTCTGGAAATATCAAGCTCATCGACTTTGGCCTTGCTGCTTCTATCGATGAAAAAAATAGTGAGCCACTCACCTTTGGTACAATTGACTACATGAGTCCAGAGCTGATGCAAAATAGAGCGCGCATCGATCCAAGTGATGACCTCTATGCGCTCTGTCGCATCGGTATGCACCTGCTCTGCCCCCGCGAACTAAAGCCAGAGGCAAACCCCGCACATCTGCAAGAGTTTCTTCCGCCAGCAATTGCCACTATTCTGCTAAAGGGAATCGACCCGGCCCCAGAAAAGCGCTACCTGATTGCGCAAGAGCTGCACCTTGCGCTCTACGACTACCTCCACTCTCCACTTATCAACCTCGACACCCGCTAACACACATTCCTTCCGCATATAGCCTTTAATTAGCTTTTTTTTTACCACAGAGGCACAGAGGTTTTTTAGTGATGCAACGGGGTCTCATCTTATTATTCCCTCCGCTGCATTAAGGAGTTAAAAACGTGCATTGCAACTATATGCAATAAAGTTAAAAAAACTTTTGTAATAATTACTCTTATTCACTAGGATTCAAATTAAGTTAGAGTTTGCTGTGCACACGCGACTTTAACATGTATGGGAATCAGACAAAAAAATGAGCGATATTAAACGTCCATCAGCGCGTAAATTCTGTCGCCGCCTGCTGCTGCAAACAGCTTTTCTCTCGCTCACCCTCTCCCCATTTATTCCCGCATATGGCGCAGAAGAAATCGCTGCTTTCAGAGAGCAGATTGTAAGCTTCCTCGATGGTGAAAAAAAGAGCGAGGGCGAATTCACACTTAATTACAACAATATTCCCGCCATTGAATATCTGCGCTTTGTCTCCAAAATTACAGGCACAAATTTCGTTTTTGAGGAGAAGGACCTTCAATTTCCTGTTACAATTCTCTCTGAATCTCCGATCTCGCGCGAGAGCGTTATGTCCCTGCTGGCCCAAATTTTACGTATCAACGGCCTGATGCTTATTGAAGATGGCAAAAGCGTGATTGTCACAAAATCGGGCTCCACCTGGCAGACATCGCCAATGTCTACAGAAGATAATACGATAGGACCTATTGCCACCCGCCTCTTCTCTGTCAAAAATGGATCGCTACCAGCGCTAACCGCGATTATCAAACCGATGCTGTCGGATAAGGCCCTACTTTCAGCTCACGAGGCGAGCCGAAGTTTAGTCATTACCGATATCGGCTCTAACTTGCAGCAAATTGGCGATCTGATTCACGCAATTGACAGTGCAGAGTCGCCTATCGAAGTGCAAATGTTTGAGCCCAAATCGGTTTCAGCAGATGAGCTGCGCGATTTGGCAAAAGAACTTCTAACCCCTTTTATTGCCGATAACCCGATGCTCCTGCTGGTTCAAGAGGGTTCTGGCCGAATCTTTATTGTTTCAACACCTCTACTTGCCGATAAGGCGATGCGAATGATGGAGGATCTCGACACACCGCCTATTGAGGGTAAAGGACGCCATATCGCGATGCGCAACACCTTTATCTATAAAATAGCCAGCAGGTCAGCACCCGACATCTTGCCGGCTCTAACTCAGATTAAAAAAGAGCTGATGAGCAAAGCCAATCCACCTGAACTTCTGATTGACGCGATCGGATCAGTTAAGTGGATCAAGAGCACAAATACCCTCTTTTTTATTGCCACCGAAGAGGCAGCTAAAAAGCTCGAAGAGATACTCGCCGCACTCGATACACCGCTGCCAAACCTCGATGCACTTCAAAGCGGCTTCCGCATCTATAAAATCACAAAAGCCAGTGAGGAGCAGATCCGAAACTCACTCAACCAAATTGCAGGTGATATTGCGAAATGGAAAGAGCCCGATACCGAGCTGATCGATGCCATTAAAACGATGCGCTGGATCCGCGAAACCCACTCGCTCTTCTTTGCCGGAAATTCACGGGTACTCGGTCAATTAAACCAGTTGCTACCAGTGCTTGATGTGGCACCAGAAAATTCACAAGTCCCTCTCACCCAAGGGCCGATCAAGAGCCAATTCAAGGTTTTTAAACCTGTGAATCAAAAAGGCGACATTCTCTATAAAAAAGTAAAAGAGATTGGCTCTAAATTACAGGGCAGCAACCTCTCAGATCCGGGCTTTTTAAGCAGCATCCAGAGCGCTCAACTTGTAGATGGCAACCTCATTGCAACAGGTGACCCAACCTCTCTTGGTCTACTCTCCAATCTTATCACAACTATCGACGTGCCCTCTATTGGCCCTGGCAACGAGCAGTCACAGTTATTTAATTTAAAACATATCAGCGCCAGCCAGCTAAAAGCGACGCTAAAAAAGTTCTCTCTAAATATGAACAATACCGGAGAGTCTGAATATTTCGAGGCAATTGATAGTGTGAAGATTATGAGTCCCACACAAATCTCGGCCAAGGGAACGCCGGCTGCAATCCATGATTTAACAGAAGCTATTAATAAGCTTGATACGGAAGGGTCAAAAAATGGCCTGCAAATGGCTGTCATCAAGCTCGACACCATTGATGCAGCAACTCTCATCACTCAACTCGACGACCTAACAAATAGTTCACCCGCGGCAGAGCAGAGTCCGCTGGCGGAGGTAATCCGCTCGGCAAAGCCTGTGCCCGGCCTTAACGCAATTGTCATCCACGGCTCGCCGGAAGCGATTCAGCAGCTGCAGCTCCTTATTCCAATCTACGACACAAAACCCGATGGACCTGGCAGCAAATCTGAAATTTTTAGCAGTATTAGTCAGAAAATGATGGATCAGATCACCCTCTCTGAAAGTCAGCTGCCAGCAAATGAGCGTGCTAAATTGAAATATAACGAGAGCTTAAAAACCCTCGCCGCTTCTGGAAATAAAAACCAGATCGAGCGGGTCACTGCAATTATTCAAAAACTACAAAATCAAGACCCAAATGGCAAAGGATCCTACCTCTACCAGCTCTGTAACAATGTGACACGCGCACAAGTCGAGCAGGTAATCAATAAGATTCTGGTCTCGCAGCGTAAAGAGAAAGGTGATCCTACTAATGCCGATGAGGTAATCCGTGTTTTGCGTTCGGCTACCTGGATGGGTGATAAGAGCGTTATGTTTGAGGGCAAACAGCAAACACTCAGACATGTGCGCGACCTTTTGGAAAAAAATTTACCGAGTGATTCAAAGTGCAACAGCGGCGACAGTGGTATTTTTAGCCAATTTGTAGTCTATACAATTAAAAGTGCGATACCCGCGCAAGAGCTGATTACGAAGTTAAACAACTTCACCGAAACGATTTTTGATACAGGTGTCCAAGATGATGCGCTTAAAATGTCTGCGCGCAGTATTACCATATCTCCAGATGGCAAGGAGCTGATTATTCCGGGTGACCCGAAAGAGACAAGCAGGATTGTCGGCTATCTCGCCAAGTACGATACAGGTGACACCGGCGGCCTAGCTGTTGATGGCGGTATCGAGTTTGATATCTTTAAACTGCAATACCAGAGCGGCAAAGATATTATTCAATCGCTCCAGAATATCGGCAGAGAACTAGCCAGCGCAGCAAGTGATGCTAACCAGTCTCTCGTTGCAGGAATCGCCGCACTGCAGTGGATTGAAGCGACCAACTCTCTTGTAACAATTGAAAAGCCGGAAACAGTGGCCAGGTTGCGCTCGCTTATTACAAAGCTCGATGCACCTTTACGCCAAGTATTTATTGAAGTGCTGGTTATCGAGACCTCGCTATCAAATTCGCAGAGTTTTGGCCTTGAGTGGGGCAGTAAAGGACAGGTCAAAAACAAGTTCGGTTGGGGCACAGGCAACTTTATACAACAACCGGATGGCTCATCAGTAGCCACTGGCCTTCAACCTATTATTGGAGGGGTCACAGCGGCTAGCGGCGTGAAGGCGATTACTCCTAGCACATCAGAATTTAGCCTCGGCGTGATTGGCGATATCATCTTCCATAAAGGCAAGTCTTTTGCATCGCTTGCAGCACTTGTCCATGCCCTCCAGCAAGATACCGACAGTACTATTGTACTCAACCCAAAAATCATTGCACAAGACACCAAGAGCTCAACCATTTTCTCGGGACAGAATATCCCTTTTGTCGGCTCGACTATTGCCACAGCTGGCGCGTCGGGGACCATTTCCAATGCGAGCGTTGAATATCGCGATATCGGCGTTAATTTGACCATCAAACCCCTACTTGGCGATGATGATATCATCACACTTGACATTGTGAATGACATCTCCGAACAGATCTCACCTCCAGTAGCCCTAACAACAGGCAACACTGGCACTAGCGGTCCATCGGGCATTACAACCTCGCACACCAGCATGAACACACGTGTTCACGTTCCCGACAACCACTTCCTTGTTTTAAGTGGCATGATCCGCGACACAAAGACACACTCTAAAACAGGCATTCCATGTCTTGGCGGATTGCCGACAATTGGCGCTGCTTTTAGCAAAAATGACCGCCTCTCAAGCAAGAGCAACGTGATTATTTTTGTAAGGCCACACATCATCCACACCTACGAAGAGTATAAAGCACTCACGGCACGTCAAGAAGAAGTTTACAAAGAAAGCGCCTCCCTGCCAGTATTAAAAGAAGAGTTTGATGCAGGGTTAGAAATTGTCAAGACACCAGAAAACGAGTAGAGCGCTCTTCCTTCTAATTCTTCCCCTTCTTTTGCTATCCAGCTGCCGCAGCAGCAAGGAGCCCATAGAGCCGCAGATCAGCTACAGCGTGCGCGACACCTACCTCCAGCAGCTCCCATCGCCATTCGAGTCGCTTACAGCTTCCGAGCGCGCCTCTGACTGGGGTATTGAGTATACAATCGGCGTGCGCATGGCACGCAAGCTCGACCTCTATCCAGCCATTAAATGTGCTTTTGAGCGCGCTGCCATCCTTGTACCGCCCGAAAAAATAGAGCGCGAGCGCGAAATTGCCTACTACATCCTGCTCTGCTACTATCTCGGTAAAAAATACCCAGAGGTAACAGAGCAGTTTGAAAAAAGTTCGCTTGGAATAACCCCACAAGAGTTCCCAGCCTACCGCGAGCTTCTGATCATGGTCTACGAGAGCTACCTCGCCCAAAATGAGCCAGAAAAAGCCGAGCAGATCCTCGCCCATATTGCCGACTACGACGCCCATGCGGCGAAGATTTTGCACCTCTCCTCTGCGCTAAAAGAGGCTAACTTTGATGAGATTAAAACCTATGCAAAAGATTCACCCTATGAAGAGAGTTCTGAAGCTTTAATTCAGAGCTACAAGTTGGATGCTAAATCACCGGGAAAAGCCCAATTGCTCAATGCCGTGCTACCCGGTGCTGGTTTTTTCTACCTCGGCCAGACGCGCTCTGGCATTACCTCATTTTTAATCAATGGCCTCTTTATTGCAGCGACCTACGAATTTTTCCATCGCGGCTATGTCGCAGCTGGGATTGTGACAGCAAGCCTTGAAACGGGCTGGTATTTTGGCGGTATTTATGGCGCGGGGCAAGATGCGAAGCTCTATAACGAGCGTCTCTGGGAGCAAAAAGGGGCGCCCTATATGGGTGAAAATAAGCTCTTCCCTATCCTCCAACTCCGCTACTGTTTTTAGGTGACTCATGCGCATACTTTTTCTTCTTTTGCTGCCGCTGACACTCCACGCAAAACCGGGCTATTACGAGCCTTGGGGCAAAGATTCCGACCTAAAACCGCACGAAAAACCGGCACAAAAAAAACCGCTATCGCTCCTAGCAAAAGCTGGAACAAAAGCAATTGAATTTCATCAGAGCGTGATTTCACCTGTCGATGGTCCGCGCAGCAGTTTTAGGCCAACAAGCGCGCGCTACACACTACTTGCCATGCGCGAGCACGGCTTCATCCGCGGCTTTGTGATGGGGTGCGATCGGCTCACGCGCGAAAATGGCGATCCCTGGCACTACCGCACAGTCCTCATCGACGGTGTCCTCTACAAATATGACCCCGCCACCACCAAAATCCCTCCCCTAGGATCACCAAAAAAATGATCTATCCAGTATTAGAGGGACGTTTTTTCCACAGCGTGGCTTCGGATCCATCACATGCTTTATATTTGATAATTAATTCTTTTCCGTCTTCCCCAAAAGGAACTTGGTCATAATTAGCTTTTAAAAACCCAAAAAAATTCGGGCCTGCATGTATCTCGCCATCCAGCTCCCCAATATAGAGGAAATATTCACCCTTTCCTTTACTAAAAAATTTTAAAACTACACTTGCTGTAAGACCATCGGATGCACCAATACCCTCTATTTGAATTTCAGGAGGAGGACAGCACATCATTAAAAGGGTTTTATTATTAGCACTTATCAAATTATTGACATAATCATCCATAGTGGTGTCAACTGTGTAATAAAGGTTTTCTCTAAACCACAGCCCTTCGGTTTTCACCTTGGGATCACGAGCTGTTACATCAAATCCCATATTGCTCAAAAGAGCTTCATTATAACCCGTACCCGCGCAATAAGAGAGGATTCTCCCTGCGGGATCTGATAACCAGGGCAGAGCTTTCTGTAAAGCTGCACCCATATGGGTACTAATCGATGTAAAAACTATGTCAATATCTCTTTGTGAAAGACGCGGCAGCCCCCCTACTAGTTGAGAATCTGTCGGAAGATCATCGGGGTTAGCAATTGTCATTCCATCTACTTCGGTTGCGTAATCTATCTGAGCCATTGCTCTTTGACGCGATGCTAATGAGTGCTCAAGCATAGGAGCGCCTGGTAAAGAAAAAATATGAACAATAAATTTTTTGAATACCTCTTGTGTGCTTACATCTGCAAGGGCTAGAGCACCTTTTGGCATCCTACTCACAATATTGATTATATTATTAAAATGCGCTATTCGTAAAAAATTAATTTTAGCAATCTCTCGACCTTGAATATCTCTCAATAATCCATCAAAATCCAATTCATTAAAATCGATTGCATAAAAAGGCAACCCAAAATTAGGGCCTACCATCTTCCTTATAAAGGAAAAAAATAAAGTTGCATTAAAGCTATCTTCAGAAGCATTTGAGTGAAGGAAAGGAACACTTTCATAGAAAGCAATAGCAAATCTACCAATTCGCATCTCGGTACTCGCTACCAACGGATCTAAAGCGGCAATCGCAGGGGACGCGCTATCGGTCAATAAGCGTTGCCATACCAGATCACCCTTTTCTTTTGCTTGAAGGGCGGAGGCAACCGGTTCTATTTTATCATATTGCCGCGTAACTAGAAGCCAGACCATTGGAAGCATCTTCAAAATACTGACCGCTTGTTCATTACTTAGTTTAGCTAGATCCTCTGTCGGCGTCTGTTCAAGGATATAATCGGAATAAAAATTTTTAAGATCCACGAAGTTTAATCCGGTAGTTCTTGCGCTATAAATAGGTGGAGTCATAAAAAACCTCTTTTTTATATTTCAATTTGGTCTGTCAGAGCATCATCGAAATTGTCTGGAAGAACATCGTCGCCGGCAAAATCTTCATCAATTGACTCTTCAAGCAGCTTAGGCTTCGATGAGCGCATCTCAATTTTACTCTCGTTACGGTCGCTCTTGCGCGGCTTAAGTTTAAAGCTAATCGGCACACCTTCGAAGGTATACTCTTTACGGAACTGATTAATCATAAACTTCTTGTAATGGTCCATCATCAATTCAGGAAAGTTGACAAACAGAACAAAGAGAGGCGGATTTACCCCAATTTGCGACATGTAGTAGATGCGCAAGCGCTTACCTTGAATCATTGGTGGGTGGCGCAGCTGAACAACGCGCTCTACAAAGCGGTTGAGCTCGCCGGTTGTGATGCGGAAGCCCGCATTCTGATGAACCTCGACTGCTTTTTTAAGAATTTTATCCAAGTTTCTACCTGTTTTGGCTGATACAAAAAGCATCGGGCAGTAGCTCAGAAAGGGAACAAAATCGGCGATATCTTTCACCACATGCTCTTGGCGGATATCTTTCATCATATCCCACTTATTAAAAAGAATAACGCACGGCTTACCAGACTTTTCAATGTGTGCGGCAATGCGCTTCTCTTGCACAGTTAATCCTTCAAGCGAATCGATCACAAGCAAGCAGACAGTTGCCCTGTCAATGGCACGCTCTGTCCGGATTGCGGCAAACTTGTCAACAGCCTCTTTGTGGGCGCGCATTTTGCGGATACCGGCAGTATCAATAAGGGTGTAGTCGGTGCCATCATAAGAAAAGGGAATATCGATGCTGTCTCGTGTCGTTCCGGCAATAGGACTTACCACGCAGCGCTCATCGTTTAGTAGGGCGTTAATCATCGTCGATTTACCAACATTAGGCCGGCCGACAATAGCCACTTTAATGCGCGCGCTCTCCTCTTCTTTCGGTTCAAAATAGCCTTTCAGCGCAACTTCCACAATTTCAGCAACGTTATAGCCGTGAAGGGCCGAAATACCGAGCGTATCTTTAATGCCGAGGTTATAAAAGGGATAGACCAGATCGTCTTGCGAGTCGGAATCGACCTTATTGACAGCCAGACAGACCTGCTTACCGCGCCTCAGCAGTGTTTTGGCAAGATCAAAATCGAGAGGCGAAATTCCGTCGCGCGCGTTCACAACAAAAATCAAGCTATCGGCCTCTTCAATGGCGATCTCAGCTTGACGGCGCACCTCCTCGTTAAAGGGCAAGTTAAGACTTGGGTCAATTCCACCCGTGTCAATGAGCTGAATCTGTTTGCCGAAAAAGTCGACATCGGCATAGAGCCTGTCGCGCGTGACTCCTTCCATCTCGTGGACAATAGAAATACGCTTGCCGCATATTCTATTAAAAAGAGCCGACTTACCCACATTAGGTCTGCCGACAATAGCGATTTTAAAACGGTTACTCATAATTTTTTTTCTCTCATAATAAAGTCGCCTACTCTACCACAATAATACAATCGGCGTCAAAAAAACCTGCGACCAAAAAAACTGTCTAATATGAAAAATTTTATTGATGCC
>JAYUZV010000091.1:0-2160 GCA_043751475.1 Chlamydiia bacterium
TGTGGATGTAAAAAAAAAGGCCCGGAAGTTGATTCCGGGCTCTATCTGTCTGATTAAAATAATAAAATTACTGCGCGTCTACAACAAAGTAGGCCGGGAAAGCAAAGTTATTATTTGGTCTTGGCAATGCCTGCAGCGCCACGCGCTTACCGACATAGTTGTCTAAGTTGATCTGCGTGCTGTAGAGGTAGGCAACAGGCAGGTCATTCTCGCGGAGGATATAATCTCCAGGTTTATTTTTAACAGGGGCGCCATAAGCTTCGATAACACCAGTCAGCGGAACAGCTGAGGCTTTTTCGCGCATATAAAATTCATCAATGGTATCGGCAGATGCTGGGTTGTTTGAGGCCCACTGAAGAAATAGTCCTTCCTCGGCTCCCTTCCACTTTCCCATTTTCTCGTTTACCGAATAGGTAACAGCTGCATTTGAAATGTTAGCGTGCATAGGACGCGAGCTTTTTAGTTGCAGAAAAGAGATTTTTTTCTGTGTGTGTGCCTCTTGAATAGCCGCTAGCGCTTCTTTTGCTTTTTCGACATAAGCTGGAAGGTCTTGGTAGTCGTTAATAATTGTCTTAAAGCCAGAGTTAATTCTCTCGAGGTCGATCTCCTCAAATGGACGATCGAGCTCTTTGCCACTAAGAGCAAGGCTGCTCTCATAGAGAGCTTCGGCTGTTTCTTTGCGCGTATCCATCGATTTTTTTAAATCGAGAGAGCCAACATTTTCGACAAGGTCCTTGGCAATAAAGAAACGGACAGATTTTGGAGCCTTCACTTCAAACCATTTTGGGTTTGTCTCGCTTAGCGCGCCATCGACATGCTCACCTTGGTTGAGGTGGGCAAGAACTGGGGCATCTAGATCTGGAGAGAGCCTTACATTGACGTGGTTGCCCTCAACCGTGTTGTTAAGAACGTAGGTGCGGAAGATGTAGGCTTTCGCATCAGCTGGAGCTGTAACGGCGTAGAACTCATTATCCTCGCCTACAACCTCAAAGAGTTCTCCCTTGTTAACTTCGCGGATAATTTGGCTGTCGGTGTCAGCTTTTAGGCGCAGTCTTACGCGATTACCGCGCACTTTGCCGGTAAATGGCGCAAAAGGACGGGAAATTTTTTTCTTGATCACTTTCTGTGTGGAGCTGGCTTGAGCAGCCATATTTGGCATCCCACCATGTTCCTCATTGCCTTCATTTTCAGCCAGCGGAGCAAAGAACTCCTCGACTTGTTGTGTGCTCTCTACCATATGCGCGTGTGCATGTGTAACAAGTAGTAGTGAGCAGATAATAGCATGTGTGCAAAATTGGCGTTTAGACATTACTTTTCTCCTAATCGGACAGTGGTGTCCAGAGTTTCTATTTGTCTGCCAGTCTAAAAGTGAATGGGGATTATTTTCCACACTCTTTTGCATCCTAAAAATTTCTACTTAAATTTTCTTCTTCTTTTCAGAGTAGTTTCTGTAGAGATAGAAAAGAAGGACAGGAGAGAGTGTGAGGAGGTTGCCGGAGCAGATCATCAGTAAGTAGCGGGCGCTGCTGCCGATGTCGATATTTGTGGGAGGCAAGAAGGCGACGCTAATTGTCGCAAGACAGCCAAACAGTCCAAGTAAGCAGACAGTCCAGATGCCAAAAGTGCCTCCCGGAATTTTAAAGCACTTTTCGCGCTCTTTGTAGGTGTGGTGAAGATAGAGAGCCGAACCGAACATCAGCACATACATAATCATGTAAAGCTCGGTGCTAAGCGCTGTCAGAAACCAGTAGAAGCCATTAACACTTGGCTGCAGCAGAAAAACAAGCGAGAAAATGGTGACAAGTAGAGCTTGTACAAGCAAGATATTTTGCGAGACACCGTGTTTGTTCTTCTTTTTAAAGAATGGTGGTAAAAAACCAAATTCTGCAGCGTGAAGAAGTCCTTTGGCAGGGGATATGAGCCAGTTGGTGATGCTACCAATTGTCCCAACCACAATAGAAATAGTCATGATGGGTGTTAAAAAGCTAAGGCCTAGATTGTCGAAGAAGTTGCTGAAAACTTCAATGACGCCAGAGACAAGGTTGATTTTACTCTCAGGCAGAACAATGGCAATAGCAAGTGAACCTAAAATCATGGTGGTCAGAATAAAAAGGCTAGAAATTAAGATAGCCCGTGGAAAGTTATGCTGAGGGTCTTTCA
>JAYUZV010000092.1:0-7742 GCA_043751475.1 Chlamydiia bacterium
AATTGTTTGGGGAAATAGGCTCAGGTGCTCCGCTTCAAAATCTTTGCAAAGTTGCTTGTGAACGAATGCTCCCCTTCCACTAACGTTGTGCCTGCGGTCTCATTCTGTTATTTCCTCTGTCCTTTCTTTTTTTACTTATAGTATGATCGTGTTACTGTGTAAGAAAGGGGGAGAGAGATGATTCAGCAGACAAATTTTGGAATGAAAAAAAGAGAGCCGTCGCTCTTTATCTTGTTGCTACTTGTCTCGTTTGCCTCTGTCTCAGCGGTTTTGTTTACACCCGCACTGCCAGAAATTTCGCGCGATCTTGGAATTACAACCTCACAGGCCCAGCTGACAATCAGCCTGTTTCTTATCGGGTTTGCTCTCGGCAGCTTGCCCTATGGCCCTATATCTAATCGCTACGGACGGAAAACGGCCACATATATTGGGCTGACACTTGCCATGTTAGGTTCACTGCTTATCGCTTTAAGCCACGATTACCAGCTCTTTCTTTTGGGGCGCTTTTTAACGGCACTTGGAAGCAGTGTGGGGATGAAAATAGCCTTTACCATGATTGGTGATGTTTATGATGGGCCTGCTGCAACCAAGAAGATCTCTTATATGATGCTCTCGTTTGCAATTGGACCCGGTGCGGCTATTGCAATAGGGGGCTTTTTAACAACCCATTTTGGATGGAATAGCTGCTTTTACTTCTTAATTGGCTACAGTCTTTTTATGGTATTTATGACATCTTTACTTCCTGAGACAATTAAAGAGCGCGACATGGAGGCATTAAATTTTGCAAAGATAAAGATTGGCTATTTAGCGAAGTTTAAAAATAAAAAGCTTGTTACAGCAGCGCTATTGATGGGAGGTGCCACCTCGTTTGTCTATCTTTTTGCATCAGAGGCGCCTTTTATTGCTATTAATCAGATTGGACTATCTGAGGAGAGTTATGGTTATCTCAACTTTATTCCGCCTATAGGGATGATTGCCGGAACATTTCTTACAAATGGTCTTGCCAGACGAGAAACTCTTTCGGTCCTTTTAATCGGAATTACCATCTCTTTAGGGGCAGCGGCACTCATGCTCGCTCTATTTCTACTCGGTTATCTCAATCGGTGGACTCTGTTTATTCCGATGCCATTTCTTTATATTGGTCTATCGCTAATCTACTCAAATGCTTCAGCTACAGCGCTTTCCGTGGCAAAGAATAAGTCGAATGCATCAGCTGTCATGAACTCAATTAGCGTTGCCACATGTGTTGTCATTCTTTTTGCCGTTCAGGCGCTTAATCTTAGGGCGGCTTTTGTTCTGCCGCTCGGCTTTTTAATGGTCTGTCTGTTGATGCTCCCTCTACATCAGCGCCTTGCAAAGCTTCTAGGTTAGAGCCAGCCTTTGCGTTTGAAGATTTTAAGAGAAGAAACAAGAGTGACCATCACAAGAATAATCAGGAAAAAGAAGGCATATTTACTATCCGCCAGTGGAAGTGCGACATTCATCCCATAGATACTTGCAATCATGGTTGGAATACTAAGGATGATTGTAAGGGCTGTAAGCAGTTTAATTGTTCTGCTTAAGTTGTTTGTGAAGATAATTTGGTAAGAGTCGCGCAAGCTGTGAATTGTCCTTAAATTAACAGAGCAGATCTCCTCCGACTGGGCAACAGTGTAGTAGAGATCCTCCAAAAGTATCTGATCGCGCTGGAGAAGCTGTGGCGCGAGCCGTTTTCCATCTTTAATTTTTTCAAGAACAGCGCCGACAGGCTTTAATGAGGAGAGGTACTGGTTTAAAATCTCTTCGTGTTTGGTAAGCAGGGTGATCTCTTCGCTATCGATAGTTGTATGTAGCTTTGTCCGCTTAAGGACAATTGTCCTGATCTTTTTGATTTCCGCAGTAAAAAGCTGCGTCATTTTCATCAGCATATAGGTAAGAAGCTGACTTTTTTGCGTTGAATTGCTGACTTTAACGGTTTTAATTAAGTCATAAATAAATGGGGGGTCTTCGGAAGAGATAGTCACAAAATAATCTCTGGTGACAACGAGGGTCAGTGTTGAGGTGTAAAAACCGACCTCTTGCTCCGACGGGTGGCGAGTGTAGACAATCACATTTTCCAGATGCTCTTCTAGACGTGGAATTTCAAAGGGGTCGAGCGAGTCAATCAGCTCACTTACTGGAATATTGATAAGTAGAGCAAGTTTTTCGAGCTTTTCCTGAGTTGCGTAGGGGAGGTGGATCCAGCAGCCATTTTTTGGCTCGTTAAGAAGGGTAAATGTCGAGTCGCCCTCTGCTTTAAAATAAAACTGAATCGCTTTTGTATTTTCTACTATCATATACCGCTCTTATTGCAAATTAAGTAAATAACCTGCAAGGGGGTATTTATTTAGATAATAATTTCTCTTCTAATTTCCTCACCTTTTCGGTAAGCTCGCGCAGCTCTTTGACGTAACCGGGCAGGGTTTTTACATGGACAGATTGGCGCTTATATTGCAGGAGTGGGATGGCCGGGGTTCCTTGAAAAAGGCCGTCTGCGGGTAGTGATTTTGTAACGCCACTGACGGCCGCGACAGTTGTCCTATCACCAATTTCAATATGACCGGCAACTCCAGTTTGGCCACCAAGCGTTACATTGTTCCCTGTTTTACTTGATCCGGCAATACCTACCTGTGAAACGATCATATTGTGTTTGCCGATAATGACATTATGACCAATTTGGACCTGATTGTCTATTTTGCTTCCAACTCCGATAAGAGTCTCTTGAAAACGCGCCTTGTCAATTGTTGTATTAGCACCGATCTCCACATCGTCTTCTAGGACGACAATACCAAAATGTTCAATCTTTGTATGTACTCCAATTGCCGAGGTACTATAGCCGAAGCCACAAGAGCCGATAACAGCACCAGGCTGTAAAATAACGCGGTCGCCGATACGACACGCTTCACGAACAACAACATGTGGATGGAAGTGGCACTTTTGTCCAATTGTCACGCCAGGACCAATTGAGGCCAGCGCATCGATGCGCGTGTTATCTCCAATTTCGCAATTCTGATCGATTACAGCGTAAGGGCCAACTGTAACCCCTTTACCCAATGTGACGCTTGGATGGATGCGTGCTGTTGCGTCAATACCCGTAAAACCACTTTGAAAATTAGAGGGTTGAAGAATGGCTACAACGAGCTGTTGGAAGGTGAGAGAGGGGTTGTCCGTGATTAAGTAGTTGCGCCCTGGCACCTTTTCGCGAGCAAGTGAATCTGGGTCGATGCAGATTAGGCCGGCTTTACTACTCTTTAGAGCATCGACATATCTGGCATTACCAAAAAAACTCGCTTCATAATCTCTTGCACTTTCAAGAGGAGCCACCCCCGAGATGAGAAGAGATCCATCTCCAATAAATTCACACCCAGTCATTTCAGCTAACTGCTTAATTGTAAACTGTTTAAAAAGCGTCTTGGTCATGAGTTTTTCTCTTAAAAAGGTTTTAAAATAGGCGCGGAAAATGTCCCGCGCCTGTTTATGCAAAATTTGGAACTAGTCTGCTTATTTACTTAGTAGCAGGTAGTTCTACTGCGCCCTTTTCATTTGCATCAAATGACTTATCCATCACTTTGATCACATCGTCTGTAATATCAAGCTTAGTTCCAGTAAATAGGCACTGCTCTTTCACCACAACAAGAGTTAAGTTTTTCTTTTTGGCAACTTCGCTCACAGCAGCATTTACTTGCGCAAGTAATCTCTGTTGAAGCTCTGCTTGGGCATTTTGAACCTTTTCAAAATAGACGTTACGCGCGTAGTGAAACTCTTGGTTTAGTTGCGCCATTTTCATCCGCAGCTCTTGCTCGGCCTCTTTTGAGAGGCTGTCCATGTAATCAACATCTTCTAGTTTTTCGGAAATCGCTTTTAGCTCCAGTCCTTGCGCTTGAAGCCCGCTCTCTAAAAATCTTCTAGCCTGATCAAACTCGCTGTTCTCTTTTACGCCATATTTAGTCGATTTGAAACAGGTGTCAACTTGAACAACACCAGCGTTCGCTTGGAAATCGTGAGCGGCAAAAGCTGTGGTACTAAGGCCGAGTGTTGCCACAAGAGCAAGAATAAGTTTACGGGACATGAAGAGGCTCCTTTATGTTATTTTTTTATGGTTTGTTAAATCAAATTAAAATTGTGCTCCCATTGAGAAGAAGAATTTTTCAATTCGGTCACCTGGCTCCTTCGCAATCGGAATACCATATCCTAAGACAAACGGCACATTGTTGAGTAGTTCAATACGCGCGCCAAAGCCAACACTTGCTCTAAAGGTGCCAAACTCAAGGAGTTTGCCCGATACATTTCCCGCATCGGCAAAGGTGTAAAGCTCTAAAATAGGCAGTACGCGATAGAGATATTCAGCCGATAGGAGGATAGATGTAATACCTCCAGTCGGTTCATTTGTCTCTGGCGCTTTGGGACCCAGTTTATAGTCGGTAAAGCCACGGATGTTGCTATCGCCGCCTAGAAATAACTTCTCTGAAATCGGTAGATCGTCAGCCGTTTTGTCTCTCATGACAGGGAAAACAAAGCGCATCTCCTCGCGTAATTTAAGCACCCCGCGCCGTTTAAAGGGGAGGTAGAGGGTGTTGAGGTAGGAGGCTTTAAAGAAGGTAAAATCGCCACCAAGACCAATATACTCGCCGTCAATCAGCGAACGCAGACCGAGGCTTGGCTTCCACGCGCTGTTTGTCGAGTCGTAGCTAAGTGAAAAGCCAACACCGGATGTGATACCCGTGCGCTGCTTTAGCTTGACTCTTCCAGCTACATACTCGGCAACAGCTTTTTCCCACTTCTCTTTATCAAAAACGTGTTTGCCGTCCACTATTATTGGTTTATTAGTGACAGGATCTAATACAGGAAACCTATCAGCTGACTCTGGTGGCGTGTCGTCTCTGTCGAAGTAGAGTTTCGAGTTGCGCAACCTGTATTTGCCGCCAAAGGTCCAGTAGGCACTCAGCGGATAAGAAGCGTAGGTGGTGAAGGTAGAGGTGTCGGTGTGGTATTCGCTAGTGACAAGGCTATTTTGCGACTCGCTTAGCTCAAAACCAACTCTCCAGTAAGAGTCGTGAAAATAGGGGTCCATCCACGAGAGGCTGTAGGTGCGCTGCTTTGAGCCGAAATTGGCGCGAATATGGGCAAATTCACCGCCTCCACGCATCGCTCTTGGCCCTTCCGAAAAGATTTTTGGGATCCCTGCAATGCTGAAGTTATTTTCAGCAAGGTCGAGGCTCAGCGAGGCATCATCAGCTGAGCTGAATCCGGCGCCAAGGCTGATACTGCCGGTCGATTTTTCTTCGATTTCGATATAAACATCGCGGTAGTTGTCGCCCAAATCTTTTGTATCTTGAGTGCGTACGGCGTATACGTTCACTACTTTGAAGTAGCCGATATTTTCCAGTCTTTGCTGAGTTGCCTTTAATTTAGCAGAGTCAAAAGTCTCGCCGGGGGTTAGCAGCGACTCCCGCAGAATCACGCGCGATTGTGTTGTAACATTTCCGACAACGTGAATCATCCCAATTTTGTAGACGCCACCCTCATCGATTTCAAATTTAACGTTATAGATGTTTTTTCCGAGAACAAGGTCGGTGTCAGCCGGCGCTGTTGCGTCGATATACCCTTTGCGTCCGTAGAGCTCCTGAATGGCCTCCGTGGTGTCGCGTACCTTCTCGCTTGAATAGGTCTCTCCTGAGTGAATGCGGATGCGCGACTGAATCTGCTCGTCCGTAAAGAGCTTATTTCCCTTAACCTCGACAGTGCCGACGTGATAGAGCTCGCCTTTGTCGACAAGGTATGTGAGATTAAGCTGATCTTTTGTCCCTTCGATAGGCTCAACACTAACTGTGACGCTAGCCGATGCAAATCCTTCGTTTTGCAGATATTGGGTAATAATCAGCTGGTCGTGCGCAACCATATCTTGGTTGAAGACCCCATGGCCTGTGATAAAGCTGATAGGGGTATAGCCCTTTGAATTCATCTTTTTGCGTACAGCAGCCCGCTCTGCCGGAGTGACTCCCTCGACAAAAATATTGCGGATGCGGCCAGCTTTACCCTCGTGGATACGGATGCGGATAATGGCCTCGCCTGTAGCGGAGTCTGTATCGATGGTGTAGCTAGAGGTCGCCTCATAGTAGTTCTTCTTTAAGTAGAACTCTTGTAGCTTGCGGAACTGCTCGTTTAGTTGCTTTTCATTTAGAACGCTACCAACTTTAATGCCAAGAGTGGTGCGCAACTTTTTGGTGTCGATCTTCTCATTTCCTTCAAATTGGATAGCGCCAATAATAGGCTTTGGCTGGACCTTAATGGTTAAGGTAACCTCGCCACTTTTATCAATTGTATAGGATGAGTCAACATTGCGGTAATCTTCTGAGAGTTTTTTTAGGTCAGAATCCACAACATTTTGCTCGAACGGTGCACCCTCTTTTGTTAAAAGGGATGATTTAAGTGCGCTATTAGTCGATGTGCCGAGCTTTTTTGACTCAACTTGAACGATAATTTTTTTTACGGTCTTTCCCTCAGCACTTTCTAGTTGCAAAGCAGCGGCGTGGCCGCATGTCGCAGAGAGGCATGTAAAGAAGATAAGGGAGAGGTGAGCGAGTGTTTTGTTATTCATTCGGAAAATATACCAGCTAAGGTTGATCAGACAAATCGATATCCAAAGAAGTATAGGCAATTCGGCCGATATTCTTCAAGCTGTTAGACAGTGCCCAGCTAAAAAGAGATTCTTCCTTCGAATGCACGCATCAGGGTGCCGCTGTCGACAAAGTCCAGCGAGCTGCCAACCGGCATGCCAAATGCTAGACGCGAGGCCTTAATTTGCCACGAGTTTAGCACCTCTTTGATGTAAAGAGCGGTGGTGTCCCCTTCAAGCGTTGAGTCAATTGCAATAATAACCTCTTCAATACCAGACCCTTCGAGTCGCTTTTTTAAGCTTGCTAGGTTAAGCTTTTCAGGCGTGTAGCCGGTAAGAGGCGAGAGGACGCCTCCAACTACGTGATAGAGCCCCTTGTAGCTGCGCGTCTCTTCAATGGTGTAGGCATCTTTTGGGTGGGCAATTACGCAAAGAAGACGCTCGTTGCGTTTTGTTCTGTCACAAAATGGGCATGGGTTTGTGCTGTCAATTAGGCAGTTACACACCTCGCACGCCCGAATTTTTTCGTGTAGCTCTTGTAAGCAGAGAATTAGCCCCTCCAGCTGCTGCTCCTTCCAGTCTAGCAAGTCAAAGGCGTAGCGCTCTGCCGTGCGGGAACCGACTCCGGGAAGTTTTTTTAAGTGACTCATGAGGGCGTTAAACTGACTGGGGTAGTGGGCCATTTTTGATTCAAACATTTTTATTGTATAAGCGCGAAAATAGCACGATTCCATGATCGGACGCAAGGATAAGCAAGATGGCAAGCAAGATCAGAAAGAAAAGAAAGAAAAAATGGCACGGATGACAGGATGGGCAGGATAAGTAAGAGGATAAGAAAAAAATAGAAGAATAAGAAAGAAGGTAAGCTTTTAATTAAGGAAGCATGAGGCTTCTGCAGAGATGTATGCCACTCCGGAGGAGCGGGGTTTTGCTCTTCGCAAAATCCGAGGAACAAATGAAAAAACCGTGTTTTTTCATTTATCCTCCCCTTATCCCTTCTTATCCTGCTATCCGTGCGGGTTCTCTTTTCTTTC
Source organism: Chlamydiia bacterium (assembly GCA_043751475.1). Classification (GTDB taxonomy): domain Bacteria; phylum Chlamydiota; class Chlamydiia; order Chlamydiales; family JAYUZV01; genus JAYUZV01. The sequence continues at coordinate 7,669 of JAYUZV010000092.1, forward strand.
TTATCCTCGCCTTATCCTACCCATCCTGTATCCTGCCAATTTTCTTGCTTTCTTGCTTGCTTTCTGCTTCCTGT
>JAYUZV010000093.1:0-7558 GCA_043751475.1 Chlamydiia bacterium
GCGACCCTAAATTCAACGATCTTAAAATCGCTAAATTCATCAACTACCTCATGGAAGGTGGAAAAAAAGATCTTGCGCGCCGTCTTGTGTATGATGCATTTGATATCGCGAAAAAGCGCGTAGAAAGCGCAGACCCTACAAAACCTATTGAGCCGACAAAACTTTTTGAGCAGGCGCTAGCAAATGTAGAGCCGCGCGTTGAAGTTAAGTCGCGCCGTATTGGTGGCGCAACCTACCAAGTTCCTGTCGAGGTTCCTGAGCGCAGACGCTTTAAACTAGCCAGCTCTTGGATGATTGATATTGCACGCAAAATGAAAGGAAGCAAGGGAATTAGCGGAAATTTGGCCCAAGTCTTTTCTGATTCGTATAACAACATGGGAACTGCGGTTAAAAAGCGGGAAGATACCCACAAAATGGCAGAAGCCAACAAGGCATTTGCTCACTTTAAGTGGTAAACCCCACACGTTATATTTATAAAAGTTAAGTTAAAGATAGATTTTTAGGAAAAACCATGGCAGAAGACCTCAACGAAAAAAAGTTTGCGATTGAAAGAGTGCGTAATATCGGCATTATGGCTCACATCGATGCGGGAAAAACCACATTGACAGAGCGCATTCTTTACTATTCTGGAAAAGCGCACAAAATTGGAGAGGTCCATGAAGGCGCCGCCACCATGGACTGGATGGAGCAGGAGCAAGAGCGCGGAATCACCATTACATCGGCTGCTACCACTGTCTTCTGGATAATAGATGGCGTGCCGACTAAGGTCAACATCATTGATACACCAGGACACGTCGACTTTACTGTTGAAGTTGAGCGTTCACTGCGTGTACTGGACTCTGCTATTCTTGTTATTTCTGCTGTAGACGGCGTACAGCCTCAGACAGAGACTGTCTGGAAGCAGGCGACCAAATACATGGTTCCTCGCATGGTCTTTGTTAACAAAATGGATAGAACAGGAGCCGATTTTGCTGGCAAATGCATCCCTTCTGTGCGCGAGAGACTAAATGCCAACGGTGTCTTTGGTGGCAACGCGGTTGCGATTCAGTGGCCAATTGGCGCAGAAGAGCACTTTAAAGGCTCAATTGACCTTGTCCGGATGAAAGCTTACATCTTCAACGACGAAACACTCGGCGCTGAATTTGATGTTACAGATATCCCGGCAGAATATGTGGAAATTGCAAAGAAAAAGCGCAGCGAACTGATTGAAGCTATTGCAAATGCCGATGATGAATTTGCCGAAGCTTACCTGACAAAAGGTGAAGAGAGCTGCACTATTGATGAAATTGACGCGGGAATTAGACGCGGCGTCATTGCATGTAAACTCCACCCTGTATTTTGCGGAACAGCTTTTAAAAACAAAGGCATTCAGCCACTTCTTGATGCCGTTATCCGCTATATGCCATCGCCTCTCGACAAACCGACTCCGAAAGGGTACAAAGTCGACAGCGACGAAGAAGTTTTAGTTAAAGTAGACGCAAACGCTCCGTTTGCTGCATACGCCTTTAAAATTATGAACGATCCCTTTGTGGGCCGTATTACCTTCTTGCGTATCTATTCCGGCACACTAAACAAAGAAAAAAACGCCGGATCGCTTGTCAACTCAACGCAAAACTCTCAGAAAGAGCGCCTCTCGCGCCTCTACGAGATGCACGCTAACCAGCGCCTCGACAAAACTGAATTTAGAGCTGGTGATATTGTTGCTGTTGCAGGTTTAAAAAATCCACGCACCGGCGACACCATTTGCGATGCGAGCTACGACATTGTTCTTGAGCGCATGGTGTTCCCTGAACCCGTGATTTCTCTGGCCATCGAGCCAAAATCAAAAGCTGACCGCGAAAAACTTTCAAAAGCGCTGAGCAGTTTGCAAGCTGAAGATCCGACATTCCACGTAAAAGGAAATGAGGAAACAGGCCAAACCTTGATTTTTGGTATGGGCGAGCTTCACCTAGAGATCTTGGTGGACAGAATGAAACGTGAATTTAGTGTTGAAGCAAATGTCGGTCAACCTAAAGTTTCTTATAAAGAGACCGTGACAAAAGAAGCAGAGATGAAGACCAAGTATGTCAAACAGACAGGTGGTCGCGGTCAATATGCACACGTAGAAATTGTGCTGCGACCATGGGATGCTGCTGCAGCTGAAGAAGCGATGAAAAAAGATAAACTTAAAGGCGTTGTCTTTACAAAAGACGAGGAAGAAGCCGTTAAGAACAAGTTTAAAATCAACGACAAGATTAAAGGCGGCGTGATTCCAAAAGAGTTCGTACCAGCTGTCTTCGACGGAATTAGAGAAGCTATTGGTTCTGGCGCACTTGCCGGCTACCCTCTTGTCGACTTGGAAGTTGATGTTGTCTTTGGATCCTACCATGATGTCGACTCAAGTGAACAGGCCTTTAAAATTTGCGGATCAATGGCAATGAAAGATGCAGCGAAACAAGCTGGTCTTGTCTTGCTAGAGCCTATCATGAAAGTCGATGTCTCAACACCTGAAGAAAACATGGGCGATATCCTTGGTGACCTTAGCCGTCGCCGAGGTATGATTAACAAGCAAGAGACAATGGGTTCTATGGCTGAAATTAGCGGCCTGGTCCCTCTTTCTAGCATGTTTGGTTATGCGACAGATATCCGCACACTCTCTAAAGGACGCGCCAGCTTCGTTATGGAACACAATAGCTTTGCTCAGGTTCCAGCCAATATGCTTAATAAAATTGTAGGTAACTAAATGTCAAAACAGAAAGAAACACCAAAATTTCAAATTAATCTCAAGTCCTTTGACTACAAGATTCTCGATGCTTCGGTTAAAGAGATTAAAGATCTCTTTGAACAAGTGGGCGCTTTTGTCGCTGCTATTCCGCTACCAACAAAAACAGTGCGCCTGACCCTTTTGACCTCACCGCACGTCGATAAAAAATCTCGTGAACAGTATGAGTGCAAAACCTATAAGCGCTCGATTATGCTCTACACATCAGGCAATAAAGCGCTCGAGAGCAGACTTGACGATACATTTAAAAGCTACACACTGAAACCAGGTGTGCACTTGAACCTTAAAACGAAATAATCTCAGATCTTTACGCAATTAAAGACTCTCTGAACCAGCCCTTTTCCCACGCGAAGTCCGTGGTAAAAAGGGCTTTTTTATAGGCAAGCCCATTACAGCACCTTCAAATAGTTACAGGTAATTGATGCCATCACTAAAATTAATCTTCATCAAGGGCTATAGGGCTGTATCCCATCATACTGAAGGTCAAATGCGGGTGGGTTTTCACCCTGCTGCCGTTTAAATGTCACGACCCCCTCGCCATCAACTGTAATGTAGTAATGGTTCTCATGAACCGTTGTATTGCCATTTGAAAAACGCTCGATCCACTGATACTCTTTTTCTCCACTCTTTTTCTGTCTAACGGAGTAGGGCTGACCACAGCACTTTTTGAGGTCGTTAAATGAGGTCTCTCCGACTACCACATTGCTAAAGCGATCGCGTGTCATCATTCGCGGTGCTGTGCACGATGTGATGCAAAATAGTCCGATAATAAATAGCCAATTCCTCATGTTCTATCCCTCTTTTGTAATTGAATATGCCCTGTAACCTCGGAGCGAAATTGATCACCTGTTGCAAATTCTCCGCGCATTTTATAAGAGTCACTTGTAACCTTTTCGTAGACCTCAAACCCAGCAAATCCAATATCATGGACAGAGAGCTCCCAAGCGAGCAAATCACCATTTGAAAAACCTTTACCGCCAACCTTGCCGAGCGCTTCAGTTTCTAAATCGAGCAGAAAATGGCTGCCGTGCTGGTTGCGGAATGAAAATTTATTGATTGTCGAAAGGGTAAGCCCATCGATTCGTACTTCCTGCGTACAAGCGATATTACCCTCGCTATCAGCTGCTGCCACATTCCATGTGGTAATAAAACGGAGTTCTTCCGGAATCGCGCTAAGCTTCAGCTTGCCCTCCCCAATCCAGACTCCAGGTGTGTGAACAAAATGGTCTCTACTCATGAAATTTTCTACCCATTAAAACATAAAGCGTCTGCTATAAATACTCTGTAAAATTCCCAGTGCAATCATTGTGGAAAGGACAGATGACCCCCCATAGGTAATCAGCGTAAGTGGCACACCTGTAATAGGTAAAAAGCCGCACATCATTCCTATATTTACAATTACATGCATAGCCAAATAGACGGTAATTCCTGCAGATAGCAGACGTCCAAATTCATCCTTAGCAAGTGCTGTTACCTGAAAACTAAAGTAAATGAGCGCAAAAAACAAGGACAGAATAAAAAAAACTCCAATTAAACCGAACTCTTCTGCAAATGCAGCAAAAACAGAGTCGGTAGAAGCTGCCGGTAGCCAGCGCCTACCGGTAAAACTACTCTTGCGCCATCCAGATCCTGTCCAACCACCCAGTGCAATTGCCGCTTGAGAGGCGCTCTGGTGGTAGGTCTCTGGGTTTAGTCTCTCGTACTGGTACTCTTTGATGACGCGCGTCACAATGGGTTTCATTGTTTCGTGCGATAAAACGCCTGAAAAAATCAGAAAGACAAAACCAAATGCGGCAATTCCACCCATTTTCATAAGACGCACCACTCGAGTATTAACACCCCCCAAATAGAAGATAACCAGCGTAATCGGAAAGAGAACAAGCGCCGTTCCAAGATCGGGCTGCTTGAGAATAAGTACAAAGGGAACAAAGACAATTGCAAGGGCTGCAATAGCGGATGGAATGGAGGATATGGCGCGCCCTTTCTGTTCAATAAACCAGCTGAGTGCCAAAACAACGGCTAGTTTGGCATATTCGGAGGGTTGAAAAGCAAAGCCTGTACCCGGAATTTTATACCAGCGATGGACATTTTGAACAGCCGAGGTGAAAAAAAGGCCGACAAGTAAAAAGAGCATCCCCGTATAGATTACCCAGGTCCATTCGCGCAAATATTTGTAGTCCATCCCGGCAAAAAAAAGATAAAAAATCCAGCCGATAGCAAACCAGCGCAGTTGCGCTGCTGCCATAGGAGTAAAAAAAGGCGATTCAGAGGGGTCAAGACCACCGAGTGTGGTTGAAGAGATGACAAGAAGCGAGATAAGCATGAGAAGGAGCAAAATAGGAATTGTCCTAAAATCGATATGGGCAAGAGATCTGTGATTCCACATATTTTTAATAAAAAACGGCGCGCATGTTACAATCAACTCTGATTTGGTGAGTGTAACCGATCCCTTCTAATTTTGGTATAAAACACGATGGTAGAAATTGATCTTATCCAGATGCCGTCCGTCGATTCAACAAACAGTTGGGCAAAGCTCCATCTCGAAGATCTGGATAGGAACAAAATGACCTGCGTTGTGGCAGAGCAGCAGACTGCCGGCAGAGGGCGCTTTGAGAGATCATGGATCTCGCCAAAGGGAAACCTCTATACAACGCTTGTCCTCTTTCTTGAAGATTTACAGCTAGCATCTCACTCTGGCCAAATCGCTGCACTGGCCTGTATCGATGGGCTAAAAAAGCTATCTATCGATGCTCAAATCAAATGGCCCAATGATCTCCTTCTAAATGGTAAAAAAGTCGGAGGAATTCTCGCTGAAACGACCTCATTTAAGGGTCAGTACGCGCTCATGATCGGCATTGGCATCAATATTTCTACCCCGAAAGAGGAAATTATTGCGGTTAATCCAGATGGCACCTCTCTTGCAGCCGAAGGTTTTTATATCGAAAAAAGCACCCTTCTCTTGCTAATTACCGAAACTTTTATCACTCATCTCACCACCCTAAAAAAGTGTGGCTTTACCCCATTCATCGCCCCCTTTAATAGTCACCTCGCCTACATCGGAAAAACCCTTGCCTTCTACACCGAGAAAACAAGCAAAAGCGGCACCCTTATCGGTGTTAATGAAGGTGGCCACCTTCTTCTGCAACAGCCAGACGGCACCACCATCCCCATCCACTCCGGCGAGAGCTCAAAAAAAGTCTTGTCAAAAAAAGACCTCTCCTCCTAAAATTGGGGCCATTTAGTCGGAGGCAACATGCGCCTACTCTGCATCTTTTTAATTATGTGGGTCCCGCTATTTGGCGACGCTCTTCCTCCGACAATTTCGGTGACAACAGAGGGCGATCCGGCAACCAATATCTGCCACTGCGTCAACGCCCTTTCGGGCGAATTTTATATCAGCGAAGATGACCTCGTTGTTCCAGGAACCGAACCGTTGCGCATTCACAGATTTTACACCGAACGCTCGGGCTATAGAAATCTTGTGCCACACTCGCGCATTGTTAGGTTCGATGCCAGCCGCGAGATTCTAGGTTGGGAACCAACAGGTGCTGAACTTAACTACCGTATGGTAGGCCCACACACCTACAAAATTAGACCCGAAGATTTCGATGTTGGAGTCACTAATTTAGCGGGTGGTGAAATTGGTGGAAGAAGCAACTTAAAAAATCAGACGATCTTTTCGCCTGTGACTTACAATCAAGGCATTACTTCCGTTTATCCGGCAATTTTGACAACTCCGAACGGAACAAAACGCAGGTATGAGTATGTCCAAAAGAACCATGGATTTCTAACAGAGGAAGAGCTCCCAAACGGAAATCACATTGTCTATACCTACGATAACCAGCTTTCTATCACCGAAATCAAGAGCCAAAACCCGTCCAAAACGGTCACCTACGCTTGGGTGAAAATTTCAAACTCTGGCAGTGATACACTTATCGAAACCAGCGATGGAAGGCGTCTGACCTACCACTACAACCATCTGATTAAAAAATGTGACCGCTTAACCATTTATCGAGGAAGCGAACTGCTATACGAAGAGCAGCTCACTTTTGAACAAGATAAAGAGGATAGCAATCGCTATAAAGGACTGATCGCTTCGCGGAAATTCCAAAATAACCAGGAAATGCAAATCTCCTACTTCAAACATAGAAATCCACGCGACATAGGCTCTATAGCAGAGATTCGGGGCAAGATATTTGCAACAAATATGTATCAAGTCAACTGTGACAAGCGTGCAGCTGAAATTAGGTCAGAAATTGGTCCTAACGGTTCATTGAAAACCCTTTATTCGTTTAACTACCACACCCCAGAATCTACTAGAATATTCAATGGCCGACATAACAAACTTAAAGAACCGAATTACAAATACGCATTTGGAACTCATGTCTACGATGCCTATGAAAATACAACTGTTTTCTACTATTCCGATCGTTATAAAACGCTTGGAATAGAGTATCGAAAAGGAATGGGGGACCCGCTTTTCTACCAGCGCATACACTGGTGCGCGGCGCCACCTGTTGCAAAAGATGATAAACTCCATTACAAGGCTGAAAGTGAGCTAAAAAGCAAGGGGTTCTACGACAATAACAACAAAAAACTGATCGAGCGCACCTTTACATATGATGCGAAATGCAATGTCATCAGTGAAGAAGTAACCGGTGATTTAAGGGGTGATGGAGTTGAAACTCTCAGTAAAACAACCTACCGCTACACCGAGAATAATCTTCTGGCAGAAAAAATCCAGCCAGCTGGCCCAAAGACGCTCTACACCTACCTGCCAGGTAAAGCACTTGTTAG
>JAYUZV010000094.1:0-12015 GCA_043751475.1 Chlamydiia bacterium
TTTTAACAAAGCGATCAGCACCGCGTGTTTGAGCACGTCGGCGTGGTTGTTCTGCCACAAGCTGTGGCAGAAAGTCCTGTAAACTTTTATAGGCTGTATAAAAAGCTCGCATTTTCCAAACATTCCGTGGCGAAAATCCTCCGATACCCGGAAATGCATTTTGGAGGTCTGCCGCTACCTTTTCGATCGTTCTGGATCCCCAGCCGCTCTTTTCTTGCTCTTTTGTTATGTCTTTTCCAATATCCCAATACAAACGAATCAATTCACGGTTAACCGAGCTCATCGCTTTTATCTGAGAATTTTTTATTTTATTTTTTAATTGAGATACAAAGTCTTTATATCCTTCAGGTAGGGAGTGAATATCTCTTTTAGCGACGGTTTTTTTTGGGGCCATTAGAGTTACCTATATTCTCTCCGGAAAAATCGAAGGGTTTAAGTCTTGCGATGTAAAACTGCATCATAAAAAAGGTTGGGGCAAGCGGGACTTGAACCCACGACCGACGAATTATGAGCTCGCTGCTCTAACCAACTGAGCTATTGCCCCCCATTACATAGCGATTCTACAGAGAGAGAGGCGCGTAATGCAAGATAATTTTTGCCCTTAAAATAATTTTTCGCTAATACTCTGGATGTACCAGGAAATAATGGAGGGGTCATGCGTCTTAAAATTTCGAGCATATTTCTTTTGGGAGCGGTTAGCTCTCAGCTTGCAGCCACTGAAGATAGCGATCTTGCTTGGAAAGAGTTAAGTTATGCGCTTCATAGGTCGGAGACGCTCCCGGCGGATAATTTTCAAGATGCAACAGACCCTTATTTAGAAGGGTATATTCAGGCGCTTGTCGATGTGCAATACTCTGAGCATCAGCTCTATGTGAGCGTAAAAGACCATGTTGTTTACCTCGCCAATTTACCCCAAAACCCCGAAGATCACGCTTCGATAAAAGCTTTTGTCGCTGATATTCCAGGTGTGACGGCAGTGGAGAGCAAAGAGCTAAGCCCGGATGAAAAAGCAGCAAGAGCAGCCTACGTCGAAATTCCGCCCATTGAGGGCACCTGGTTTCCCCAATCAACTGTTCTTTTTTCTCCAATTATTGGAGATCCGCGCGAGCCGATAAGCGATGCAAACTACAGGTGGGGTGATCACGTTGTTGGTAAAAGTGCAGCAGCTGTCTCTTATTGCGCAGACTTCCCGATTTTTCGCTGGCGCGATGTTGGAGCGTTTCACGGCGACTTGCAGCTAGGCGTTACAGCTGGTGTTTACACTGTTTTTAATTACACTCCGCACAATCCAAAGGAAGAGTGTGAAATGGTTAACGCAGACTATATGGGTGGCTTAAAGCTGGATTACGCATTGGATAGCTGGGCCTTTCGGAGCCGGATCTACCACATCTCTTCCCATTTAGGAGATGAATTTCTTGCAAATGGGGGAATTCCGCTAACAGATCGTACAAATCCAAGTTTTGAAGCGCTTGACCTTTTCGCTTCCTACCAAATTTCAGAATCTGTTAGGGGATATGGGGGTGCTGGGTGGATTTTTCACTCGGATGAGACCTTTCCCATGGATAATTTCTATTTCGAATATGGCCTAGAGGTGCGCAACTTTGGCTGGAAAAACCGCATCCACCAGCTTTACGGCTCTCCTTTTTTGGCGGTGAATATATCGAACTGGCAAGTGCGCAATTGGGGATTCAATTTTACGGCCAAAGCGGGCTACGAGCTAAGTAAATTGCAGGGTGTCGGTAGAAAAATTAGGTTTGTTCTTAGCTACCATAAAGGGTACTCTGCAGAAGGGCAATTTTTCAAAATGCGCACACAATTTTATGAAGTTGGGGCTTCTTGGGGATTTTAATTGCGGAAAAAAAAGTTTTTATCTATTTTTTCTCAGTTGAATCATAATGAAAATCAGATGTTTAGAAAATTTTTACCTTCTCTTTTAGCGCTTACTTTAGCGCTATATCCACTTCACGCAACAGACTACCCGACGCAGAGTGCTTCCGAAAATGAGGTGGTTTTTCCCAATCCCGCAAGTTTAAAGCCTACCTGGTGGAAGAGCTTTGATGGCGACGGTGTGCCTCATGCGCTCTCTGCTGAGACTATTGAAAGTGTCGACGAGACCCTTACAACACTTGCCTACCAGCTTGAAGATGAGGATGAGAGGCAGAGTGCACTGCGGGTAATTCAGCAGATTCACGCCAACATGGAGTCGCTGCTAACCATTAGAAAGCAGGCCGTATCACGTCCTGTAATTGCGTGGATTCCAAAGGCTAAATATACTTTATCTGAATATATCGCTCTTTCTGATCAGGTCAAAAACCTCGACAGCGAAATTGCTCTTGGAAAGCGCGAGCTTAAAAAGCAGCAAGCCTTTTTTAATAACTTTAAGAAGTCGCAAATCAGCGCATTCAATGATTATATAGCCCTTGATGCCCCGCCTAATGTTAAGTATGTCCAAGGGCTTCAAATCATGTCCAAGCGTTTTCGTCTGGCCTATCTTGAGGACGAGATACGCCTATCGAAAGAGTTTATTAAAAGTCAGCAGCGCCAGTTAGAACGGCTTGGTAACGAGAGAGAGCAGGTAGCTGAAAGGCTTGATCTGGCCTCATTAAACCCACAAGAGCTCACTGAGCTGCGAAGAAAATCTAAGGTTAGCCGTCTTCAAGAGCACGATCGCCTACTGGCCCTTGAAGCGCAATCGATTCAGTCGGGACAGGCTGGGCAGGCCGGTACACTTATTAACACGCTCAATCAAAAAGTGACACTATCGCTGGCCAAAGAGGCCCTCTACGGTGCACAGGAGATCTATTGCGATTTGGCTCTTCTTTTTCAAGAGATGGTAACAGCACCTATTGCATCAAAAAAATATCGCGAGCAAGTAAAACACCTCGGTGCTGTTGCTGAGACTTTTACAGAACAGGCCGAGCTCTGGCGCGCCATTGCCAATGACGAGATGGATGACTCGAGCAAAGCCCTTTTACTTGAAAGGGATAGCAGGTCTAAAAGCGCGGGGGTCATTCAAGAGCGCAACCGCATTGCTCTTGATACCATGGTGGTTTTAGACAATTTGGTTCAGGAGATCTACCACATCAATCTCATTGAAGGGATTGCGATGAAGGTCCACTCAAAAGACGAATCTTTTTTTGACACGTTTAAATTTTACGCATCAAAAGCTATTGATGGGATCAGAGCTCACGGGGTGAGCTGGATGAAGCACACGCTTTTTGAAATTGGTGACACTCCTATTAATTTAGGAAGCATTACCAAGGCGTGCCTCGTTCTTTTCTTTACTTTCTGGGTATCCAGATTTTTAAGACGCGGTCTTGTCAAAATTGCCAGAACAAAAAACCGCGACAGCGAATCGGAAGCTTCCATCTATACCTTCAGCAGACTACTTCATTACGGTATTCTGCTTGTCGGAGTTCTTTTTGCCCTTGTTTCTATTGGTGTAACACTTAGTAGTTTGGCTCTTATTATCGGAGCTCTTGGCATCGGTATTGGATTTGGTTTGCAGAATATGGTTAATAACTTCCTCTGCGGACTGGTTATTCTATTTGAGCGGAATGTGAAGGTGGGCGATCTGATTGAAATTGAGGCGGGCTTATCTGGGAAAATTGCGGAGGTTAATGTCCAAAATACGACCATTCATACCGCAGATGGAACAGACATTATTGTTCCTAACTCGACTATTATTGGCAGTAGACTAACTAACTGGACAAAAGATGACCCCTACCAGCGCCTTCATATTCCATTTTCGACATCGCTTGATAGCGACCAAGACTTTGTAAAAAAGGTGATATCAAAAGCAGCTCTGGATGGTACCAAAGCGATTAAAGAGAGCCATATACCGGCCAAACCCGATGTCTGGCTCGTGCGAATTGGTGAGTGCTCGCTTGATTTTGAACTTGTTGTCTGGGTCACTCTTGCTGGTTGTTACGGGCGCCAGGGCATTATGGCCTCATACGTTTCTGTTATTGAAAAAACACTTAAAAGCAATAATATCTCTATTCCATTTCCACAGCGCGATCTACATATTAAATCGATTGCGGATGGCGTAAGTTTAAAACCGATTTCAGGAGGAAAAAAAGGTGAATAAAAAAACAACCCATTCGGCCAAAAAATCGGAGTATCACAAGATACGGCTCTCTTCTATTAAAGAAAAAAACCAAAATCTACATGATTTTATAAAAGCGAGCACTCCAAATATTAGCGAAGAGGATCTTTTGAGTAGAAGAGATTATACGCGCTATCTCATGCAGTGGGAGAAGGGGGTACTGAATGACCTTGAAGAGAAGGTGCTTGAGAGTATCGATGCTCAGAAAACCATCTCAGAGGATGTTGGCGAGCGGATTAAAGAACGCATGAAATTCAAAGATAAGCTTGCGGATAACATCGCTATTTTTGGAGGGAGCTGGGCCTTTATTATTTTGGCTATTGCCTTGATTATTATCTGGATTTACTCGAATGGCGAGAGTTTATTTCGTTTTGATCCTTTCCCTTTTATTTTGCTAAACCTCTTTTTGACATGCGTTTCAGCCTTACAGGCGCCATTTATTATGATGAGCCAAAATAGACAGGCCGATCGAGATAGAAAAAGGATGAAGCACTATTATCAGGTTAACCTAAAAGCTGAAATTGAGATTCGGCAGGTTAAAGATTCGCTTGAGCTTTTTATGAACCACTATTTAGATAAGATGCACGACCTTTATAAGGTGCATGAGGCTATGGCTGACTTGCTTAAGCGTACAGATGGCACTAAGGAAGATAAATCATAACCAAGGCTGAAGATAGCAAGAAAAGAAAGAAAAAATGGCACGGATAAGAGGATAGCCAGGATAAGAAAGAAGATAAGAAAGGAAAAATAACAGGACATTAGAATGGATAAGATAAACAAGAAATTAATTTAATTATTTTGCTTTCTTCTCCTTTCCATCCTAATATCCTCTTATTCCCTCTTTCTTATTTTCTTTCTTGCTTGTTCCCCAATTGTAAAACACATTTTCCCACCTCTCGTATTGAAGTGACTAAATTTGTGAGTTTCATCATTGATGAAATCGCTTTAGCTGATGGTGCCGTTTTGGACAGTGGCAAAGCCGCGGTGGTAAACGGGGCCATTTTTACCGATAGACAAGGTGCCATTAAAAAACTTTCGGTACACCAGGAGGCCGTCATGAGCGCTTGTAATGCAATAGAAGCAGTTGCTGACCCATTCAGAGCCTTGAATTGTGCCGCTATCTATGTTGCAGCGAAAGCGGCTCGTAATCTTCTCTCTCCAGTAAGTGGGGTCTCCAAAAAGTAGAATCGGTTTGGCAGCGCTTGCTCCAACCTTGCGGCGCACCTCTTCAAGAGCCAGTTCAAAGTCCGTTCCAATACCGCCGATAAGAAAAATAGGGAAATCCAGGTCAAATTCAGCTTGTCTCTCGAGCAGGTTGTCAATGCGGTAGGTCATTTTACTATCGATATAGGGGTTGGTCTGCTGCTCATGGACAACAGAGCCTGGATGGAAGCCGAAATCGACAACATTAGCGCACGAGAGCAAGCCGAGCTTTTGCGCTACCCTATTGCCCATTTCCATTGCACCAGGGCCACCACCTGTGATCAGTGCAATGGGTGTTGTTGGATGGAGCAGTCGATGGTTACTGGTCCGTTTTAAATCTACGATCCCAGTGAGCAGAGCTGTCAGCTCTTCTTCAAGGCCACCTTCTAGTAGGTTAGATCCGTAAATACCAAAAAGTGTGGCACCTCCAAATTGTTCGACTTGCGCCAGTGGCACAAACATGCCACTATCTTTGCCGATTTTTTCCACAAATTTTAAAATCTTATTAGAGCTTCTATCTACCCAATAGACAGGGAGGCCAAATCTCGCTAGGTCGAGCAAAAAGGAGCGATCTTCGTGCGAAAAAAACTCTCCATAGCGGCACGATGGGCGCTCGAAATAGATCCCTTTAATCAGGTGAACTACATCTGCGCTCAGTAGGAGCTGCTTCATCAGGGGGGTTGGTAGATAGCGGGTAAAAAGAACTCCTTCGCTGACAATTTGCTCTTTTTGCATGGCCATCAGTAGCGGAAACTCGGCTTGCTGCTCAATGTGGCTATTAATCAGTGCTGTTTGCTTATCTGGATCTTTTAGTCCGGGAAGATCTTTCATAGTAGGAGTGCGCGTGATCCAGTCGGAGGGGGTCATGGCTAGAAGTTGGCTGCTCTTCATGATAAAGGCGGCACAGTGGTTTTGATCCCCCTCTGGCGCTGTTTCAAAGGCTTTGCGTAGAGAAGTGAAATCGGTTAAAACGGTGTGTAACTTCTCTTTATGGGCGAAACAGATATAGCCTCTGTGAGGCTCTAGTGTATAAAACTCAAGCGGCACAGAGCTGATTTGCTCACTGCTTTTGCCGTAAAACTCATAGACATCACCGGACAGGCGAGTTGTGGGATCTAAAATAGAGGCGCTCATATGAATGTAGCCCTTCGGCAGCAATTCCGAAACAACATGGGCAAATACAGTTCTGATATGGAGTGGTTCTGTCCGCGTTAAAAGAAAAGGAGTTGCTTCAAGGCTCATCTTCGCGCCGTAATTCCACTGCTGATGGAGCTTTAAAAGGGCACGGGTTGCCATTTCCGGCTCTTTTAGCCCCTTTACAAGAGTTGGAAAGAGTGAGGTTGTCTCCGGGGGGTAGCTGCCGACCTCGCCTGTGAAAGGGAGTTTAACATGCAAATTTCCGTCGACTTTTTCTAGATGCAGATCCTCTTTTGATTTCAGTCCACCAAATGACAGGAGGGGATCGCCGTGGCGGTCGGCGCGTCCGAGCTGTTTAATGAGATAGTCCGGATCGTGCACGCGTCTGCGCGGGTCAGCTGCAAAGAGCTTGCCGATATAAGCCCCTGGCTCTAGCTGGGCAAGCAGTTCAGCTGAATAGGGTTCGTAGGCCGTTAAAATCACGCGTACTCTTGCCGCTCTTTTCTGCCTGTCCAGTCTAATTTCTTGCGCCAGGCCGTTAATTCCAAGCTGTGCCAGAGTACTTTTACAGTTAAAGAAAATATGGTTCTCATCGATGTCAAAACCAACAAAGTAGGGGGATATCCCTTCAATTATCACGCTGGCTTCCGACCTGTTTTCAGACAGGCGCTTAATTTCACCGATCTTTCCATCGGGTGTAATCAGATCAAAAGTATAAGAGAGCCTATTTGTGTCCATGAACCTACTCCACTATTGCCAAGTCTTAATTTTAAAAAGATTTTTTTACAAGGTTTAAAACTTTTTCACGGAACTTCATTGTATAAGTAGGTCAAGAGCAACCTTTAAAAGATGAAAAAAAAAGAGTTAAAAGCGCGAGTAGTGGAGTGGGTTGATAAAAGTAAAGTAGCTTTTTTCTGATTAGATCAACAAAGGATATGTGGAAAAGTTGTTTAAAATATGTCTGTGGTCGCTTGGTGGATCTGTTGATATCAGGGGGTGCCCCTGAAATTAAAGGGGTTAGGGTCTGCATCTAAAAAACACAAAACGCTTATAATCAACGCTGTAAATATTCTTGTTCCTTGTTTATTGTGCTAACTCGGTGGGCGTTAGCTTATTATAAAAGTGCACATAAAATTGTTCATAAGATTTCAAGGAGATAAAAAGGAACTTGCGTTTTTTTTCTGCTTTCAGGCATTTTTGTAGGTTAATTCTTTTGGTAGAAGAGGTTGTCATGCAAAAATCGCTCGGAACTCACGATGGACTCTTTCACGCGGACGAGGTAACAGCTTGTGCTCTTTTGCTGCACTACGGTCAAGTTTACCGAGATAAAATTATTCGTACACGCGACACCTCTATTTTAGAGACGTGCGATTTTGTCTGTGATGTCGGCGGCATTTACAATCCAGAAAAGAAACGGTTTGATCACCACCAAGTTTCTTATAAAGGCTCCATGAGCAGTGCTGGAATGGTGTGCAAGTGGCTTTTTGATCAAAAAATAATTGGGCAGGAGCTCTACGACTACCTGAAAGATCAATTTGTATCTGGCGTTGATGAGAATGATAATGGTCTTTCTGATTCTGCGAAAGGACACTCCAGCTTTTCAGACATTGTCGATAGCTTCAATCCACCTGGCTACAATGCTGCGCCCTCTGAAATTGAGGCGAGTTTTAACCGCGCGCTAGACTTTGTCTTGGGCTACATTGGCAGGCTCATTGAAAAGTATCGGGCAGCCTATGCCTCCCTGTATGAAGTGAAAAGGGCGATGGAAAGAGATTCCGACTTGCTCGAGTTTGACAGTGCTATGCCGTGGAGCGAGAGTTTTTTTGTTCTTGGCGGGGAGGGCCACAGAGCCAAGTTTGTCTTAATGCCTATAGGCAATCAGTGGAAGCTGCGCGCTATTCCACCGACAGAAGAGGAGCGCATGAGCGTACGTATGGCTCACCCAGCGGCGTGGGGTGGCTTGCGCGGTGCAGCTCTCGAAAAGGTCTCGGGCCTTTCCGGCGCAGTTTTTTGCCATAAAGGGCTATTTATCTCTATTTGGGAGAGCAGAGAGGCCGCGCTGGCCGCTTTTGATAAAATTATGGAGGCTCCATCTACTGCTTTCCAGACTGTTTTTGGAAAGATTGTTCGCGCAGAGATTCCTGCGACAATTGTCTTTGAAAATAAGCGCTTTATAGTGATTAAAGATATTAATCCGCAAACGCCAGTTCATCTGCTGATTATTCCAAAGCGTGAAATCAGAGACATTCAATCGATAGAGAGAAGAGATACAAGCCTCATGAGCGATCTTCTACTTGTTGTGCAAGAAATGGCCGTGCAGTTTAAGATCGAGAATGGCTACCGGTTGTTAACCAATTGCGGTCCGCTTGCGGGCCAGTCGGTCTTTCACCTCCATTTCCATTTAATGGGAGGCCGGGCGCTGAATTGGGATAATTAAATTAAAAGTAAGAAAAAGAAGGTTCTCGTGCTTGCCCTTTCATACAGACTTTTTTTTCTGCTAGTAGCCCTTCCTGCTCTGCTTTGCGCAGAGGAACCTGCCGAGATTCTAGAAAAGGTGCGCGCTCACATGCAGCTGCGCAATTTTGCATCTGCCGCTCTATCTGCTGAACAGGGTCTTATAAATTATCCAGAGTCCAAAGAACTTCGCCTTGCACTGATTGAGGCTCTCTCTCAAAAGGGTGATGAAATTGCCGCTGTTAGCCGCGCGCTTGATCCAGGAGGCTCTTTCACTGAAAGTGAGAGAAATCAGATGGTCGAGTGGCTCGCCTGGGGAGCTATTGGCAAAGCGGGGCTCTCAAACCAGCTGCCGATTCGCATGAGTACCCTTGTTTCCGCTGCGACAACGCGCGATGCACGCGCATTGCCTCTGCTTTCTGTCCATTTAACCGATTCAAATAGCCATTTGCGCTCTCTTGCAGTCAGGCTCGTGCCTCTTCTGGGAGATAAAACTCTGTGCAACAGGCTTATAACCATGCTCGATCAGGAAAAGGTCTGGTATGTGAGGCTTGAGCTTATTCGTGCTATTGGACAGCTGCGTCTGCGTGAGGGTGAACCGAAGTTGCGTGAAATCCTCTCGCACAAAAATACCCTTGCCGAAGAGCGCTTTGCCGCCGTCATCGCGCTGGTATCTATTTACCAGAGTGTTTCAGAAAGTGAAATTGTCCACCTTATAGCCTCAAATAGAGCTGGTTTGCGTCAGCTTGCAGCGGAATTAATTCTCCATTTTGAGATGAGAAGTGCAGGCAAACAGCTTATCCAGCTTCTGTCTGACAGTGCCGCTGATGTGCGTATCAGCGCCCTTAATGCGCTTGCTCTTTTAGGCGCTCCCGAGGGTGCGAAAGATCAAATTGAGCAGCTTCTGAAAGATAGTAATCCGGCGGTGGCCATCACAGCCGCTTGGTGTTCTCTTGTCACTCAAAATGTAAAAGGCGAGGAGTTTCTTGCGCGCCACCTTCACTGTGGAAATCAAGAGTGGGCCCGCTTTGCTGCTGGTTCTATTGCTCATTCGGGTAGTGCCGGTACCGCCCTTGCACAGCGCGAAATCATGCGCACTTCAGATCCCTATGTTCGGATGAATTTGGCGCTTGCACTGATCTACCAGAGAAAAAATCTGCCACTTGCAAAAGAGATGCTGTGGGGAAGTTATAACGGTGAAAGTAGCGCCCTTTGGATGTGGGATAGTAGCAAAAATCCGCTTTTTCGGGTGCTTGAGCAGAGTCGCGTTTCGCATATCGACCAGATTCCCAGTTATCCGGAGGCCATTTCCGGCCTTACCCGACTAGAAATCCTCTCAATACTGGGCGCTCTCGATTTTTCAGATGCACAGAAAGGGATGAAAGAGTTATTAAAAAATCGCTCCTGGTATGTGGCGGGTGGGGCCGCTGAGGCGCTGTTGCAGGATGGAGATCAGGAATCGCGCGCGCTTGCTCTTGCCCTTTTGAACGATGTTGATCCGAAAGTGCGGCTGCAAGCGGCTCTTGTTTTGGGGTTCGCAGGAGGGGAGCCGGGTCTTGCGACAGCTGTTTTAATTGAGGGGTATCAGGTGGCAGACCGCGAAACAAAAATGCAAATTGTAAGGGCGCTCGGCTCTTTAGGCGATAAGCAGAGTATCCCTTTTTTGCTAGAAGTTGTTAGCGAGCCCGGATCGACCCTGCGCACAATGGCAGCCGGTGCAATTATCGAATGTCTATATAAATAAAAGAGAGAGAAAGCTCTATGAAATTTGTTGAAAAGCTGAAAAAGGCTCGGGCCGCACTTGAAAAAAATGGGCTGGATGGGTGGCTGCTCTACGATTTTGCCGGAAGTAATAGCCTGGCTCGTGAATTTCTTGAAATCGATCCGGGGGCGCATATTACGCGCCGGTTTTTCTACTGGATTCCCCATAAGGGCGACCCAGTTAAAGTGGTTCACCGCCTTGAACCTGGAATGTTAGACCATTTACCTGGCGAGAAAAAAGTGCTCTATTCTAGGTACACAGAGCTCGAGAGTCAGCTGCAGGAGCTACTAGAGCATGCAAAAAAAATTGCGATGGAGTACTCGCCCTGTTGCGAAATTCCGGCCGTTTCGAAAGTCGATGGCGGCACAATTGAACTCATACGTAAAAGTGCCCACGGCATCCACATTTTCAGCTCTGGTCCTTTTCTGCAAGAGTTCACCTGCATCTTGTCCAAAGAGCAGCTCCAGCTCCATTTCGAAGCAGCAGCTTTTTTAGAGGATCTGGTGGAGCAGGCGTGGCAATTTATCGAAACTAGCATCTCTCACCATACGCAGAGGGTAACCGAGTATGATGTCCAAGAGTTTATTTTTAATAAGATGACAGAGGGCGGTTATGTGACCGATGGTAGGCCTATCTGTGCAGTTGGTCCTAACGCAGCCGATCCGCACTATGAACCGACGCGTGAGCGCTGCTCGCAAATTGAAAAGGGTCACCTTGTAATGATCGATCTATGGGCTAAAAAAAATGTTCCAGGCGCTGTCTATGGCGATATGACACGCATGGGGTTTGCCGGAAATCGTGACCATCTGCCAGAAAAGATGCGCCTTGTCTTTGAAACGGTCAAAAATGCGCAAGAGAGCGCCTTACAGTTTGTAATGGATAAGTTTGAAAAAGGGGATGAGGTCCGTGGCTGCGATGTCGATGAAGTTGCGCGGGAAGTTATTGAAACGGCAGGGTTTGGCGAGTATTTTATCCACAGAACAGGCCATAACCTCTATACCACCACTCATGGCCCCGGCGCTCACCTCGACAGCTTTGAAACCCGCGACACAAGGCCACTTATTCCGGAAACGGCTTTTACTATTGAACCCGGGATCTACATTCCCGGTGAGTTCGGTGTCCGCCTCGAGTATGATCTCTATATCAGCGCTCATGGCGCGATCTCTGTCCAGTGCGGCAAACAATCCGACCTGCGCTTCCTTCTCTAACAAGATAAGATAAGATCGAGGATCAGATAGGAAGTTAAAAAAGAAAGAAGATTAGCAGGATACAGGATGGGCAGGATCAGGCTAGGATAAGAAAAGAAATAAGATTAGAAAAAATGGTTATTTAAATATAAAAAATTTATCCT
>JAYUZV010000095.1:0-2019 GCA_043751475.1 Chlamydiia bacterium
GCCGCCAGACGTGCTGTTTCCTTGTCTTCTGCTTCCCTCTTTGCCAAGGCCGCTAGACGAGCGATTGCCAGATCGTCCGCTTCCTTCTTTGCGAGAGCAGTGAGTTTAGCACTTTCCTTGTCATCAGCACCTACTTTCGCTAATGCATCTAGTCGGCCAGCATCCACTGCGCCTGAACGAGCTGCTTCGATTGCCGTTCTGGCCAGCGCATCTAGTCGAGCCGCTTCAATGGCAGCTAAGCGAGCAGCCTCCTTGTCGTCAGCATCTCTCTTTGCAACAGCAGCCAAGCGAGCTGCTTCGATTGCGGCCAAACGAGCAGTCTCTGTGTCATCTGCACCTTTCTTTACGATTGCAGCGAGACGAGCAGCCTCTCTATCGTCAAAATCTTTCTGAGCGATTGCAGCCAATCGGGCTGCCTCGATTGCAGCTAAGCGAGCTGCTTTGTGGTCGTCAGCTTCCGTCTTCGAAATAGCTGCTAGACGAATTGCCTCTTCGTCATCAGCAACCCTCTTCGCTTCGGCAGCTTGGCGAGCAGCTTCAAGAGCAGCTAAGCGAGCAAGTTCCTTGTCACTCACTTCCTTCTGAGATATACTGGCTAATTTGGTTGCCTTGAGTGAAGCTAATCGAGCTGCTTCGACTGCAGCTTTGGCGAGCTCGTTCAGCCGCGCCGCTTCTATGGCAGCCAAGCGAGCAGCCTCCTCGTCGTCAGCATCTCTTTTTGCAAGAGCAGCCAAGCGAGCTGCTTCAATGGCGGCCAAGCGAACAGCTTCCTTGTCGGCAGCATCTCTCTTGGCAATGGCAGCCAAGCGGGCTGCTTCTCTGTCATCAGAGTCTTTCTTAGCTACAGCGGCCAGACGAGCTGCCTCGATAGCGGCTAAGTGAGCGGCTTCACAATCAAAGGCCTCTTTCTTCCCCAGTAAAGCTAGACGGGCAGCATCCCTATCATCAGCATCCTTCTTGGCGATAGCTGCTAGACGTGCCGCATCAGTTGACAGAAGGTTTGCAGCTTCCCTGTCTGAAGTTTCCTTCTGAGAAAGAGTTGCTAGTCGTGATGCTTCCAAACCAGACAAGCGAGCAGCCTCCATCGCTGCTCTAGCCAACGCATCAAGACGAGATGCTTCAATTGCGGCGAGACGAGCAGCTTCTCTTTCATCCGCTTCTTTCTTAGCTATGGCGGCCAGACGAGCAGCCTCCTTATCGGCAGCGAGCTTCTCGGCAATGGCGGCCAGACGAGCAGCCTCCTTATCATCCGCTTGCTTCTTCGCAGCAGCAGCCAGACGAGCAGCCTCATTATCATCCGCTAGCTTCTTAGCTACGGCAGCCAGACGAGCAGCATCCTTGTCGTCCGCTTCCTTCTTCGCTACGGCAGCCAGACGAGCAGCTTCCTTGTCATCCGCTTCCTTCTTCGCTAAGGCGGCTAAACGAGCTGCTTCTTGTAATGCCAAATTGCGGTTAACTTCTTCCAAACGGAGATCATCGTTGTTTGATTCTTCAGCATCTTCAAATTCAGCATCGATGAGATTTGGCATTGTTGGAATTGGGGGATTGAGGATAGCCATTTCAGCAGCAGTAACGGATTTAAATTGACGATCACCAAGAGAGCCCCCCTCTGCTTTCCCAGTTGCCTCAATACGCTCCATCACATCCGACCTATCAGAAACAGAGAAATTCAGTTAAACAGAGAAATTCAGATATAAGCAAAAACATTCAGTTAAGAATATATACTCCTTAACACATGAATCTTTTGTATGAAATTTCTTTTTAAGAAGTTTTGACAAGAGAATAAGTAAGAAATAATTTTATACTTACTTTTCCATAACAGTCAGTAATTGGACCATACGATTCATAGGAGTTTTCTTGGGAAAAGCAACATCCGAAATCTTGAGAATCATGTTGGTGAATTCACGGAAAGAAATTTTATCATTTTTCTTAATTTCAGCGAGTAACTTGTTGTAACGGAGAGTGCTGCAAATTAGGTAAATAAAATTTAAATCAGTATAATTGAAAAAGTCTCCAGCA
>JAYUZV010000096.1:0-2172 GCA_043751475.1 Chlamydiia bacterium
CCAGTTGAGGAAAACAAAAAAATGTTTTGCCGCACAGAAGTCGTCAGTGATTTCATTCTTCCTCCGAGATTTCTGATGGCACTTCGATGAAAGCTGTTATGTCTGCTTCTATCGACCATATAAACAGAAAAAAAATATAGAGATTGAAGAAATATTCTTAGGTTACAATAAAAATTACAAACAAAATAATGATCTAATACTTACAAAACTTATAGCCATTCTTTCATCACAATTATTTTTAAGCGTCCAACATAACCGGTACATCTATTTATCCGACTTAAAAACAGTTTCAACTTTGATACCTACAGGCTTAGGCAACGATTTAATTATCTCTGGCATCACCTCCAAAGTCTTCGGTTTGCCCAAATCTTTTGAGACGTTTTTGTAGAAGATTTTAGCGTCAATAGCTTCTGATAACAGTTGTTTTATTTGACTCTCGACAGCTCCCCTCTTCGATACTGGCACACTTGAAGGAGATTTGATGACAGGAACTACAGCTGCTGTAGTTACTTTCTTAGCAGGGGCAGAGCCAAATGTAGGAAATGAGAAGCCCTCTTTCTTTGGCGCTGGGGCAACGACAACAGGGACAGGTGCTGGGACTACTTTCTTGGCGGGTGGGGTACCGAATGAGAAAGAGAAGGGTGCTTTCGCAGGCTCATTAGCCTTCTTCATCGCAGCCGCCCTCTTCTCATAAGCTGCTTTCAATTTGGTCGCGACAGCTCGCTCTGGCAATTCTGATACGAGTGGGATGACGACAGACTCAAGATTGTCAATGCCGAAGAGGTTTTCGAGGGTTTTCAAAAAGACTTCGCCAAGGATATCGCCTGAGCGGAATGAGTCAGTGGCAGCTTGGAAGGCCTTAATTTTGTTGGCGTCCCCCTTCAAAAGCTTTGAAATGCTGGCAAGAAACTTGGTATTCATACCAACAGCTGCAACAGGCTTCGCAACAGCGACAGGCTTTGTCACTGCGACAGGTTTCGCAACAGCGACAGGCTTTGTCACCGCAACAGGCTTCGCAACAGCGACAGGCTTTGTCACTGCAACAGGCTTCGCAACAGCGACAGGCTTTGTCACCGCAACAGGCTTCACAGATGCAGCTGCTTTGGGTGCAGGAGGGCTTGAGTTCAGAAAACTGAAGAAACCTCCGGGTGCTGAATCTTTTGATGCTGATATTACTGGAGCAGATACCGTTGCCTTAGTAGTTACAGCAGGTGCTGGGATTTTTTTGGCCAACGGAACAACCTGTTGTTGTTTGGCCGGTGGTGGGGTGGAATTCAAGAATCCGAATACTCCGCCGGAAGGAGCAGGCGCGGATTTCACAACAGGTGGGGGCGTTTCAACCTTCACAACTACAGGTGCAGTCTTGGCTGGTGCTTGATTTAAAAATCCGAATACTCCGCCGGAAGGAGCAGCACTTGTTTTCGAGGTGGCGCTTACAACAGGAGATTCAACGACTCTCTTTGCGACAGCAGGTGCCGCCTTCGTGACAGCTGGCACAGCCTTTTTCACCACGTTGGTTACGGCCGTTTCCTTCGCAGTAGTAGTCGAGCCTGGATTTAAGAATCCGAATAGCCCGCCTGCTGGGGACTCAGCTTTGACAACAGGAACCTTGGTGATAGGTGCAGGAGCAGGAGCAGAGACAGCTTTCTTCGCCACAGGTGCAACAGCTTTTGCTTTGACAGGGGGGGGAGCAGAAAATGCTGATTCCTCCTTGGCAGTAAGGGCATTAGGGTCTCTAGGTTCAAATATGTCACCCCCAGATGCTCCCTGATCTAGACTGAAGAAGTCGAAGAGGCCAGAGGGCTTCGCTGGAGCTTCAATTACTCTACCAGCTGCCTTTGCCTCCGCAGCTCTAATCTCTGCTTTAGAAGGCGTTTTGGAGGCCTCTGCTCTGGCAGCGCCGATAGATGGCCGTACTGCCATCATGGCACTTTTTATCTCTTCATCTTTGACGTCCTGCTCGAACTCTGCTTGCCGTATAAGAGCTGCTGCAGACATCACTTCACCTTCTTTCCTACTTTCAGCAGGAGTTGGTGCCATGAACGCACGTGCCACAGCAGGCGGTCCGGAGGGCTTGGCGTTGGCATCTCCTGGTGCAACTAGTGAAGGGTCACTGGTCAGAAAGTTGAAGAAACCTCCAGGAGCAGCAGGCTTCTTTGGTGGAGGGGCCTG
>JAYUZV010000097.1:0-8937 GCA_043751475.1 Chlamydiia bacterium
CAAATTTTCTGCGCCTCCGAACAAGAACAGTGACCTCATGGCCCGCTTCTAAAAGAGGGAAGAGAAGACGGGCCCCAACATAGCCGCTAGCGCCTGTCAATAAAATTTTCATCCTATATTCCTTAGAGCTCTTTTATTATTGAGATTTTACTAACATAAAAAAGATAGTTTCGCTACCCATTTCGCACGGCTCGCCACTGTTTGCACCAAAGGTTACCTGCGTGATGAGTGTTTCATTGCAGATGTGATCGCGGTAGAGTTCAAAGGCCTCTTGCAGATCAGCTGAACATTTGATGGTGATAGCAATGCGGTCTTGCACATCGAAGTTGTTATCTTTGCGCTGGGTGTTGATTTTATTGATAAACTCGCGCGCAAGCCCTTCCTGAATCAACTCTTTTGTCAGAGCCGTATCGAGGGCAAGCGTAATTCCGCTATCGGTTGTTGCAGCCACCATCCCTTCTTTTACAGTCCGTGTAATAGCGAGATCTTCCGGGTCAATTTGCAGAGTGGTTCCCTCAACATTCAGCTCTACTTTCATCCCCTGCTGCAATCTGGTAAAATCAGCGCGCGGAAGCGTAGCAAGCGCCGCTTGCACACTCTTCATAAGCGGGCCAACTTTTGCACCAAGCGTGCGGAAATTGGGCTTCACTTGAAGAGAGACAAATTTCTCCTCATCGCTCTCAAAAACGACTTCTTTGACATTGAGCTCATC
The DNA here is from genome assembly GCA_043751475.1 of Chlamydiia bacterium. GTDB lineage: Bacteria > Chlamydiota > Chlamydiia > Chlamydiales > JAYUZV01 > JAYUZV01. The sequence goes on from JAYUZV010000097.1 coordinate 713, forward strand.
GGCAATAAGTGCACTTGACTGCTTTAGAAGCGCTATTTTTTTAGGATCTGATGTAATCAAGTAGGCGCGTGCAAGCGGCTGGCGCACTTTTAGCTTATGCTCTTTACGCAGCGCATGACCGTAGCTTGTCACCTCTTGGACATAGGCCATCTCTTCCTCTAACGCCTTATCAATAAAAGCAGAATTAGCCTTTGGCATAGCGCAGAGATGGACAGAAATGGGGTCATCCTCAAAGCGCAACCCTTGATAGATCGCATCTGTGATAAATGGAATAAACGACGAAGATAGCGTAACAAACTGTTTCAGAACGGTATAAAGGGTCTGAAAGGCCTGCTCACGGTCTTGCGAGGCGACATCCGACCAGAATCTACCGCGCGAGCGCCTAATATACCAATTGGTGAGCTGGTCGATGAAGTCGACAAACGGAGCTGCTGCTTCGTTCAGGGTGTAACAATCCATCGCTTCTGTCACTTTAGCAATAAGCGAATGGAGAACAGACAAGATCCACCTGTCAATTACAGCAACCGGACGGGTAAGATTTTTTGCTGGCGTCCACTTGTAAATTTTGGCATAGGTCGATAGGAAGTGGAAGGAGCTCCAAAGCGGAATAAGCTGCGCCCTGACAACCTGCTTCACACCATCTTCAGAAAAGCGGACATCCTCGGCAATAACAGCTGGGCTTCTCAGAAGATAGAGTCGCAGCGCATCAGCTCCCGAGTGATTCAAAACCTCCTCTGGTGCTGGGTAGTTCTTGAGCCGTTTCGACATTTTTTTGCCGTCACTAGCCAAAACAATGCCGTTGGCAATGACATTTTTAGCAGCGCACGTATTAAAAAGAGCTGCCGAAAGGACATTTAAGGTGTAAAACCAGCAGCGCGTCTGGTCAATTCCTTCCGCAATAAATTCCGCTGGAAAAGCCTTTTCAGTAGACTCTTTATTTTCAAACGGATAGTGGTTTTGCGCGTAGGGCATTGATCCCGATTCAAACCAGCAGTCAAAAACTTCCGAAACACGCGTATAGATCTCTCCATCCTCTTCAAATGTCAAATGGTCGATGAAATGACGGTGAAGATCCTCTATTTTAGTCCCCGTGCGCTTTTCTAGTTCTGCGCAGCTCGAAATAACAATAATTTTGCCTGAAGCACTGCGCCAAATAGGCAGGGGGGTTCCCCAAAAGCGGTTGCGCGATATAGCCCAATCGCGCGCATTTTCAAGCCACTTTCCAAACCGGCCATATTTGATGTGGCCCGGCACCCAGGTGATATCTTCGTTCACAGCAAGCAGATTATCTTTGATCTGTTCAACGGCCACAAACCAGCTATTAACAACTTTATAAATCAGTGGCGTATCAGAGCGCCAGCAGAGCGGATAGCGGTGGCGGATCTGGCTGTGCTGAAAAACTTTTCCCTCATTTTTAAGTCGCTTAATGATCTCGCGGTCGCACTCTTTAACAAATTTACCTGTAAATTCGGGAACTTCAGCCGTAAATTTTCCGTTCTGGTCAACGGGACAGACGTGCTCAATTTCATAGCGCTTACACGCATAGAAATCTTGCTCGCCAAAAGCTGGCGCCAGCTGAACAATACCCGTTCCATCTGCGTCGCTGACAAAAGCGTCTGTAATAACGATAAAGGCATTATCACGCTCAGAGACAAAGTAATTAAAAAGAGGCAGATATTTGCGGCCATTTAAGCTCTCGCCCAAAAATTCAGCGATAATTTCGTAGTCGCTCTCCTCTTTAAAATAGGCAGAGATGCGCGATTTGCCCATAATAATGAGCCTACCGGTGGCTTTTTCGCGCAATTTGACATAGGTGACAGTTGGATTTGCGCCAAGGGCTAAGTTAGACGGAAGGGTCCACGGCGTTGTTGTCCAGGCCAGAAAATAGCAGCCGGGCTCGTCCGCGAGCTCGAAAAGGAGTGTCAGCGACGGGTCGTCGACCTCTTGGTAGTTGAGGTTAGCCTCGAAGTTAGATAGCGGCGTGCCGAGCTTTGCTGAAAAGGGCATCACCTTAAACCCTTCATAGACAAGCCCCTTCTCCCAAAGCTGGCCAAAAACCCACCAGACAGACTCCATGAACGATTTGTCCATCGTTTTGTAGGTAGCGCTAAAATCAACCCAGCGGCCCATGCGGTTAACAGTCGATTTCCACTCCTCGGTGTAGCGGAGCACAATGCTGCGGCACTCCTCGTTGAAGTTGCCGACACCAAAAGCTTCGATATCTGGCGTTCCGGAGAGCGATTTTGCCTTTTCAATCTCGTTTTCTACTGGCAGTCCGTGGCAATCCCAGCCAAAGCGGCGCGGCACATGGTGGCCCTGCATCGCCTTAAATCTTAGGACAGTGTCCTTGATTGTTCCGGCTAAAATGTGGCCGTAGTGAGGCAGACCGGTCGCAAACGGCGGGCCATCGTAGGTGGAATAGAGGGGCATATTTTTGCGCAACTCCATCGATTTCTCAAAAATCTGGTTTTTTTGCCAAAGCTGAAGCATCTCCTCTTCTCTTAGGGGTATATTGCTCTTTTCGCTGCCTTCAAACATAGATTCAATCTCCAACTTCAGCCCATAATCCTAACAAATAAACTCTTAAATTCACAAGTTCCCGACTCTACTTAGACAGATAAGGGTAAAATATGGTATAATAGCGACTGGGGGTGTACTGGCTTCGACTTGGAAACGGAGTTGTAACCCGCATGCGGAGGATATCGGTTGGCCTCCTTAATCATCCGGTAAAAACGATAAATGCAAAAGAGACAAAAACTGCTAAGAAAGCCACAATCATGCAATTCCCTAGCCGCAAGGCTAACATTGCCGCTGAGGTAGCTGCTTAGTTTTCTCTGGTCTTAAGACCTAATCCGTCAAGAGGCCCGCTGCGCTCATTGCCCGACTAGGAGCGGTGATTGCAGCGTAGTAAACCCTAGTATGGGAGACCCTTTGGCGAGCGTGGGGGTCACCCAAGAAAATAGCGCTTGCAGGCCAGTTTTAACGCACATCATCTCGTGTGAAAGCTGCGCTTTAACCACTTAAGAGATGATAAGCATGTAGACGGTATAATAAAATTTGCTAAGGACGAGAGTTCGATTCTCTCCACCTCCAACCAAAAGCGACTGGTAACCCCAGTCGCTTTTTTTTGCTCTTTAACCCAGGAAACAAGAGTAAATCAAGCGGCTACTCGTCAAAAGAACCCCCTCTTTTAACGAGTAGCTCGCTAAAAGAACCCCCTCTTTTGTAGACTTAAATAAAGATTTGCGTTAGGTTGGTGGTTAATCAGAGGGAGGGTTCATGAAGCGTGATCGCACTGCATTCCTAGTTAATTGGCTAAATTCTAGCGGGCGCAAGCCGTTAATTATTCGGGGCGCGCGCCAAGTTGGCAAAACCTGGCTTATTCGAAACCTTGCAAACTCAGAGCAGCGAGCACTTATCGAGCTCAACTTCGAGAAGCGACCAGACCTGGAATCCCTATTCTCATCGAACGACCCCAAGGAGATCATCCTTAATATTGCGGCTGCAACTGGAAGCAAAATTGAGCCCTCAAACGCCATTCTATTTCTGGACGAAATTCAAGCAGCGCCCCATCTCCTGGAAAAATTGCGCTGGTTTGCGGAAGAAATGCCAGAGCTTCCAGTGATTGCGGCAGGATCTCTGTTAGACTTTACACTCGCAGAACATGAATTCAGTATGCCCGTGGGTAGAATAGGCTATATGTATCTGGAGCCATTATCCTTTGAGGAATTTTTGGATGCCATCGGAGAGCATCAACTTCGCGCTTATTTAGAAAATTATAATTGGAGTCTGACGATTCCTGCAGCCATTCATTCACAGTTGATGAATAGACTCAAAGAGTATCTGGTAGTTGGTGGAATGCCAGCAGCTGTTTCCGCTTGGTCAACTGAAAAAGCTCCGGACGCTGTTAATCAAATTCACTTTGATCTACTCGCAACCTATCGCGATGATTTTGCCAAATACAGCGGACGGTTAACAATTGAGCGCCTCGAAGAGGTCATGAGCTCAATTCCTCGCCAACTTGGAAAGAAATTTGTTTACAAGGATGCCAATTCCGAGGTAGGTACCGCCCCACTAAAACAGGCTCTTGATTTGCTAACTAAAGCAAGGGTGTGCCATCGAATTGTGTCAACCTCAGCAAACGGACTACCCCTCGGCGCGGAGAGCGATGAGCGCTTCTCGAAAGTAATCATGCTAGACTGCGGGCTTTGCGGCGCTTCACTAGGTCTTTCACTCCATCAGTTAAGGTCTCTTTCTGAAATTTCGATGATTAATAGCGGAGGCATGGCTGAACAGCTCGTGGGCCAGTTACTGCGCACAACAACTCCTGCATATATCCCACCTGCTCTCTATTACTGGCAGCGAGCAGGAAAAGGAGCTGAAGCTGAAATCGACTACGTCATTCAGCACGAAAATCAGGTCATCCCGCTCGAGGTAAAGGCCGGCACAACAGGAACACTTAAGTCTCTTCATCAGTTCATAAAAGAGAAAAAGAGAACAACTGCCATTAGGATTAATTCAGATCTTCCTCGTCTTGGCCCTATAACTGTAAAAGACTCTCTCGGATCTACGATTGAATACACCCTATTATCACTCCCCTTCTACCTTCTAGGTCAGCTTCATCGACTGATTAAAAGCGCCGAAAAATAAGCACAACTAAATTTCGCGGGTGGTTAGCCCTTCCAGAGGAATTTGACGCGGTTTTGAACGCCGGAGAGGGTATTCCAGACGTGGGTGGAAGAGCTTGCACAGACGCGCTCGATGGGCAGACTCTCGCCCCATAGCAGAACATCGTCACCTATTTTGGCATTTGGACAGTTGCTCAAATCAACGGCGAGCATATCCATAGAGACCCTGCCAACCAGATGGCACTCCCTATTGTTAACTAGAACAGGTGTCCCATCAGTGGTTGTTAGGGGATAGCCATCTCCATACCCAAACGCGACAATTCCCACTCGGGCATCTTGAGTAAATCGATATCTGGCGCCATAGCCAATCGTCTCGTTTTTTTTCACTTTCTGAATCGATATAATTTTCGAGTGGACGCTCATAACTGGTTTAAGGCCAAAATCACTCCCTACTTTACCACTGATTGGGCTCACCCCATAAATAGAAATACCAGGACGCACAAAATCATAGGCACACTGCGGAAAATTGATGACACCCGCTGAATTACAGAGACTATATTCGCTATTTTTATCCTTTATAAACACCTGAAATGCGGCAATCTGCGCCTCATTAAGAGGGTGAGCCCGCTCATCAGCGCAGGCAAAATGGGACATGATCCTAACCGGTTTACGCGTATGTATGCTTTTGAAAAGACGTAAATAAACAGACTCGGCCTCCTCCCTATGAAACCCAAGACGACTGAGGCCCGTATTAATTTTAATCCAACTGTTTAAAGGGGCGGGTAGCTTTTGCCTATCGAGCCAACCCAACTGCTCTTCGTTATGAAAAACAAGATGAAAACCCTCTTTTGCAGCGAGTAGCAGCTCACTCTCTTCAAAAGCTCCTTGAGTGAGTAAAATAGGCGAGCGCACACCAGAGCTTCTCAATACCATCGCCTCATCAATGGAGCAGACCCCCAAGAGATCGACATGACCGTCCAAAGCAGCTCCAACAGAGCGGATGCCATGGCCATAGGCGTTAGCCTTAACCATCGCGATAATTTTTGAGGAGCCTATTTTTCCTCGAATAAGAGCGATATTGTGCAACAGGTTTTTCTTAGAAAGAGTTGCAAAAGCTGGCCTGACTATTTAAAAACCCTGTCGGAATAATTTTTGAATGCGGGAGGTGTCAACGGGGCCACCCGGATAAATTTCAAAAAACCAGAGGAGCTGCCAACTCTGTGTCTTTTTAGCCAGCCTGCTTTCTGTGATATCCCACGGTGGATAGATTCTGATAGCCAATTTCCCACCCACACCCTTCGTTGAGAGAATACCTTTTTCATAAAGAAGAGCTTTTGGAAAGACAAACTGACCAAAACGAGTCTCTGACCGAACAGTGACAATAAATAGATCAATCGGGTCCGATAGGTCGAAAGGCGTTATAGGTCCATTCTGAGTTCTTTTCCAGAGCGTGACAAACTGCCCAACCTTTTTCTCCGTAATTTTTCCTACGCGAAATAGTATTTTTCTTCTGGAGATTTCGAAAGTATAGGCCCCATACCCCTCACTTTCAACCTCTTTTGCGACATTGCTGATCACCATTCCAATCGGCTGATACACAAGCTCTATTACACCAAGAAGATCTCGATGGATGACTTCCGAAGAACCTCTTTTCATTTATGCAACAACGCGAGTGTATTCCCATTTTCTATCGTGTAAAGGATCAAACCACCTTGCGAGATAAACTCATGCATCCAAAATTAAAATTCTGTTTTATTATCTGGTTAATCCTATGCGAAAGAGAATTTCTTTTCAAGCTAACAGATTATTAACCGGTGCGGTGTTTTTTCTTCTTTTTCTCCGTGCGAAGGGCAAATTATGCGTCAAGACGCGCTTGCTTTTCTGCGCTACTGACCTTTTTTCGCTCCTTCTTATTTGTTTCAAGGGCCTTCCTCATATAATCTTGCGCAAATATCGAAGGGCCCGAGATCTCTTTTATCTTTTCCGTCTCGCGGGGCACCTCTCTTTGCGACCGTTTATGGCTTTTACGCTTAATTGTTAAGGCCAGACCCATCTCTTTAATCTCGCCGAAACAGAGCTGAATCATAGTGCGCAAGGACAAACTGATAAATTTAAGGGTCTCTTGGCTCAGCCCCAAAAATGTGGCGCGCGACCGCAAATCCAGACTTTTCGGTGCGTTCAAATGTACCCACCCACAATCCGCGCTGAAAAAAAATTGTCGCAACCATTTCCATTTTCAATCCGCCTTATCTACTGATTTAGTGGAGGAAAGAGTCGCACAATTTTCGGGATTGTAGAGCTGGAACTCCCCTGTTTTTCGACCCTGACTGCCGAGTCATCATAACATCTTAATATATAAGAGATTAATAATATTAATAAACAGGTGCTTTAGATTAAATGATTCAGCTATCACGCCTGATATGCTCTCTTGTCCGGCTTTGGTATGGACACCGGGTAATGCGCGAGCAAAAATGCAGGCTATTGTTCAATCGGCTACTTACTCATTAGACATCTAATTTGAAGTGTTTTCGGATAAGAAATTTATTAAATCTCTAAAAGAAGCGGCAAGTAAAGGGGTTAGAATAGAGGTCATTACGGCAAATAAAGCAACGAAAAAAAGCCCCGTAGATAGCAACGCCGCAGGACGTGCAATGCTCGATAAGGCCACTCGAATTTGGGCTGTCGGCGGGGTAGACCGCTACTACCACACTAAGATGATCTTGGCCGATTACGGGAAGTCCAATGCCTGCGCGTTTATCGGGTCGCAAAACACGACAGATGAGGGACTCGATAGAAATCGAGAACTAGGCATTATTCTAACCGACCCCGATCCTCTTAGAATTCTCCATTCGACATTTGTGGATGATTGGAAGGCCAATGAAAAACCTAGGAAGAGAATACCCGCCATACCTCCCCTTTAAAAAGTTGGATTGCAGATATTTGAAAGGAAGAGATAGAATGGTCCATTGTTTTTATTTTGGCCTTATTTCTTGTCGATGAAAAAGATTAAAAAGATCTCCCTCTATTCACTTGTTCTTCTTGTTGTTGCTGCAATTGACAGCATTCGGAATTTACCTTCCACTGCCCTTTTTGGAAGTGCTCTCATCTTCTTTTTTGTTCTTTCGGCGCTGATTTTTCTTCTTCCGACAGCTCTTGTTGCGGCTGAGCTCTCTGCCACTTTTCCAGAGCATGGCGGCGTTTACCACTGGGTAAACAGAGCTTTTGGAAAGAAAACGGCGATGCTGGCCATCTGGTTGCAATGGATTAACACAATGGTCTGGTACCCGACCATTCTCTCCTTTATTGCGGCAACTGCTGCCTACATTATTGATCCTGCGCTTGCCACAAACAGCGCCTACCTTGTCAGCTGCATGCTTGTAATTTTCTGGGGCCTAACCCTTGTGAGTTTGCGCGGCATCGACTTTTCGGCCAAAATTAACAATATTTGCGCGATGCTCGGCACCATTATTCCACTAACTCTTTTAATTATACTTGGAGCTGTCTGGTTTTTTAGCGGAAAACCACTCCAAATAGATCTTTCCGCCAAAAGCTTAGTGCCCTCGCTCAGCTCCTCTACTAACTGGATTTCGCTAATTG
>JAYUZV010000098.1:0-8461 GCA_043751475.1 Chlamydiia bacterium
AAAGCGGAGAAAGGATCCCCTTATGGGGAATTCATGCAGGAAATAGTGATAAGTAGTTGGTAATAAAATAAATAAATGAAAAGTATCGATTTTATTGTGCAATTTAGACTAAAAAATGGCGAAAATATTGAATAGCGAGGATTTCTGCCGATTTTTAAAAGAAAAAATGTGCGGAAAAGCATTAAGCAGCCGATCGGCTTTTATTCAAAAGCCTGAATTTATTTATAATTTAACAGAAAATAGATGGCGTGTAGCACCATATTTTTCTACGGTGGCTATAATTCCCATCCCTAATTTTTTTGAGATAGCCACAGAGGCGAGATTATCAGTCCTAGCGGTCGTGGTAATTGTCTCTAGCGCTTTGCCCTTTAATGTATACTTCTGGGCAAGAGTAGCTGGGGCGTACTCTTTTACAAGCGCAGTTGCAGCTTCTGTTCCGTACCCTTTAGACCAAAAGCTAGGCAAACCAAGACCAGCGAGCTCAGCTTCACCCGAATTATCTCCATGGCCAAGGAGCACAGAACCAACAAACTCACCACTATTCCTGGTAAATACCGTAAAACCACTATAAGGATCATTATTCTGCCAACGTTCGCATAGAGTTTTAATTCTAGCTGCTACTTGATCTCTTGTTCTAACTTTTCCATCAGCAAATTTGGTCATTACATCTGGATTAGAGTAAAGCGGTAAGTAATGTTCTAAATCTGCCTCCATCACCGATCGCATAGTAAGATTTGCTGTTTTAATAGTAACGGATAAACCAGAGTGTGGATCTAAAGAAAAGTCTATGGAAGAGCTAGCAGCCCCTTGAACGGCAGATGTAACAGACATACTTATACGACTACCTGATTAAATTAAAAAATATAAATTGGGGACGGCTGGACTCGAACCAGCGATAACCGAAGTTGGGAGATTTACAGTCTCCTGCCATAGCCACTAGGCGACATCCCCGAAAAATAGCCCCAAAACGGGGTTTTAAAAAAAGTTTGCTGGGAAAAGGAATTGAACCCTCAACCTACTGATTACAAATCAGTTGCTCTACCAATTGAGCTATCCCAGCAAATCACAAGCAGTATGCTAACAAAAGCTGCTCTTTGCCATCAAGCAGATTTTACACCTGCCCACTATTGTCATCTGATTTTGGCGGCTCAGCGGGTTTTTCTGGGGCTTCTAGCGGCTGTGCGGTAAACATATCTTTCGGTGCTGTAGCTGAGTGAAAAAGGGAGGTGAGCAGACTCGATTTACCAGTTGAAACACGACTGATGTGGTGAGCTCTAGCAGCTGGGTTTTTTAACTTACAACACTTTTTATACTTTTTGCCAAACCCGCAAGGACACGGTTCATTATCGCCAACTTTTGCCATGGAAAACCCACATTTTCTTCATTTTACAGATTCAAAATAGCCGAAATAGCAGCAGAACTCAAGCACTTTTCTCTACTTAAGGGCTGTTTATGGTAGAATTACTCCTTTAAATTTTTGGAAAATAGTATGACCATTCAACTCCCAGAAAAGCCCTGGTCTGTCACGGGCAGAACAATCGAGAGCAAAGTGCGCAAAGCGATATACGATTATGGCCTGCTAGATGGGAGTGGAAATCGGGTGGCGGTAGCGCTCAGCGGTGGCAAGGATAGCCTCACACTCCTGTTCATGCTACATGCGCTTTCGGGTTTTGGCTTTCCCGCTCTTGATATTCACGCCATTCACGTTGGTGGTCCATTCTCTTGCGGCGCCGGCATTGACAACAAGGCGCTAAAAAATGTGTGCGAAAAAATTGGGATCAGCTACCACCAGCAAGAGTCGACGCAAAAGCTTGAAACCCTATCGTGCTACCCCTGCTCGCGCGAGCGGCGGCGCCTTCTTTTTGACACGGCAAAATCGCTTGGTATTACCACGATTGCCTTTGGCCACCATCAAGATGATAGCGTAGAAACGGGACTAATGAACCTCCTACATAAGGGTGAATTTGCCGGTATGCTGCCAAAAGTACCTATGCACGACTACGGTGTCACCATTATACGCCCATTAATCCTCGTTGAAGAGAGCGAAATTATTACCTTTGCTAAACAAGTGGGATTTGCGCGGATACTCTGTGCATGTCCAGTTGGCGCCCAGTCGATGCGAAGAAAAGTGAAGCAGCTTCTTGAACACATCGATGAGATCTACCCAAACAGCAGCTCAAACATCGCCCTTGCATTGCGCACTTATGGATCGACAAAAGCTCTAGAGAGATAGATAAGACTTGAAATTGTCATAAATTTCGTGCGATAAGAGTAATAAGAATTTTTTTGCGAGCACGGAGCTTTTTTAATGGGACGTTTTTCAACGGGTCACTTCTCCTATGAAGTCTATTTTTCATATGAACTCTTTGCTGTTATAGCCTACCTGATTGCACTTGTGATGATAGGAACCCTCTCCTACCGTAAGCAGACCTCAGCTGAGGACTTTATTATCGGTGACAGATCGCTAAACCCTTGGCTTACTGCCCTTTCAGCTCATGCAAGTGATATGAGTAGCTGGCTATTTATCGGTTATCCAGCCGCTATTTATACGCAGGGTGTGGCCGGTGCTTGGGCGGGTATTGGATTACTTATTTTCATGTTTTTAAATTGGCAATTTGTTGCGCCTAAAATAAGAGTGGCAACTGAGCGCTTTAGAAGCTTAACCTTCTCGTCCTTCTTCGAAAATAGACTGGCCGACAAGTCCGGCTCCATCCGCGTTTCCAGCTCTATCATGGCAATTATCTTCTACACTTGCTACATCGCAGCCGGTCTTGTCGGACTTGGCAGACTAATCGAGAGTCTCTTTGACGCCCCTTATGCAATCGGAATTATCATCGGCATCTTGATTGTCATCCCCTATGTATTTGTCGGCGGCTATACAACGCTTGCATGGATCGATCTTTTCCAAGGCTTCTTTCTGCTGAGCGTCATTATTTTTGTGCCCCTCTATATTTTGCCAAAAGTGGGTTACCTACCAGGAATTATCGAGGCGGCCAAAGCCAAATCAATCTCCTTCTCGCTGCTACCCAACCTCCACCCCACAACCCTTTGGGCAGTACTTCTGGGGGTCTGTGGTTGGGGGCTTGGCTACTTCGGGCAGCCCCATATTGTAACAAAGTTTATGGGAATCAGGCGTGTTGGCCAAATTAATCAGGCCAAATATATCGGGATGAGCTGGATGTTTTTTGCACTCGGTGCGGCCACTCTTGTCGGCCTTGTGGCGATCCCCTATTTCAGCCAGAGTGGGATTCAAAACCCCGAGCAGGTCTTTATTTTAATGGTCCGACAGCTCTTCCACCCCTTCCTCATTGGCCTAATTTTGTGTGCTGTGCTTGCTGCAACCATTAACGCTGTCAGCTCCCAGGTTCTGGTGCTCGCTTCAAGCCTTACAGAAGATCTCTACAAGCGACTAATACGCCCGCATGCAAACCCAAGCGAGCTGCTGCTTATCTCGCGCCTCGGCGTGGTTCTTGCGGGCCTTGTTGCCTACTCTATTGCAGCGCCAGGAAGCCAATCGGTTTACAATCTCACCCTCTTTGCCTGGTCAGGCCTCGGCGCTGCATTTGGCCCTACAATGCTCTGCTGCCTTTACTCTGATTGGATCAACCGCCACGGCGCTAGAGCAGGCATTATTGTCGGTGGAATTACCTCGGCTCTGTGGCCTATTGCAGATAGCTGGCTGCGCGCAAGGCCAAATCCGCTTATTGTCACAAGTATTCCTGAGCTAATTCCTGGATTTGTTGTAGGACTTTTCACGGTCTACTTCATTTCAAAAGCAACAGAAAAAGCCCCCTCACCCATCATCCGCTAAAGCACCCTATCTTGCTTAAGAGCGGGTGGCGGAGAGTTTTAATAGGGCGGGTCTTTGAGCGGACTCGATCAGCTCACGGCCACCCTCAATTTTGTAGATGCGGATAAGTTCGGTTTTTAATTTTTCTGAGCTATCTGAATGAACGGGGGGCAAATCCTCTGCACAGCTCGGCTCATCGCCCCTTTCAATGATTTGCGCACCAATCTGGTCAAAGAGTTTTGTAAGCTTAGGCAGCTCTCGCTGAAGCTCCTGGCGGCTTGAAATACCTTCAAGTTCTGAAACAAGCTCTTCTAAAACTTTGCTCTTGCTCCCCTCAGAGGGTGAGCCACAGCTGCCGAGTACAAAAAGGGTGCAGAAAAGTGATAAAAATCTCATCTAACCAGCAAACCTGCGATCCATTGTTAGCAAGAGCCATGGAAGAGCCATCAAATTAGTCGCTTTTTCAACTCTCTCCAAATCAACCTGGCAATCAACATAAGCCTCTCTCTGATTAGAAGATACTTTCGTTAAATCGAGATAAGCATCAGAGCCACTCCCTCGCATTTTGCTGCTCTCAAATTGGTTATGCATTTTGAGTTTATCACTCTTTGACAGATCAAAACCAAAACGCCAGAGAGTAGATATAATAGGAGGATAGAAGGATAGCAACCAGATCATTAGGAACTTTACTACGGTAATAGAAGGAGCCAAAAAGCCGATCATAATAAAGCGGCTAAAAACTTTCCACACCCGCGCTACCACAAGCTGAACAACAGGAAACTTGCTGATTAAAACTGAGTAACTATGCTTAAAAGCAGCTGAATAGATAGAAACAAAAGAAAAGCGGTTTAAAATTTGAAACAGCGGGGAAAGTGGCAGCATCTCCGTTGCCGCCACAACAAGTAGAGCCCTCCAGACCATCGGCTTTAACCCCTCATCGCATGCAAATAAAAGGCCATTAATAGGCGCCAGCAGCGTGCGAAGAGCGCGACTTTCAGCAGAGGGTATCGGAAGGAGCGGCTTTTCGCACGGAGCGAGCAGGCTATTAACCGCACTACAAATTTTATTAACAGTCTGACTACCCATCGAAACAAGCAGATCTCTTGGAACATTTTCCCAATCGGTCCAAGGTTCACTATTTCTATCAGCAGCTCTATGACCAACTGTATAAAATTCTGGGCAATTAAAGACGCTTCGCGTATGGGTGATTACATAAGGAATTCTATCCTTAAAAAAGCAGAGACCAATCACCGGAAGTATAGGAACTGTCGATGTCAGACAAAAACCAGTGAACCAAAGAAATGCGGCAACGCGGGCCAGATAGAGCCACTGGACAGAGACTATTGCCCCGGTTATTGCCCCAGAAATTTTAGAAAACCGACCCTGCACCTGAACAGCGCGGCCGGAAGGATCAACAGTATTTTGTCCTTGACAGTAGAAAAAGCATTTCATTATTAAGCTCTCTGTAATTAATCGGATTTATTATCTCCTTTAATTAGATAAAAATCAACCCCCCCCTCTATTAAGAGAGCCCCCTCAGCAGCACAAAAGATTTTTTCTCTTGTGTAAAAAAGAGCGTTACAGTAAGTTTGTCTTTTGTTGGGGGCGTAGCTCAGCTGGTTAGAGCATCTGCCTTACAAGCAGAGGGTCACAGGTTCGAATCCTGTCGCCCCCATCCAATAAAATTGATCTTTGACACGGGTCAGTTAAGTAGTTTGTTATGCGGAGAGGTAGCTCAATTGGTTAGAGCATCGCCCTGTCACGGCGAAGGCTGCGGGTTCGAGCCCCGTCCTCTTCGAAACCTTAAGGTAGCTAAATAGCTACCTTTTTTTATCCCCAATTAAATTTTTCTGTACATTTGGACAGCAGATCGATATCTTTCTTTCAAACTCTTTATTCAATATAAAAATGGCTACCTCACAAGAAAAAAAGACTCTGAAAAATTATTTAACAAGCTTCATCGGCATTGCCCTTGGCGCTATGTTAGCTGCTGTTTCGCTACGCTTTTTCCTTTTTCCAAACCATTTAATTGATGGCGGAATCATCGGTATATCCATGATTCTAGCTAATTTGTACGGCAAGGAGTACGTCTCCTACTTCATTATCCTGCTTAACGTCCCCTTTATCTTCCTTTCCTACAAACACATTCGCAAAACCTTTGTTCTCTATATGGGAACGGCTGTTCTACTTTTTGCACTATTCATATTTTTACTCGACACCTTTATGTTTGAGGTAGCACCTCACTTCGACCCGCTTGAGGTAGTTGTAATTGGCGGAGCTCTGCTTGGAATAGGCGCTGGACTAATTATACGTTGCGGCGGATGTACAGACGGCACAGAGATTCTCGCCATCATCCTAAATAAAAAGAAGGGCTTTACTGTTGGCCAGGTAGTACTTGCCATCAACGTCTTTATTTTTCTTGCCTATGGATTGCTTTTTCGCGACTGGCATATCGCCCTACACTCATTGATGACTTACATAATCGCCTTCAAAATGATCGATCTTGTAATCACCGGCCTTGACGAAATGAAATCTGTCATGATTATTTCAAACAAACAAGAGGAGTTGCGCGATCTCATCAACCAAAACTCCAACTTCGGTATGACCATTCTGCATGGAGAGGGGGGATTTACCGGCCAAGCCAAAAAGATTCTCTTTGTTATTGTAGAAAGACTTAACTTGGCAGAGCTTAAAGAAATTGTGCTAAAAACAGATCCACAAGCTTTCATGTCGATTGAAAACCTGCACGAAGTTGTCGGGAAAGGGGTCAAATATCCCGCTCTTGGAAAAAACAAACGCAAACCCAAGCAAGCATGACAACATGATAAGAGAGCACGACAAGCAAGGATTCAGAAAGTAAGAAAAAAATGGCACGGATAACAGGATAAGAATGGATAAGAAAAAGAAAGAAAATTTGGCAAGATAGAGGATCGGCAGGATCAGGCGAGGATAAGAAAAAAAGATAAAATTTAATTAAGAAGGCGTACGCCCCCTGCAGAGAAGAGTGCCACTCCTTCGGTGCTGGATTTCGCCTCTAGCGAAATCCGAGGAGCAAATGAAAAAACATTGTTTTTTTCATTTATTCTCCCTCTTATCCCCTATCCTTTCTTATCCTGAATATCCTGTTATCCGTGCGGGTTTTCTTTCTTTTCTCTTCCTATCATCTAATCACTGCTCGTCTAAGGTGAAGGTGGCGCCGGCTTCGAGTAGGCGGTCGACATAGTTGATGTTGTAATTTTTTCCACCCACAAAATCTTCGTTCTCCATCATCCACTGGTGAAACGCAATCGTTGTGTGAATGCCAGCACCTCCGATGTAAAACTCTCTGAGAGCGCGCTTACCCTTAGCAATCGCGTCCTGGCGACTACCACCTGACACGATAAGCTTGGCGATCATCGAATCGTAGTAGGGCGGGATTTTATAGCCTTGGTAGCAAGCGCTATCAATGCGCACACCCCTTCCCCCCGGAGGCAGGTACCACTCGAGTGTACCTGGACATGGTGAGAAGTTGTTGTTAGGATTCTCTGCGTTAATCCGGTATTGAATCACGTGGCCGGTGTATGTAACATCTTTTTGACTAAACGAGAGCTTTTCACCCATAGCAATGCGCAGCTGCTCGCGCACAATATCAATACCTGTGAGCTGCTCGGTCACCGTGTGCTCAACCTGAACACGCGTATTGACCTCCATGAAATAGAACTCCTGTTTTTTCTCATCAAAGAGAAACTCAACAGTTCCCGCCGAAACATATCCAGCAGCTTTAACTAAACTAACCGCTGCTTCCCCCATCTTTTTACGCATGGAATCACTTAAAATAGGACTTGGCGCCTCTTCAATCAACTTCTGGCGCCGTCTTTGCATTGTGCAATCGCGCTCGCCAAGATAAGCGTAGTTACCACACTTATCGCCGATTACCTGAATCTCAATGTGGCGCGGATCGACAATGAGTTTTTCGATGTAAAGGGCAGAATCTTTAAAGTTATTCCACGCTTCTTGTGCGGCATTATCAAAGTTCGATTCAAGCTCGTCTGGATTAAGGACAATACGTATCCCTTTACCGCCGCCACCTGAAACGGCTTTGATAATTAGTGGATACCCGATCTCGCGCGCAACAACTCGCGCCGCTGCGATATCGGGTACAATACCGGCAGAGCCAGGAACAACAGGACATTTCACTTGACGCGCTAAATCCTTTGCCTTCGATTTGTCGCCAAGTAAACGGATAGCTTTTGAGGGTGGCCCAATAAAGATAACACCATTTTTTTCGCACAATTCAGCAAAAGCTGCATTTTCGCTTAAAAAACCGTAGCCAGGGTGGACCCCAGAGGCGTGGGTGAGATCTACTGCAGAGAGGATAGAGGGGATGTTGAGATAAGATTTGAGCGCAGCAGCAGGGCCAATACAGACCTGCTCATCGGCGTTGCGCACATGAAGGGCGTGCCTATCGGGCTCGGAAAAAACAGCCACGGTTTTAAGCCCCAGTTCATGACAAGCCTGAATAATACGAACGGCTATCTCGCCTCTATTGGCAATTAAAACTTTTTTCATTTTGTTCCACCACTCTTGTTAACTACTTCGGTTTGACTTGAAATAGCGGCTTTCCAAATTCTACTGGATCGCCACTATTGACTAGAATTTCTACAATCGTTCCCTCAATATCGGACTTGATCT
>JAYUZV010000099.1:0-14393 GCA_043751475.1 Chlamydiia bacterium
ACCACAGAGAAGAGAGAGAAGAGTGAGGGCTCCGCCATTTGTACCCTTTTTATGACATCTACTCCTTACCGGAGGCAAGGAGTAGATCGTAAAAAACGTGCGAAGCCCTCACTCTTCTCTCTCTTCTCTGTGGTGATGAAAAAAGGTAATTAAACGCCTCGTACGAATAGATATCTGCAAACAAATATACGCCTTGCCTACAAATTTCAACCTTATGGCTGACACCATCCTTTACTGAAATTATCTCTCTCTTCTTTTGCTATTCCTGTTTCGGGAGTTCGCTGGAGAGGTAGAGCCATTTACCCTTTTCATGTGAGAAGTGGCTAAGCTCTTTGTAGGAAAAATTCTTATCGGAATTGGGCGGCTTGCTGTACGAAATCTCGAAGAGAACCCAATTCTCTCCGCTCTGTAAAACCTTTAGTCCCTTCAACTGATTATTCACACAGAATTCGTGGATTTTACCGAGCCACGCTGCCGTATCCGTATCAAATTCAGGACTGTCTGGATGGGTTGTGTCAATGAGGTAGCCTCCAAGCCGCCTCACGTAGGCTGTATAGCGCGAGCGCATCAGCTGCTCAGGTGTTTTGGGCAGCTCTCCGCCATGGAAAACCCCACAGCACTTTGTATAAAAAGTGCCAGAGCCACATGGACATAAACTTAAATCTTCACCCATCTCTTCTCTCTTCTATTTAAACTTAAAGCAAAAGTGCTGCTGGATTTTCTAGGAATTTCTGGATGCTCTTAATAAATTTTGCCCCATCAGCACCATCAATCACGCGGTGGTCAGCTGAAAGAGTCAATGTCATCTGTTTCCCAGCAACAACCGCGCCATTTTTAATAACCGGCTTATCCTCAATGCCACCAACAGATAAAATACCCCCCTGCGGAGGGTTAATAATGCCGACAAAACCCGATACGCCATACATGCCGAGGTTGGAAATGGTGAATGAGCCGCCGACATACTCTTCTGGCTGCAATTTTCCCGCACGCGCGCGGCTAGCAAGAGACTTTACCTCTGTTGAAATCTGTCCTAAATTTTTATAATCCGCGAGGCGCACAATAGGTGTAATCAATCCTTCCGGAAGGCTCACCGCAATAGAGATATCAACTGTCTCATAGTGAACAATTGT
Organism: Chlamydiia bacterium; assembly: GCA_043751475.1. Taxonomy (GTDB): domain Bacteria; phylum Chlamydiota; class Chlamydiia; order Chlamydiales; family JAYUZV01; genus JAYUZV01. The sequence continues at coordinate 1,131 of JAYUZV010000099.1, forward strand.
TCCATTTACAGAATTAAAGCCGCTGTTCATCGCCGGATTTTCACGCAGGGCAAGCGCCGTTGCTTTAACAACAAAATCGTTAAACGAAACTTTAAGCCCTAAATTATTCAGCTGCTCACGAAGAGCTACAAGGGGCTCAACATTTACATCTTGCGAAATATAGAAATGAGGGATAAAAGTTTTTGATTCTTGCAATCTTTTTGCAATAACAGAGCGCATCCGCGAGAGAGTCTCTTCGGTGTAACTGCCGGGCAGCGTATCCTCTGGAACTTCTCTTCCTCCAAAGGCAATTCCAAGGTCAGGACCTGCGGCCAAATCGCGCTCCATGATACGACCACCGGGGCCGCTCCCTTTAACTCCCGCTAAATCGATCCCTTTTGCTGCCGCAATTTTGCGCGCAAGAGGTGAAACGGCAATACGCCCACCTGCTGGAAGATCAAATGCAGAAAAATCGTAGCTCGCAAGTGGCGGTGGCGGGGCAAAAGCCGGCTCTGCAAGCCCGCCAGCTGATGGCCGCGGAGCATCTGGGGTTGATGGCACCGGCGAATTAGGCGCTACAGGAGCTGGTTCAACTGCAAATTTCTCTAAATCCTCGGCCACCCATTTTGCATGCGCTGCTTGTAAAATATCATGATTATCATCTTCTTCAGCAAGCAGGGCAACCATCTGGTCGACCTGCGCTTTTCCACCGGCAGGAATCACAATTTTATGAATAGTTCCATCGCGCGGAGAGCTACTTTCCATGGTTGCTTTATCCGTAGCAACAGTAAAAAGAGGCTGGTTCTCTTTAACTTTATCACCCTCTTTCACAAGCCAGGTGTCGATAACACCATCGCTCATGGTCGGCGATAGCTTGGACATGATTATTTTCTTAGCCATAATCTCTCTTATCTCCTTGCTAACGTCTTCAAAATGGCCTCTTTAATCTTCTCTTTAGTTGGCATCGTCTCTTTTTCAAGCACCTTTGAATAGGGCATAGGCGTCTCGCTCTGGCAGACTCTGCGGACAGGACCGTCGAGATCATCAAAACAGTGCTCCTGAATTTGGGCCATAATCTCCGCGCAAATTCCCGCAAAAAGATGCCCCTCCTCCACGCAAACGCACAGGTGAGTTTTGCGGATTGATGCTGCAACTGTTGCAAGATCAAAAGGTTTAATGGTGCGCAGATCGATTAGTTCAACGCTAATACCCTCTTTTGCAAGAGATTCCACAACCTCTTCACACAGATTTGCCATACGGCTGTAGCTGACAAGGGTAATATCTTTACCCTCTCTACGAACCTTCGCCTTTCCAATTTCAACAGTGTAGTCAACCCCATCTGGCACCTCGCCTTTTGTGCCGTAATCAAGCTCGCTCTCAAGAAATAAAACCGGATTATTGTTGCGAATGGCCGCCTTCAGCAAACCCTTCGAATCATAGGGGGTACTTGGCGCTATTACAATAAGTCCTGGTAAATTGGCATAGAGCGCTTCGACGCAGTGGGAGTGTTGCGATGAGACTTGCGCTGCAGCGCCATTTGGGCCACGAAAAACTACCGGAACTGCATAGCGGTTGCCAGACATGTAGTACATTTTAGCGGCATTGGAGATAATCTGGTCGCAACCTACAAACGAGAAGTTAAAGCTCATGAACTCAACAACCGGACGCAAGCCAGTCATAGCCGCACCAATAGCTAGCCCTGTAAAGCCAAGCTCTGCAATAGGTGTGTCAATAATCCTCTTAGCCCCCCACTTATCAAGGAGTCCCTTGGTTACTTTATAGGCGCCATTATACTCGGCTACCTCTTCCCCCATAATCAAAACCAGCGGATCGCGCGCCAGCTCCTCGTCAAGGGCCTCGCGCAACGCCTCGCGTATATCGATAGTCTTCATAATCTGTCCGGCCATGGCTAAGCCCCTCCCTTCAGCGTAAATGAATCTGGTGCGTAGACATCCTCTCCAAGCGTGCGCAAATCGGGCCATGGGCTCTTTTCTGCAGCCGTCACAAGTGCTTCCATCTGCGAGTCAAAACCACGACCCATCTCTTTGATTTCAGCTTCGGTTATAAAACCGAGATCGATGAGTTTTTTAGATAAAATAGTGAGTGGATCGCGCTTCATGCAAATGGCGAGCTCCTCCTTGGTACGGTAGTTACCAGGATCTGAAACGGAGTGGCCGCGGAAGCGCTCGGTAATTACCTCGACAAGCACCGGCCTCGATGTTGAAAGAACCTCTTCTTTAATTGCCTCAAAAGCGCCATAGCAATGAATGAAATCTTGGCCGTCAATGGTGTACGAGGTCATTCCGTAGCTTTTGGCAAAATTTTCTGCAATTGGGGCCACCGAAATTGCTCTGGAAGCAGCTGTTCCCATTCCCCACTGGTTATTTTCAATGACATAAACAGCCGGCAGATTCCAGAGCGAGGCAATATTGAGCGATTCGTGAAAAGCGCCCTGAGCCACAGCCCCCTCTCCCATAAAGGTCATGGCAACACGATCTTGTTTGCCTAAATATTTAAGTGAAAATGCCGCACCAGTTCCAATTGGAATTTGGCCACCGACAATCCCGAAGCCTCCTAGCAGCCGGTCTGTGTAGAGGTGCATAGAGCCGCCCCTACCACCCGCATTGCCAGCAGCTCTACCAAATAGCTCTTTCATAATCTCATCTGGAGTAGCGCCGAGCAGCAGTGCAAGCGCATGGCAGCGGTAGGTTGTCGCCCACCAACTATCACACCCAATGGCCCCAACAGCAGCTGTCTGAATTGCTTCTTGACCGATGTATGAATGAAAAAAGCCGCCAATAAGGCCGCGCTTATATTGCTCTTCGGCTGTCGATTCAAACTTGCGAATTAAAAGCATCTGCTGAAAAAAGGCGATAAGACGCTCTTTTCCTAGAAGCTCCACAACTTTCTGTTCGTTATGCCGAAAAAAATGGTACTTAGGAGACGATTGCGCCATTTACATAGACCTGCTTTTCAATAGTAATAAGACCCCATTGTAGCGATTAAAAAATAATAGCGCAACTCAACCTACTGCCCGCCCCTTCTCATCCCAGGAAGGCCCGGCTTGCCAGCCTCGGGAACAAGACGCGGATTGTTTGTTGTAGGAACTGTGCGCAGTGCAATATTATCATCGTTTGGATCATCTTTCATGCAACTATCCATCAGAAACAAGATAGACAGTAAAACAAATAGAGAAATTGCTTTTTTAACCATAACACCTCAATTTTGAACAGTATAAGTCTACAAGAGCCGCCATTTTTTTGAAAACAGAGATTCCCTTAAGCAGCTAGCGGGCGGCCATTTTTGCCCTTTTTAATGGTGGGTTTATCAGAGAGTTGCCACTTTCCGTACTCATTGAGGGTGAGCGCGCCGAGGTTTAGCAACTCAAAAAACTGCTTTTGGTAGATCCCGGCCAGATTTTTGCTGCGCACAACAATAACATTTTCACAGTTCGACTTTGCTGCGGCGTAGGTGAAATTAAAGGAGCCTGTCCAGAGGATTTCGCCACCAAAAACGCAGAACTTATTGTGCATGACAGCTGGATAGCGCTTTTTAGCAGCACCTTCTACCCCCTTCCAGACGTAGACGTTAACGCCGCTATCGGCGAGCTCTCCAAACGGAACCTTTCCCGTAATGGCGGTTGGGTCAATAAGCAGATGAACAGCCACACCCCGTTTTGCAGCCCGGAGAAGTGCTGAAGCAATTTCCCGATGGGAAAAGACAAAAGTTGATGCAATCACCTCTTTTTTTTCCCTATCAATCAGATGAATAAGACGGAGAGAGAGATCTTCATTTGGCGAGAAATAGACCTGATGAACAGACTCTTTTTCAGCGGCTTTTGCCTCTCCACAGATTGAAAAGAAAGCGAAGAAAAAAAGAAGAAGAATGCGCATAAAAAGCCCAGGAAATAAAAAAGCGATTCTACCTGATAGTGCACTCTTTGCGCCAGAAAAAAAAATCTCTCTTTCACACAAAAAATGGTATCGCTAGAAAAATGGTATCGCTAGAATGAAGGGATGAACAAAAAAATCCCCATCTACTACGACACAGAGACCACCGGCATGCGGTTTGATGAGGACCACATCATCGAACTTGCGGCCTACGACCCGATAGGCAAGCGCTCCTTTTCCTCTCTTATAAACCCTAAAAAACCGATTCCGAAAGAGGCGACAGCCGTCCACAACATTACAGATGAAATGGTTGCCACGGCGCCCGATTTTGCTGCTGTCGGCGCCGATTTTATCGCCTTTTGCGGCGAGGATGCCGTGCTTATTGCCCACAATAATGACGCGTTTGACAAGCGCTTTTTGGATGCAGAATTTGCGCGTGCAAATTTAACCATGCCAACCACATGGAAATATGTCGATTCACTAAAATGGGCGCGTAAATTCAGGTCAGACCTGCCGCGCCACGCCCTGCAAGTCCTGCGCGAGGCCTATCGGATACCGGCAAATAATGCCCACCGAGCACTTGACGATGTGATGGTACTGTATGAAATTTTCTCGCAAATGATCGATGATCTGCCGATAGAAACAGTGCTGGAATTGATGGAAAGTGCAGGTAACGACTCCCTATCGCGCATGCCGTTTGGTAAATTCCAAGGCAAGCCACTTAAAGATGTGCCGAAAAGCTATGTCCGCTGGCTCACTGAAAATGGCGCCCTTGAAAAAGATCAGAATAAAGAGCTCAAAGCCGCCTTTGAACTCCTCGGTGCCCTCTAAACCCCCACGTATAAGAACGATCAAGAAAGGAAGAAAATTTGGCACGGATAACAGGATATTCAGGATAAGAAAGAAAGGATAAGGGATAAGTGGAGGATAAATGAAAAAACACGGTTTTTTCATTTGTTCCTCGGATCGCGCATCAAGGGCGCGATCCCGCTCCTCCGGAGTGGTGCACCTCTCTCCACAGGCAGAACCATTTCTTATTAAAATCTTATTTTCTTTCTTATTCTTGTAATTTTTTTCTTATCCTCTTACTTATCCTGAATATCCTGTCATCCGTGCCAATTTTTCTTGCTTGCTTGTCGTGTGATCCTTGCAGGCTTAGGTGGTGGCGAGGTTGTAGTGAGCAGACCAGAGCGCCGCAAACTCGGGGCAGGTGGCGAGTAGCTCATCTTTGGTGCCCTCGGCCACTTTCCTCCCCTCCTCCATGTAAACAATTTTGTCTGCATGTTCAATGGTGCTGAGTCTATGGGCAATAATTAATTGGGTCATGCTGCCGTGCAAACCGGCGATGGCCTGCTTGATGCGCTGCTCACTGATGCCATCAAGAGCTGATGTTGCCTCATCCAGAACAAGAATCGGAGCTCTCTTAAACAGAGCCCTTGCAATAGCGATACGCTGCTGCTGACCACCAGAGAAGTTTTGACCCGCATCGGCAATCGCGGTCTGGTACCCTTCAGGTAATTTTTCAATAAACTCATCGGCGTGCGCTCGCTTTGCAGCCATACGGACCTCATCTAGCGAGGCGCTCTCTCCAAAGGTGATATTTTGCTCGATTGTTTCAAGGAAAAGAAAAGGCTTTTGGGGTACAAAACTAATTTGAGAGCGAATCGATGCCTGTGTGTAACTTTTTAGCGCTCTGCCGTCGATTAAAATCTCACCCTCTTGAATATCATAAAGACGCGGAAGGAGCTGGGCAACTGTCGATTTTCCCGCGCCCGTTGGGCCGACAAGAGCCACTGTCTGACCTTTAGCGATGGTGAAACTTAAATCCCTTAAAACCCACTCATCACCATATTTAAAGGAGATGTTTTTAAATTCAATGAGCTCTTTAAATGAAGTAAGTGGGTTAGCACCAGGAAGGTCTTTAATCTCAGGCTCAATGTTCATAATCTCAAACATCCGCTCTGCAGCAACAACACCTTTTTGAATGATGGCACTCTGGTCGCCCATTTTCTTAATCGGCTCATACAGAAGAACAAGCATGCCACAATAGGGGATAATTTCCGTGAGAGACATATGGAAGTAATTGACACCTGTAATGACAATAAAAGCTACTGTCGAGGTAGCAATTGCGTGTAGCACAGGCCGCGTTAAATTTGAATAAAAGGCGCTTAAGCCCTCAAGTAGACTCATTAACCGATTTTCAGCTGTATATTTTTTGAGTGTAAGACCTTCCAAAGTAAAAAGTTTCACTGTCTGAATGCCGCGCAGAAAATCGAGCAAAACTACAGAAAACCGCTCCTGATTAACTTGGATTTTGCGCGCAACAGCCTTAATTTTTTGCGCCAAAACCATGGCTGGAAAGAGGATTAGCGGCCCTAGCACAAAAACACAGAGCGAGAGCTTCCACGAGAGATAGATGCAGATGACAAGTGAAGAGAGTATATTAAATGGCCCCTGCAGACAGTTGGATATAAGGGCATTAACAGACCCTGAAATCTGAGAGGAGTCGTTCATCACGCGCGATGAGATCGCTGCAATGTTGTAGCGCTGAAAAAAACTGAGCGAGAGTGTCTGAATATGCTCAAAATATTGCTGACGCAAATTACGGCTAAAACGAATTGCGACAAGCTGTGAGAGGTAGTTGCTGAGGAAGTACCAAAAACCTTTGAAAAGAGCCACACCGACTAAAACAAATACTAGAGCCGAGAGATTCGTTGTCAGATCAAAGCGCTTATAAACTTCTCTTTTAATGGTCTGAAGTGGATTAAATGAGCCACTTTTTAGCCTGTAATTTGCCGCATCAGCCTTGGTGATATATCCTTTATGATCCTTATCAATTTCGCTCCATTTTTGCTCGATATCCTTAAGCGCAACAACAGGAGAACCTGCAGCTTTATTGCTCTGCTCTGTTTGAAAAACGGTGAAAAGATCTGGGCCTGTGTCCGCCATTAAACCAACGGCAAACATTTCGAGCTGATTGGCAATAGTCAGTCCAAAAAGAGCTATGGTTGTAAAAATCAGAAGGGCCAGATTTTTTTTACCCCTCATGATCGCTTGAAAAATTAACTTCATAATGATTTTAAGTGGAGCTAACTAAAGCGCTCTCCACAATCTCGAACTTGCCCATTTTCCTGAATTTATCATAGCGCGCATTAAGCAGATCTTCCTTACCAAGCTTTGCAAGCTGCACAAAGTTTTTTAGCAAGTAAGCGCGCACATTTGCATAGGTCTGCTCTGGATTTTTGTGGGCGCCTCCCATTGGCTCCTCGATAACATCGTCTATAACGCCTTGATCCAGTAGCTGCTCTGCGTGAATTTTTAAAGTCGCTGCAGCCAGCGCCTTTTTGTTTGAATCGTTCCAAAGAATGGAGGCGCATCCCTCTGGTGAAATTACCGAATAGTAGGAGTGGCGCAACATCGCCACAAGGTCGCCAATTCCCATGCCAAGAGCACCCCCAGAGCAGCCCTCACCGATAATAATAGCGATAATTGGCGTAGCAATTTGAGACATTTCGCGCAAATTAAGGGCAATGGCCCAGCCCTGACCGCGCTCTTCAGCTGCAAGCCCAGGATGAGCACCCGGTGTATCAAGGAGCGAGAGTACCGGCAATCCAAATTTCTCGGCCAGCTTCATGCAGCGCAGTGCCTTGCGATAGCCCTCTGGATGGGGCATCCCAAAATTACGCTTCATCCGCGAATCGATATCACTCCCCTTCTCTTGCGCGATAATCGCTACCTTCATCCCAGAAATCTTCCCAAAACCAGTAATAACAGCCGCATCATCCGCAAAAGCTCTGTCGCCGTGAATCTCTTCAAACTCTTCAAATAAATTCTTGATATAATCGATCGCATGGGGACGCGCCTGATGACGACAAATCGCCACGCGCTCCCAAGGAGTTAAATTTCCGTAGACCTCTTCTTGCAACTCGCGCAGCGAGAGCTGAAGGTTTGGCTCATCGCCTTCTTGCAGCAACCCACTTGCACGCTTCTGCTCAATTAAAGTGCTAATTGTAGCGCGAAACTCTTCAATTTTATCCTCATGTTCCAGAAGCTGATCTCTCATTATTTATCTCTCCCTCGTAAAGTGATTAACTTCCTTGCCAGGCAGCTCCACCTGAGTGAAATCTGGCGTGACAAGAGCAAATGTCTTCTTGGTGATGACAATTGAAAAAAATTCTTCCATATCCTCTTGTAAAAAGCGGATTGATCCGAAGGTGTTGTAGCCCTCAATAGATTCTCTGCTCTCGACAAGTTCACCCGCGACCTCGTTCCAAGGAAGTCCCTGTAGCCCAAATCCATGGCCAGATCCACCAGTTACAACCTCTTCTTGAAAAGGAATCCAGCGCGTGCCAAAGACGCGTACCATCTCGACTTGCTGATTTTTATAGTATCCGACAGATTCTGGCTTATAAATGGCAATTTTTTCGCCCAGCAAGTAGCGACCTGCAGGTGTTAAACAGCCCGACGGCTGGCGGCTGTCAAGAGCTCCAACTGAAATGCGATAAGTTTTTAGGTGGACCCGCTCGTTTGCATCTAAATCGTAGCAGTACAGGCCCGCTCGTTTACGCGCTAAATCGATAAGAAGGTAGAAGTTGATGTTGGCATCTTTTTTGAAGACGTTAAAGGTAGAGCCTTTCATCACCTTCTGGTTAAAATAGTCCGGCTTACCATTAAGGCTACGGGCAATGAAGTGGCGCGAGGTATTATACTCACGCGCATAGTCAGCTACCCAGACCTGTCTATCTAACCACTCTGCGTGGCCGGTGTAATCGACTGTCTCGACAATAGGCATCTTCTTTCTGCCCATTGTAAAGAGCTCGCCCACCCTATCGATCTCAGGAAATTTAACCTCTGATTTTGCGATAAGAAGCAGGGGGTTATTTGCCTCATTTAGCGAAGATGGCGGCGCTGTGACAATAATCTCTTGCCCGCTATCCGGGGCAGCGAAGATCTCCTCTTCAGCGGCGTCTAAAGCGAGCTCTTCGCCGCCTGCAACAAGCTGTTTCCGCACACCGAAAATAGCAATAATGGCAAAGACCATTAAAGTTGAAACAACAAGCTTCTTAGACACACCTAAACGACTCAAAATAATACCCTTCTAAAACTAACTGCAATACGCTTAACAGTATACAAAAGAGGCAGATATTAACCAACAGATTCCAAAAACGGAGTAAAATGAGATTTTTCTAATAACTATTTTTAAGGAGGTATGTAAAGACATTTTTTTGCACTCTTTCCGCACATGGCGTTTAATCACCTTTTTTTTACCACCACAGAGAAGAGAGAGAAGGGTGAGGGCTTCGCCATTTTTACACTTTTTCATGATATCTGCCTCCTGCCAAGGGCAGGAAGCAGACCGTAAAAAACGTAAGAAAGGCGAAGCCCTCACCCTTCTCTCTCTTCTCTGCGGTGGTAAAAAAGGTGATTAAGGGCCACATACGAAAGGAGTTATAGATATCTGCATATAAACAACAGAGCTCCTATGCGGACCTAAACTTCTTGGTTTATCTGCCTAATTTCCCCCTCCCCTAATGAAGTGACTTAAGACACACGGAGGGGCTCTATTTGCTGGAACGGGATTCGATATACTCGAAGTGGTTAGATCCATTATGATGGATCATAACAGGCTCTCCGTGAGGAGCCATTAGTAGCTCTGGGTGGTAGAATGTCGCATCAGAGCTTCCATCTCGATTCGATTTAACAAGAATAAGGGCGCATTTCTGGGTTTCCTCTTTCTGTCCAGCAAGAAAGTCAGCCGCAGCCCGCAGCTCCATATCCCCTGCCCAGCTCACTGATTGGCTCATCCATGCTAAATAGCCCTCATAGTTTGTCTCTCTGCGAGCAGCACGGCAAAAACCTTCAAATTGTCTCTGATAAATGGGGTCAAGACGCATCATGACATCAAGCCCACCCGTATATCGATTCGGATCACTTCTCATCTGGTTGACAATAGCTTCTCTAAGAGCTGGTGCATCACTGCTCTTTCCTGTAAGGGCCTGGGCGAGACTAAAGAAAAAGCATTGGCCAGCACCCGCATTACCCACTCTTGCCATCGTTGGAATAGCAAGGGCTGCGAATCCATTTTTTATTTTGTTAATACGCTTATCAATAACACTGATAATCTGGTCTTTATACGGCGAGAGGCTCTTTTCTACAACCTTTTTACGGTTTTCTGTAAGCGTAAAAATAACAGCGTAATACTCATTTTTCTTCGAAAAATTACCCGTAATAGGAACACCTTTCAACTGCTCACGAATCTCTTTTTGAGAGGGCAGAGTTAATTCTGGCATTGGGTCTCTTTTTGGGTCTCTTTTCTGAAACAGGTCGCTGCACTGCAGGCTATACCTCTCCACCATCATCTCAAGGGCTTCCTTATATTGGCTCTCGGTGATATCACTTTTTTTCGCATTTAATTCGTTTAAACACTCTTCAAACTCTGACTCTGGAACAGAACCTTGCTGAAAATGCGTATATATAAATAGTTGAAGATTAACCACACTCCGCCTATTTTTATCTTCCAGCGCTTTGAGCCTTTCCATGAATTTATCAAATGGGTCTGGCCGAATATTTTCTTTCTCGGCCACAAGTCGCTTTTTGATCTTTGTGATGACCTCTATCTGATAGGGCTGCTCTTCGCTAATTCTAATCGCAACATCAAACTCGCTCTCTTTTGATAGAGCTGATAGCGTCCTATACTTATTCTCCATTAGCGTAACGCGTCCTATAAGCTCAGGCGGTACCAAGTGAGTGATTGCGTGAATCTTCAAGGCGTTATCTTTGACCGCCTGAATTCTGCCGTTAAGATCTATTAACGCGCCTCTTAGAAAATCATTGTTATTTTCTGAGAGATACTCATCGATTTTCTTATCAAAGCAAGCGGCAGCAGCCTCGGCTAAAACGAGATATTGCGTAACAAGAGAATTGTTATCGGCGACAAATGTTGTCATAATAATATATAGATATAATTCAATTATATCATAATTATATCACATTAAGTTATTAAAAATAAGCTCTTTAGTGCAATAAAGAGCCGATTTGTTGCGCTAATTCGGCGATTGGTTATACTGCCAAAGTATGGAAAGACATTTTACAACCTCCACCTACATCACCCGCGGAAATGGCCATATTTTGCTGCTTTTTCACCCGAAATTGCACACCTGGCTCCCCCCTGGCGGCCATTTAGAGGCGGATGAAACCCCCGAAAATGGCGCTATTCGGGAGGTTTTTGAGGAAACGGGGCTTAAAATTGCCCTTTTTTCGGATGAAAACATCTGGTGCAGCCGAAATGGAGCCCGGTCAATACGCCGCCCCTACCTCTGTTTGCTGGAGGATATCCCCGCATTCGGCGATAAAAAGGCCCACCAGCACATCGATTTAGTCTTTACTGGCCTACCGGAACCACTAGACCAGCCCATTTTAAGCGCCGAAAAGCTCGATGTGCGCTGGTTTTCCCGTCAGGAAATAGAAAACTTAAGTGATAAGGAAATATTTGAAGAGACCCGTCAAATTGCACTCCATCTGCTGGATCAAGAGGCTATGTTAGTGCATGGGTAGATCAATTTTTATAGCATCTACTGGCCAGCATGTGGGTAAAACAACAAGCAGTTTAGGCCTAATAGCAGGATTTAAAGAGCGCGGGCAGAGCGTCAGCTTTATGAAGCCAGTTGGACAGGAATATACGCTAGTTGAGGGTGAGGTGCGGGTCGATAAAGATGTGGAGCTGATGCACGAGCTGTTTAAAATGCACAGCGATTACGCGCTGATGAGCCCTGTTCTGCTGCCATCCGGTTTTACGCGCGAATTTCTGGATGGAGATCATCCGGTAGAGGCGCTTGAGGCTAAAATTCTCTCGGCATTTAGATCAATTTCAAAAGAATCCAACTGGACAATTATCGAAGGAACCGGCCATGTCGGTGTAGGCTCTATTGTGGGCCTAAATAATGCGCAGGTGGCAAGGCTTCTTAAAACACCGATGATTCTGGTTGCCTCGGGTGGCCTTGGCTCGTGCTTTGACCAGCTGGCCCTTAACTGCGCCATGTGCGAGAAGTATGGAGTGCCTATACTGGGAATTATTCTCAACCGTGTGCTGCCGGATAAGCGCGAAATGATTGTTGAATATATGGGTAAAGCATTAAAAGCGTGGGATTTGCCTATTGTTGGCTGCATTCCGTTTGATGAGATTCTCAGCAATCCGTCGATGGAGGATTTTGAAACGCTCTTTCGAACAACGCTACTGACAGGGGGTGAATTTCACTTCCGCAGATTTAAAGAAAAGCGCCTGGTGGCAACCTCACTCGAGCGCTTTGAAGGGGTTATTGGGTACGGAGATCTGATTATCACGCCCGCCACGCGCGAGGATATCGTCGAGATGATGATCGCCAAAAATAGCGCCTGTAAAGAGCACGGCCCAGATATGGGGCTCGGCCTAATTTTAACCGGCCTTATTCCACCTAGCGAAAAACTTTGCGAAAAACTCGAAAAAGCAGCGATTCCGATGCTCTTTGCCAAAATGAGCAGCTACAGCGCAATGGAAAAAATCTCCTCATTTACGGCCAAATTCCGCCGAGACGACATCGAAAAGGTCAGCGAAGGAATTGCCGTTGTCAAAGAGCATCTCAACTTCAACCTCATAGAGGCGCGCTTTGACAAGCTAACTATGCGCTAAAAAGTGGGCAGCCATTGCCTTTGCTAGCGGCAGATTTCGCTTTAATCGCATACAAGCAACATCTTTGCAGCTCCGCTCTTTCGGACATCTGACAACGAATTTCATTCCATATGGACATGGTGACTGAAAAAAGTTGTGGTGAGGCCCTACAATTGGTGCAGCATGTACCCCCACTGTCGGCCCAAAAAAACCGTAAGTTTTACAGCCGACGAACTCGGCAAAGTGGAGGACGAAACTATCCATACCAAAAACAATTTCCGAGTGCTGCATCAAATAGCCAAGTTCTCCAAATGAAAGCCGAGGCGCTACAACACTATTTTGCGGAAATTGCTTCTGTAAAAAATGTGCGGCAATTTCCTCTTTCTCATTTGCCCAAACAAAAATCCAGTAGTATCCCTTCTGCTCACCCACTTCTTTTAAAAAAGCAAGAAACGTTTCAACGTCTAAATTCTTAGTTGTTCTTGTTGAACCTGTTGCAACAATTGCAATAGGAGAGCTTAACTTTTCAACAAAAGTTTTTACCCTCGTTTTTTCATTATCACTTAATTGAAGAGAGGGTTTTTTATTTTTAATATTAGCTTCATCGCCAAAGTAATGCGAGACCATTTGAAGGTATTGTATCCTAAGGTTAAGACCCTTAGGATAATTAACATGCTTATCTGTAAAAAGACAATTTAAACGCTCACGTGCACTTTTGAACCCAAAACCGACCTTCACCTTAGCTCTTGC
>JAYUZV010000100.1:0-5604 GCA_043751475.1 Chlamydiia bacterium
TTATTTTCTCTTTCTTACTTATCCTCTTTATCTTATCCTCGCCTTATCCTGACCATCCTGTATCCTGCTAACCCTCTTTCTTTCTTGTCTGATCCTTGTTATTTTTTCTTTCTTACTTATCCTCTTTATCTTATCCTCGCCTTATCCTGACCATCCTGTATCCTGCTAACCCTCTTTCTTTCTTGTCTGATCCTTGCTGATCAGTGCTGGGTTAATAGGATTGGGATTTGCCGCAGCCGCACGAGCTTTTCACATTGGGATTCGAGATTTTAAAGCCAGAGCCCGAGAGCCCATCGACATAATCAACCCGCGCACCAACCATGCGCTGCGCGCTTTTGCCGTTCACATGGATTTCGATTCCCTCAGAGTTGAAAACCTGGTCTGTCTCAAGCGGTTTTTGCGAAAACTCAAGCGTATACTCAAAGCCGCTGCACCCAGCCGGACGGTCGCCAAGGCGCAGGGCCCAACCCTCTTTTTTCTGCTGCTTAAGTAGTGATTTGAACTTTTCAGCAGCACTCGGAGTAATTGTGATGGTTGTTGTGTCGACCTTCTCGTTTATAATCTTGTTAAGAGCTTGCACCATTGACTCGATATCTGCTTTGCCAAAACCGTGTCCAAGCATACCCGCTTCAAGCGTCTCCCAACTAGAGGCCGAGCAGCCGACGCAATGAAGGTTGCGGCTCTCCATTTCACCTGCCAGCAGAGGCGCTTTGTCCGGGAATTTTTCAAAAATCTCTTCAATAGTCATCTCTTTAGAGATAGCTTGCTGTTGCATATGTTTTTCCTGAGTTAAAAATTAAATTTTAAGTTTGACAAGCCCCTTTGAGGCCATTTTGCACTGGCAGGCGAGTCTCTCGCAGCCAGATTCCCCAAGAAAGTCTTTTTCTTGTTCGTTTTTAGGCGAGAGGTGCTCCATCCCCTCAACCACCTCAATCACGCATGTGCCGCAAATCCCTTCGGTACAGGCAAAAGGTACGCCCTGCTCCTCGCAAATGGCAATAAAATCTTGCCCCGGCTCTACGGCAACCTCGTCGCCATTTTCAAAAATCAATTTGCCCATAAGATATCCCTCGCATTAATACTTCTTTCCTATTTTACAAATTAGCAGCTATCTTGCCAAATTATATTTGGGCTAGTAATTCAGACGCAGCATTGCGCAATGTAGCAACACCCTCATCAAACCCTACTTTAACTAGCAATTCATTCAGCGAGATTAGCTCACTTTGCAAAGCAGCTACTTGCTGTTTAAGTATCTCAGTTTCAGTTATTGTAATCATTTTTATATCCTCATCTTTTAGATTTGGCACCCCTATTATACAATAAACAATCAAAAATTACCATTTCCATAATTAATTTAAATCCAACCGCTAATAAAAAAGGGCTCCCATTTCTGGAAGCCCTAACCATTTAAGGTCTCGGATGACTCTTACTTACCGTCTTCATCGTCGCCGAACTCCTCTACGAGAGTGTCCGAAGCACCTGAACCGGTTCCACCGCGACTGCCAAGCAGCGGAGATCCTAAGCCTTCAGCCCCCCCGACTGTGTCTCTCTTATTGCACGGCTTTTGGCCTCTGCAAGAAGTTGTGCATCGCGACGATTTGCAGCTGCTATCTGTTCATCAGTCAACGGGTCGATAGTAACGCGACCGGCTAGATCGACTCTAGGCGCGAGACTTTCACGCTGAACTCTGATGGCTGCTTGCATGCTCATAGCATTTGCCGCCAATTCGCTAGCCATCTTACTATCCAACAAGTCTTTTGTTGAGATGTCTACGTTTTCACCCTTGTTATCTTGTAACGTCTCTGTTGCAGTGTATGATTTTGGAATCATCGTTTCATATTTTTGGTGAACCGAATGAATTCTTCTTAAAACATCTGCAAAGAGAACACGTTCATCGTTTAATGCTAGCAAGCGGGTGAAACCGTTTTCCTTATCTGCAAACAAGTACCAGAGAAGTGTTTCGTTAAGATCGTTGATTATGGCAAACGCCTTCTCAATGCTATATTTACGCGCACTCTCTTTTGTATCTGTTGCAAGAGCAATATCGAGCTCGTCTTGGATTTTTTCTAGTTTTAGGCTGAGGTAGGCCTGTTTTTTGAACTGGGCTTTGGTGATAGTTGAGCCGCTTCCCTTGACTCCTCTTTCCAGCGATTTGGTCTTCTCATCCACGAGCTCTCTGTCCATAGGACCTTCGCAACCCCAGATATTGGCGTACATTTGGCCGACTTTTTTTCTGGCCGCTGCTACGCTGCCTACGTTGACAGCAATAGCTGACCCCACAAAAGCACCTAATGCAGCGGCTGCACCGAATGTCTTAACTGTTACAAGGCATGCAGCAGTTACTGAACCAATAATACCAATTGTGAGCAGAGCTGTTAGTACAACTGTCTGAACTACTTTTGCAAAAGTTACTGCAACGGCTTTTAGGTACTGTACAAATGTTCCATCTGGGTTGTAGCGCTTCCAGATTAGGAAAGAAGGTACCCAGAATACTGCAAGTGCAGCGGCAATCGCTGCGCAAGTTAGAACAATAGCGCCAATTAGGGCTCCGACTGTGACAAGGGCTGTAACGCCAAGGGCAAAAGTTACAAGTGTTGTTGCAATTCTTGCCGCAATACGGATAGCTGGTGTAACAGTTTTGCTAAAGCACAGAGCTAGTAAGGGTCCGATTACCGGAATACGCACTAGACAGTGGGTAATGCCGCGCAGTAAACCAGAAACTAGGTCGTCCACAAGAGCTGCCACCACTCTTACTGCAGAGTAGCCAAATTTAATCCCTTTTCCAATTACTGAAACAACTCCTTTTGCATTTTGCAATTCTGTGCTGGCGTTGCTTGCCTGTTTGGCCGCATAGTTTGTTTGGCCAAAAAACTCTTTTGCGTTTAGGATCTGCCCTTTCTTATTCAAAAGGAATGTCTTGTTAGTTCCTTCGTCTGTATTAAGGCCTTTATAGAGAATTCTGTCCTGGGCGACCTTCTCTTGGTTTGTTTTTGGAGTGCTAATCAGGAACGAGTCAAGCGCTGAAGGACCTTGCATTTTACCAAGGCTCCAATTCTCAAACCTCGCAAGTCCGCTTTTTGTTCGGTTAAGTGCGTAGCTCTTCTGGAAGTATCCAAGCTGGTCAATAACGTCGCGGCTGTAAGGGCTCAATAAATTGAATTCTTCAGCGGTTTTTATAGTCATGATTGGCTCGCCTTCTTTGTTAAACAAAGGTTTGCGTGAGAAAAGCCCAACTTTTTGAACGGATGTTAATGTCTTTGTTGTCGCCTCAACACCTATATATTTGGTTGAGATGCGTTGATCTTGTTCGCCAATATTGTCTTCATAAAACTCATTATTTTGGCCCGCCGATTTTAGCTCCTCGGCAAAATTGCTAGATAATGCACTAGCTGCGACTATATCGGCTGCAGGAGCTGAGCTAAAGGCTGATTGCTGGACTTCGGCTACAGCTTGGGCTGTCGAGCTATCTGCGAGGGTTGTTCTCACGCTAGCGTCGAATATTGCTAGTGTGTCTAAATTGGTTTTGCCTGTTGCGGTCATAATTCACCTTTATTATATTATTATGCTTTATTAGTTAGTTTGATTCCAATTATACATTTAACGAGATTTGTTTTCAATTTATATGTATTTATTTCAATTTATCTTCGTTTTGTTTCATTTTTCTCGGCCACGATAGCTTCTCTTATTTCGCTATATTCTCGGGTCATCTTTTCGAGTAGAGAGGGATCTTCAGTTTTAAGGCGATTTAGTCCGTACATGCACCACTCTGTTATATTAAGACTATCTTGGTGGGTCTTATTAAACTCTTCAACTTGGCGGTACACTTCATGGACTGCTGTGTTTATGAGATTCTCTATCTGGGGGGTATTAGAATCTAAGTTGGATTTGGGAATAGTAGGACAGAAGATTTTTCTTAATATTTTCGCATAGAGTGCGGCTTGAAATCTGGGAGGCTGCTGCAGGAGGGTGATATAGGCTTCTCTTGCCTCTTTTACTGTTGTGTCATCGCCTGCAACAAGGGGAGTTCGGTTTTTTTGAGCTGCTGCGACGAGGGCTCTTTGCGAGGTAGGGCTTGGTGTTAGGGCAGAGACATTTAAGGTTGAATTATTTTCCGGGGTGAAGGGTCTGAATTCGACACGGACATTACCAGGGCGTGCTATATGGACAAATCCGTCTGAATCGGTGCTGCGGCTTGAATTGCTTGCTGATGAGATTGGAGAAAAGCGATTTGAAGAACTATTTGATGGCGATATGATAGACCCTTCAGCCTTCGCTCTTGTGCAATTTTCTAAAATCAGTTGCTCGAAATTGCGCCAGAGATCCTCTGTTTTTGCTTGTCCGTGGGTGGATATAAAATTATTTGTACCATGAAGGCCTTCGCTGTTGATAGAGGTGATTACGGGGAGAGGTGTGGGGCCAAATGGAAGTGCGCCACGGTGGAGTCCAAGTATAGTGTTAAGAGATTTTTGAACTTGGTCGGCTTTCGCTGCTGTCAGTTCGGCTTGAGTCCAATCTCCGCCTGGGTTTTTATACTCTACGACGACAAGGTAGGTTTTATTGCCCCATTTGACAGGGGTATAGGCGGTCTCTCCAAGAGTAGGGGAAGTTGAGCTGGCGCTTACTGAGGATGAGCTTGAGGAAGATGTGCTTAGCGACATGAATATTTACCGTTTTATGTGAGTAAATGCAATTTTATAACTAAATAATAACATTTTAAAATGATTTAATTCAATTTTTTATTCAAAATTAAAGTGCTGGTTGGTCTTTTGGGCCGAGCGAGTAGTAGCAAATGTTTGCGCGGATCGCGGCTTTCGGGCTATGATGGGTTTTAAACTGTTTTTTGTTTTTAAGGATTACCATGGAAGAGATCTTATCATTGAAATTTGCCGGAAAGTTCCGTGGAATCTTGGTTTTTGGCCCGCCTGGGGTGGGAAAAGGGACTATTAGTAAGACCCTTGCCGCCCATGGAGGCCACTACCACTGCTCGACCGGCGAGATTTTTCGCGGTTGGGCGCCATCATCACCCGTTGGAGCGCTTATTAGTTCTTACACAAAAGTTGGGAATTTGGTGCCCGATAGCGCTGTTTTGGGTATTTGGCGCAGTTATATGAATGGGTTAATTGCCACAAACCGCTTTAATCCGGATAGTCAAATCCTCTTTTTAGACGGTATTCCGCGCACAAGGGCGCAGGTGGCGCTGCTGGCCGAGCATGTGGACATTGAGGCGGTTATTGTACTGGAAATGGCCAGGGTTGACGGGCTAATTACCCGCATGCAGGGCAGGGCCCGCAAGGAGGGGAGAGCTGACGATGCCGACCCCGAGGTAATCCGCCGCCGTTTTGAGGTTTATATGCGCGAAACGGCGCCTGTTTTAGAGGCTTTTCGGCCGGAATTGCTCTATAAAGTCAATGCCGACCAACCTCTTTTTGATGTTTTGCGCGATGTCCTCATCGCCCTCTCCCCCAAACTCTCCTAGTCTGGGCATGGATAAGCAAGCTAAGTAAGAAATTTGGCAGGATACAGGATGGGCAGGATAAGGCGAGGATAAGAAAGAGAAAAATAATAAGAATAGGAAGCGTAAAAAACAAATTAATTATTTTTTAC
>JAYUZV010000101.1:0-6614 GCA_043751475.1 Chlamydiia bacterium
TTGACCACCCAAAATTAAGGGGGATGAATAACAGAGCCGTCTTTAAAAGAGCATTAGATGGCCTAACAAGAAAACACTTTACAGGCGAAAATTCTGACAACGAACTAGCTACAATAAAAGCTCTTATTATGGCCTCTCCAGAATTAATTGGCCCGCTTATTATCTACACAAGTAAGGTTACACAGTGCAAACCTCTTGTCGATATCATGGAAACAATTGCTCCTGAAACAATTCCTTTTAGCCTACAAAATCTTGGAGCCCTTATCAAAATAGGGGCTAAAACTGACTTAATATTGTTTGGGAGAAGGGCTCTTCAAACCTTCATTTTATTAGACCCCATTTTATTAACGCACATAAACAATCCTGCAAAGCGCGACGAGGTACTCTCTATCTATCTCTGTTTGCCAGAACTGCTCAATAAAAATCTGCAGATCTTTTCCGAAGCCAATATCGATTGGACTCCCCATCTCCTCTTTTTCCTTGAACATAGCGGAGATAAAAAGAAAGTCGACTCGCTGACAACTATTGCGCGCACATTGCGTGAAAAGGGTCTTCCAAAAGATCAGACCTCACTAATTGAACAGGTTACCTTCCTCCAAAATGCACTGGAAACTGCGGCCATGACCATTGAAGAGGGGGTCGAGTGGTTCCACGTTATTTTGGTTAACACCCGCGCAGCATCTGAAAAAGAAGAGGGTTTATCGGAAAAAGATCGTACGCAGCTTCTAAGACAAATGCTTGCTTTTATCGGTCTGCTGCGCAAAAAACTATTGGGAACTTTTACCGCCTACTACCAAAATGTAGCACCAAGTGCCGCCAATAAGATGCAAGATTTATACGGGAAATGCCTTCTTATCCAAACCAAGCTTCTTATCCAGCAGTGCCGCATTGAAGCTGGATCCAATAAAACACCTCTAATTTTTGTTGAAAATGCCCTTGCTTCTATGATTCTCGATCACGTAAAAATGGGTTTTGTTGCAGAGAATTATATCAAGCCGTTATTTGCTAGCTGGATCACCTTTATTAGCGAAGAGTTTACAGATCCTGCGCTGATGAGCGCCGCCTATAAAAATTTACGCGATGTGACTACAAATAAGCCTCACATCCGTCACACCCTCTACACGGCGCTTCTCTTTCAGGCAATTAACGCATATAAACGAGCCAAAGATTCCAGCCTATTTAATTTTACAGCGGCCATTTTTTCTGTAGGCCTCCTTAATGAAAATGGCAAGGAAGATAGTTATGACAATATTCCTCTTGCTGGAGCCGACAAATCAACGCTCTCTTTCATGTTACTTGATCTGCTTGATAACGCTCCCTCTTTTAAGGACAAGGACGATATTCTCATAAAAAATTGGCTCGATCTCTTTTTCTCATCGCTCTCTATCTGGACTGCGCTAGATGAAGCCTCTATTCCAACATTTGGAGATAGCGCAAATTGCAGAAACTACTCCCACGCCCTTATCGGTTTACAGCCAGATGGTCTTAAACCATTAGATCCGGAACGATCTGCTCTAGCCCCCCTCAGATACACTCAGCGCACAAAACCCGACCAAGAGATCCTTATCAACCTTTTCAAACGGCTAGAAGAGGTATTGCCGCGAATAGAAGAGACACCCTCTCTTCATGTAGCAGCAGAGCGACTGCTAGATGCCTTAAGAGATCGAGAGCTCACTGAGCGGCTTACCCTTCTTCCTGACCATCTACCCTGCCTATTAGTTTTTTTTGAGCTTCTACCTAAACTGATAGCACTTAAGTTGCCGGCAGCTTCAGAGACAGGTAAAAAAAAACTCCCAATAGCAGGCCTTTTGGAGCATCGCAGCCTATCCCAAAAACTTGAATCGCTTTACGATACCCTCGAGAAGAAAACAGCGCAAAAAGAGCAGACCCTCTCCTTTTTAAGAGCAAATCCCTTTCCACTAACCCCTGAGCTTAAAAATACAGAGTTGCAGTGCAAAATTCTTGCACTTCTAGCAGAAAATGGGTGGATGGATCCCGAAAAAGAGCTGCAGGCCATTCAAACTGTTACGCGCAATGTCGCGGCGCAAATTAAGCAGCGCAAAGGGGCCAATCTCTCGCTGATGTTGCTGCCTATTCTGACAGAGATCGTGACAAAAAATGAAGATGCACAGATTACCTCCGCGCTCTACCTGACCCTCTT
The DNA here is from genome assembly GCA_043751475.1 of Chlamydiia bacterium. Lineage (GTDB taxonomy): Bacteria > Chlamydiota > Chlamydiia > Chlamydiales > JAYUZV01 > JAYUZV01. Next base: position 2,162 of record JAYUZV010000101.1, read on the forward strand.
TCACTTGCAGTGTGCGCTAACCTTCTCCGAATTTTTAGATGATAAGCCAAAGATGGATGCGTTTGACCGCCTATTTGTAGACCTCATCGATATGATGAATAAACCGCAGCTAAATCTACTGGATATCCGCGCCATGATCCGCGGCTTTTTAGCTGTTCTAATTGACTCCCCTAAAAATGATCTAGAAAGCGTCCAAGGAATTATCACCCTTCTCTTTGAAACAATCGACGGGATGCAAATTGAAATTGGCGATCAAGCAATCTTAAAATGGGATATTGTCTACTTTATAAATGCCTTTAAAATTGGTAAGCTCTCAGAAGTTGCGAGTATGCAAACTGCTTTCAAGACCCTCTTTTTTGCAAAAAATCTCCTTACAACAAGCCAATTTACAACAGAGCTTTTTAATGAGCTTTATAGCTCACAAGATGTCGCTATCACCGAAGCCTTTACCTCCTCACCCCTTCCGGCCCTATTTGCTGATGCAACGGGACCTCTCTACCTCTACTATAGCCTTCTTGCGGCACTAGAACTCTCAAAACCCAACCAGAATCCGGCAACCCCAGAATCACACGCAAACTGTGAAATTATCCTCAACATCCTCCTCCAAACCTTCTCCTTACGCCAGCACTACCATAAAACAACTCAAGATGACCCACTTCCCCTCTCTGCACTCATGGGGATAAACGAAGAGCGCACAAACTTCTTACCAGAAGCCAGATTTCACCACCTGCCGCGGAATCTTCCTGTCCAGTCCATGACCTTCTCTACCTTCCTGACCCACGCCAACAACTTCCTTACGCAGCTCAAAACCTATCCCCTTTGCCCGGAATTCACGGCCAAACTCCTGGCCCTCGAAACCCTCGCCCACTCCCTTGACAGCTCGCGCCCCATCCGCCACCTCATCCCCTCCCTCTTCCTAACCAGAGATTAAATAAGATTAGAAAGAAAGAGGTTGAGCAAATTATAAATTTCACTCCCCTTTCCTCAAATCCCACAAAAATCATCAGAAAAGCTCTGAATGGGAGCCTATTCTTGCTAAATAGAGCACTCGCTCCAGAAGATCTGTTCTGTAAATCAGCAATACATCTGGCTTGATGTGGCACTCTCTGTACCCATTATAATTTCCAGATAAGGGATGGTCCATCTGTCTTTCTGGGAGTCTTTTTTTGCTAAAAGCAAAATTAAGATGTCCTTAAATTCTTTAAGGACATCTTTTCTGTGTTGAAACTTTTTTAAATCTTTTTTGAATCGAGTAGATTATTCGGCCTCAAACATTTGAATCAATTCCCATCTGCTCCCAGAAGTCATCAATAGATGTGGCGCGTGTTCCACGACCTTCATCCAACTCTTTCATGGCTGCAAGCGTCTGTTTATTGGGTTTTTTAGGGAAATCGGTTCTTACATAAGAAAGAAGGAAATCGCTGAGATTCATATGGGACTTGGCAGCCAGCATTTTGATATAGGCCCTTTCATCTGATGTGCATTCAAAAGTCATTTTTACTTTATCTTGGTGAGCATGAGACCCCATATAACCCTCCGTGGTTACTCCCAGTATACTAGGATCCTGGGATTTTAGGAAAGCCAGCCACCTACAACCTCACCACCTCATCCTCAGGCGGTGCTGAGGATGAGCTTTACAAGAATGGAGTGTTCTGGTTGATTAAACAAAAAAGTTGACAGAGAAGGTGGAGCATGCAACCAGCGGAAAGAGAAGAGTTTATTAGGGCCCTTAATGCATTTACCTACCAGCAACTGGTCCACATTGATGCGGCTGTTTATACGCCGGAAAAAATTGCCGCTGCATTTGAAAATAGCCCCTTTATCGAGAGTCTTGTAGAGGCTTTTGAAACAAAGTTTAAGGAAGGGAAGAGTGGCAATCCTATTCCACAGAGCAGCGACCCAATATGCAAAGCCGCAGCCAATCTTGTAAAGTGGACGCTGAAAACCAACTTCTATGCAAAAAGCAAAAAAGCTCTAGCGTTTAGACTCGACCCAAGCTACCTCACTCTTTCCAGTAAATTTCCCGAAAAACCGTTTGGTATTTTCTTTGTTTCGGGAGCCGATTTCATCGCCTTCCAGATTCGCTTTAAAGATCTTGCTAGAGGTGGTCTGCGCACTGTGATGCCACAAGATGATGCAAACTACACCCGAGAGCGCGGGAATGTCTTTGCCGAGTGCTACAACCTGGCCCTCACCCAACAGATGAAAAACAAAGATATCCCAGAAGGGGGCTCAAAAGCTGTCATTCTGATGAGCGATGGTGCAAGAGGACGCGTCGATGACAACTATCTCTATGAGGTGCAAGAGGCGTTCATCGAAGCCTTTCTCCAAATCATCAACTGCGATAGCAGCGGCAAGCTCAAATGCGACGGTATTATCGACTTCTACGGCAAAGAGGAGCTGATTTTCCTTGGGCCGGACGAGAACATGAAAGACCCGATGCTAGACCGGATTGCAGACTACAGCTTAAAGGTAGGCTACAAAGCGGGCAGATCTTTTATCTCATCCAAGCCAAATGGCGGCATCAACCACAAAGTCTACGGCGTTACCTCGCTCGGCGTCTTTACCTACATGGTTGAGACCCTAAAAGCGCTCGGCATTGACGCGATGAAAAAAACGTTTACTCTGAAAATCACCGGCGGCCCTGACGGCGATGTCGCCGGAAATATGCTAAAGCTCCTCTATGAAAACTGCCTAAATACGGCAAAAGTTGTTGCCATTACAGACGGTTCCGGCACAATTCTGGACCCAAATGGCCTTGATCTGCAAGAGTTAAAGAAATTATTTGATAAAGCACTTCCTGTCGCAAATTACCCGCCAAATCTGCTGAGCAATGATGGCACGCTTCTTGCGCGCGGCCAGGAGATGATCCTCTACAAAAAGCAGAGTAAAGAAATCCTGTCCAAGGAGGCTGCAGACCTAATGTGGACAGGTGCACTCCACCAGATGGGGGCCGATCTTTTTGTGACAGGCGGTGGCCGTCCACGAACGCTAAATGAAAAAAACTGGAGCGATTTCCTTAAAAATGGCAATCCGACAGCCAAAGCAATTGTCGAGGGGGCTAACCTCTACCTAACCGCTGAGGCGCGCCACGAGCTAGAAAAACTTGGCACCCTAATTATTAAGGACAGTTCGACCAACAAAGGCGGAGTGATCTGCTCTTCCTACGAAGTTTTAGCAGGCTTTGTCCTTTCGCTGGATGAGTTTATGGCAAACAAAGACATTTACGTCTCTCAAGTTCTTACCCTTATCGAGAAAAAAGCGCGCGATGAGGCCCAGCTACTTCTCAACACCCAAAAGGAGCAAGGAGGTCTTTTAACGGATATTTCGGTTAAAATCTCAGCCCGCATCAACCTCTACAAGTACCGCATTTTGGACTATCTTACCCCTAAAACCCTAAATAAGAGCGAAAATGACCCCCTCATGGCCATTTTCCTCTCCCACTGCCCGCAGCTGCTGCAGGACAAGTATAAGCAGCGCCTGCTGACCCAAGTACCGGATATCTACATGAAAGCGATTATCGCAGCCCATCTAGCAGCCGAAATGGTCTACCAGCACGGTCTTGCCTTTGACAAAACCATGGAAGAGCTCTTTCCTTCTCTTTAGAGATAAAAAAAGCCCCTCTACAAACACTTCTCAAAATGAAAAGCATTTGTAGAGGGGCAAACTCTCTATTTACGCAGCTTTACGCAAAGCTCTCTTTGCAACCACTTTTTTCTTGGGCACTTTTTTTCTGATCCTAGTTTTTCGGCTAGAACCACTCCGTGAAGAGTTAGCAACAGAACTTGCTGAACGGTCTAAACCAGAAAATATTTTATTGAGGACCTCCTCTATATTACGTAGGGGAAAATCTAATCGGTGTAGTAACGCGCCGAGCTCGGGAGCGAAATCGGAATATTGAGGGCTAGTCTTATCAAAAAATAAGTTTCTCTGATTCATTCCGCTACCTCTGCGGTTACCAATAAGATCTATACCTCTACTTATTATCTCTTTGATCTGATTTAAGCGTATATTGGTATTACTGATCTCAGTTATTAGACTCGCGGAATAGGATTGACCCGAATTATCACCTCTACCCAGTAGTCTACTGCGCGCCAATCTTTCGTCCGTTAACCTCACCTTCTTGACAAGCTCTAGTACTCTACGGGGATCTATATCCTCATTAGATCTATTTTCACCAAGGAATGTCTCTTTAATTATTTTTAATGAAGAATTGTCTGAAAATAATGGATCCCCTAACAAATTTTTAACCTCAACTAGCAGAGGTATGAGAAATATTGGCGAATCACTTTCAAAAAGCTCCATCTGTGCACGATCCGCCATCCCTTTTACGATATCTAGCTTAATTTTGAAATCCTCAAAGGACGAATCTTCTGGGTCGGTACCCGAGACATTTTTCCTGTTCATCCTCTTGAGCACGCCTCTTGTCCTACCGGGCTTTGAATCGGTGTTT
>JAYUZV010000102.1:0-6224 GCA_043751475.1 Chlamydiia bacterium
AACCAGCTCTTTTCCAAAGAATTTGCAGGGGATTTTCTAGAGCTTCCTGATCGTGGAAGCTCAATTGAATATATACCTGTTTTACATGCTCCGAATGCAAAAGATACTCCTCTTTTTGACGAAAAGGGGGGCATCCATTTTTTGATTGGAAGTGCTTCTACAGGACGCGAGAGACGCTTTCCAACTGAATCGATGGAGAGCGACCTCTTTTTTCCAGCTATTGCAAGGGAAATTATCAATTTAGAAAAAAGTGCGGCTCTACCGCTCTCCTCATTTGCCATTCTAGTGAAAGATCGCTACCAAGCCGAGCGACTCGGTAAATTTTTAACAGAATGTGCTATCCCCTTTTTTATTAAACAGCAAAGATCTCTTTTAGCAAGTAGCGCACTTGTTGGATTAATAGAGGTGCTAGAAGCGCTTATTTCTTTAGATGATGAGAATCTACTCAAACGCTTTCTTGGGGGGCCTTTTTTAAAATGGAGCTGTGAGGAAATTGTCAATCAAGAGAGATTAGCGCATGGACGAGAGCTTCTTTTTGATTTAAAAAGCGCTTTTGAAAAAGATGGTTTTGGCGCATTTTTTGCCCTTCTTCTACAGAGCCGTTTTAGGCAAGAAGGCGACTCTCTCCTTGAGGAGATTGTCGCTCGTAGAGAGATTAATCTTTACGAGGAGATGGTTCAATTAGCAGAGTTGTTAATTAAAAAAGAAGTGGACTCGCGCTTAACAATGAGAGACTATCTGGCGCATATACGTCAGTTAAAGCAGGAGCATATTTATTATGGAAATGCCTTTCAGGTGAGATCTGGTATAGATAGTGATGCTGTTCAGATCATGACAACACACATGAGTAAGGGGCTTGAATTTGATATTGTCTTTGCCCTTGGTATTAATGGCCGCCAAACTACTCAAGAAGAAATTCTCTACTTAAAAAATAGCGAGAGAATGGCAAAAAGGGATTTGACAGATCTCGAGTGTATGGCCGCTCTTCGCGAACAAGATGCAGAAAAAAGCAGACAGCTCTATGTCGCGTGTACACGTGCAAAAAAAAGAGTCTATCTCCCGGTCGCTATTCAAGAAGAAGGGAAGCGGGAGCTTCTTCACGGCCAAGGCTCTCCTGTTGAACTCTTCTTTATGAGAGTACTGAGTAGATCAGTGCTGCCGACTGAAGAGGAAGTTATACAAGCTCTTTCTAAGTTACAGGAAAAAAGTCGGGTTTCATTTGAAAAGCTTTTGCCCTCACCACATCCTATCCGAGTAGAAGTAAAACTAGCCGAAACCCTTATTATACCTCCGAAAATAAGACCCCTTCCCCAAGGCAAAAAAACAGCTTCTTTCTCGAGTTTAGCTGCGGAGTGGGCAGCTCCTTTGCATCGCAAAAGTTTAGAGCAATCTAGCGGAGTAACCATTCATACGATGCCTCAAGGAGCTGAAACAGGAGTTATTCTACACCGCATTTTTGAAAAATTAATTGGGTCTGGCTCCTTTTTTAATAAAGATCCTCAAGATAGAAAATGCACAGTTTTAGAAGAAATCTATTCGACCCATCTGGCCGCTTGGTCAGATCTTATTGTTGCCCTTGTTGAAGAAATAAGAAGCCTTCCATTAAAAAGCGACCACGCAATTTTTTCTTTAAAGGGTTTAAAAAAGGAGGAGATTTTTTATGAAATGGAGTTTCTCTTTGAGACACGAGATAGACGTTTAAAAGGTTTTATCGATCTTATTTTTTATATCGAAGGGCGCTACTATATTCTTGATTGGAAGAGTAACTGGCTCGGCCCCACAGATGAGGCGTATAGCGAAGAGAAGATGAATGAGTGTTTAATAGAAAATCAGTATGAAATGCAAGCGGCTCTCTACACATCAGCACTTCAGCGCTATCTAGCCACATTTTCTAAAGAGCCTTTTGAAAAACTTTTTGGAGGTGTGTTCTACTGCTTTTTAAGAGGTCGCAAAACGATTCATTTCTATCCGCAGCTGGAGGTTTATGGATTATCTCATTAACGGGTCTATTAAAGAGGCATTTGAAAAAGAGGAAATTATAGATATCGATTGCTATTTTGCCGAGGAGATCTGCTCCCATTTTAAGATTGTTGATGGGGAGCAATTTCTCTTTTTAGCCCGTTTGATGGCCTCCTCCAGACTTGGCCACCTCTGCCTCAATCGCACGGACTACCCTGTTCCAAATCTCGCGCCAGATCTTTTCTCTCATCTTCTTGTTAAAGATCAAGGGCGCTACTATTTACAGCGTAATTGGCTTCTTGAGAGCTCTTTTTTAAACCATTTACAGCGTATTTCTATAAAAAAAGAGAGCGAAAAAGAAATAGGCGATAGCAAGTCAACTATTTATAATAGTGAGCAGATCTGCGCCATTAAAAATGCTTTGCAAAACCCACTTTCTATTGTAACAGGTGGGCCCGGAACGGGAAAGAGTTTTACAGCGGAAGGAATTGTAGAGCACTTTACTCGGCAAAGCGCAATTTCACCGCTTATTTATATTGCTGCGCCAACGGGAAGAGCAGCTGCAAAACTTGCGGCTGCAATTAAAAGAAAAGACTCGATTGCTATTCACTCCTCTACTCTTCATTCACTACTTAAAGTACGCTCTTCAAAAGATTTTGGGACTCTTCCGGAGCCGATTGATGCTGATCTGCTGATTGTCGATGAAGCATCTATGATTGACGCTTCTCTGTTCACTCGTCTTTTTGCTGCAATAACAAGTAAGACCCATCTTGTTCTTCTCGGGGATCCTTACCAACTTCCTGCTGTTGAATCGGGTTCTCTTTTTTCGGATCTTATCGAAGTTATCGATGATGGGGCTCTCTTCGTTCCAAAAGTTCATTTAGAAAAGTGCATGCGGACAGATCGCTTAGAGCTTCTTGAGTTTGCGAGTGCTGTTAAGAGCGGTAATGGTGAGCCGCTAAAGAAAAAAGTGCTTTCTTTAGACAGAAGAGAGATAGAGTTAAAAGGGTTTTGGAAACTGGCCGAAGAGAAGCGGTTTCCACCTTTTCACACTTCACTTGATGAAGAGAAGCTCATCGATTTAGAGGGGCGTTTTCGGACCCTTTCTGCTCTGCGAAAGGGAGAGTGGGGATCTGATTCTATGAATCAATATTTCTATGAAAGGGATAGAGAAAAACTTCCTGAAAGTGGGCTTTGGGCCATTCCTATTTTAATCACAAAGAGTGATAGGGCACTTGGGGTTGCCAGTGGAGATAGTGGTTTGCTGATACGCAATGTTTCAGCTGCACGCGCAGGAAAAGAGTATGCTCCATCTGACTTTGCACTATTCCCTATAAAAGATAGTGCCGGAAATTATCTGCGTATACCGATTATGTTATTGCCGCGCTATGAACTTGCTTATGTAATTTCTATCCATAAAAGCCAAGGAAGTGAATATAATGAGGTTGCAATTATTCTGCCTCCAGGGTGCGAGCGTTTTGGCAGGGAAATTCTTTATACAGCAGTGACGCGCGCAAAAGAGGATTTTTATCTCTATTGTGATCAAGAGAGATTTAAAGAATTGCTTACACCAACTTCTAGAAAAATATCAGGAATTCGTGAGAGAATAAAAATAATTAAAAAATCATTAGAGCCATCTAATTTATGATCCGTTTATTTCTGATTTTTTTTCTAAGCTTAAATATCTATTCTTTTGCAGGTGGGTGTGATGCAAGTGCAAAAAAAGACCTTCTTAAGAAAGAGATTGACCTACTAATCGACTGTAAAGGAGAAAAAGCGCAGATCGGTATCTATGTAATTTCTCGTAAAACAGGTGAGGTCATTTATGAAAAGGGGGCCTCTAGACTTTTTGTCCCTGGAAGTCTTGCAAAACTTGTTACCGCATCAGCAGCCCTTGAGATGCTTGGTCCCGACTTTGTTTTTGAGACAAAGCTTTTTTATGATGGCACAATTCAAAATGGTGTTTTAAACGGTAATCTATACCTACAGGCAAGCGGCGATCCCACTTTAACAACAGCAGATATCGAAGCGCTCACGCTTCAAATCAAATTACTCGGTATTCAAACAATTAAAGGTTCACTGATTGTCGACCTCTCTGTTTTTGATACCATTCAAATGGGTCCTGGTTGGATGTGGGATGAACCGGCAACTGTCAGCCACTCCAAGTTAGATAGTTTAATGGTTAACCACTCTTGTCTTTCAGTTTGGACGGCGCCTAGTTCTGTTATGGGAGAAAAACCGACGGTTCTTCTTTCTCCGGATTACGGCCTTTATGCGGTGCGCGACTTGGCAATTACAGGAAAAGAGAGGGGGAAATTTGAGGTCACTCGCCAATATCTTCTCCCGGATGGAGTAATTACTGTGCAGGGGACAGTTGAGCTAGGTACAGCACCCGAGTTGCACTTAATTCCTGTAGATAATCCGCACATCTATGCAAGTAGACTCTTTAAAAAGTTAATGGAAAAAACGGGTCTCGAATTAAAAGGGTGTGTGCGCGTCGGTAGTATTAGTCAAAAAGCAAAAGAGATTGCAAAGCAGAGATCAAAACCGCTTTCACTCATTGTTTATGAGATGTTGAAAGACTCAGACAATCTCTATGCGGATGCACTGTTTAAAAAAATAGGTGCCTCAGTGCTATCTGGCCCTGGAAGTTGGGAAAATGGTGCAAAGGCTATTAGGAAATTTTTAGAGAATAGAGTGAATATTTGCAGCGGAGAAGAGATAAGAATTCTGGATGGCTCTGGTCTTACCAGATATAATCTGCTCTCTCCTAAACAAGTGGCAACTCTTCTTTTCTGGATTGATAATGACTCTCTATTCGGCCCAGAATTTTTTGCAGCCCTTCCCGTTTCAGGTGGCAATGGAACCTTAAAAAACCGCATGCTTGCTGATGTAGGACGCGTGCGTGCAAAAACAGCGAGTATGACAGGCCTCTCCGGCCTTGCTGGCGTCATCAAGAGCAGTAGCGGAGAGGAGTTCATTTTTGCTCTGCTCATCAATAATTTTACGGGCCCGCTCAAAACTCTGCGAGAGCAAATCGAAGATGAAATCTGCAAACAACTACTCAAGTATTAAGGAAAATAAAAGATGAAGACAATCGGATTATTAGGTGGTACCAGCTGGATTTCAACCATCACCTACTATTCACAATTGAATCAGATGGTTCACGCTCAATTAGGAGGATTTCACAGTGCAAAAATCCTTCTCAAAAGTATCGATTACCACGAGATTAAGAATTCTTATGGTAAGGATGATACACGAGTTGCAGAACTTCTGCTAAACGAATTAAGTGAGCTCATTTCATTGAGGCCCGATTGTGTCATTATTTGCAACAATTCACTGCATAAATATTATGACTTAATTAAAAATCGATTAAGTTCGCAAATTCCTGTCATGCACGCAGTAGAGCTTGTTACCGACTATGTTAAGGCCCATGGGTATAGAAAGGTTTTGTTTCTCGCTGCAAAATTTACAACGGAGGATGGGTTTTTCACTAAAAATTTGGAACAGAGTGGCGTTGTGGTAACCATTCCTGATGAGAGTGAACGAAATCAGATGGAGCAAATACACAAAGAGCTGATCCAAAATCGTGTCACCGTACGATCTAGAGAATATTTCAGTAATTTAACTGTGAAATATAAGGATGCGGACGCTGTCATTATCGGCTGCACAGAATACCCAATGGCTCTCGATCAGAGCAACTCAGCCCTTCCCATTATAGACTCTATTGTCCTGCAAACTAAGGCTGCTATCTCCTACGCTATCGCATAAAAATTCACTTTTTCACCTAACGTGAAAATGAAGCGACTAAGGTTTGAATAACATCAACTAAAGCATTGTAAGCGATTGCTACACCTATAGCACCTATAGGTATTAGGCATGAGCGGCGACTTTTTTGATAGTATTCTCTCGAATATCGAGACCAAATGCGATAGAGGGCGAATGGCACCGACAGAGCAACGGACAAGTGGACAAATATAATCGATAAACCAACAGGCACACTCATCCTAGGGCTATCAAATATCATAACGCTAGTAGCAGCGAACATCAATAAAAACAAGAAAAGCGGGGGGTAGATAATTGTTGCTATCCAAGCACATACTTTAGCACTTTTTCTATCTCTTTCAATTAATTGCGGTGTATTCACTTTTCCCTCTCTAAACAAACAATTCTAATGATGCATATTTAGAATTGATTTCCGCAATCACAATGCTGTTTTTTCTGTATTTTTGAATGATCTCATGAACAATGCGTTGGTAGTTTTC
>JAYUZV010000103.1:0-12244 GCA_043751475.1 Chlamydiia bacterium
TAGGCAGGATAAGAAAAGAAAGAGGGTTTGCAGGATACAGGATGGACAGGATAAGGCGAGGATAAGAGAAGAAAGAGAAAATAACAGGGATGGACACGATAGGCAGGATAAGAAAAAAAAAGGGAAGAAAGAGGGTTTGCAGGATACAGGATGGAAAAGATAGGAAGGATAAGAAAAGAAGATAAGAATTTAGGAGAGAAGGGGTTCAGGGATGTGCAGAGAGGATGGCCACTCCGGAGGAGCGGGACTTTCGCTCTTGATGCGAAAGGCCGAGGAACAAATGAAAAAACGTTGTTTTTTCATTTATCCTCCCCTTATCCCTTATCCTTTCTTATCCTGTTATCCGTGCCAATTTTCTTTCTTTCTTTTCTTATCCTTTCTTATCCTGTTATCCGTGCCAGTTCTCTTTCTTGCTCACTTGTCTTGCTTAAGGGTTAGACAGTGGCGACAACTTGCTCTTCTTTTTTAGATGGAGCTTTTGATACTTCGTCTTTCATCTGCTTACCCGCTTCAAACTTAACAGCAAAACGCGCTGGAATAGCAATTGACTCTGATGGCTTCTTAGGGTTTCTGCCAACTTTAGCTTTGCGCTCAACTACTGTAAATGTTCCAAATGTGCGGAACTCGATTCTTTCCCCAGCCGCAAGTGCTGCAATTTTCTTGTCTAGAAACGCGTCGATGACAGCGGCAACCTGTCCTTGCTGCATACCCAGCTCACTAGCGATAGCAAGAGCGAAATCCTTCTTTGTCTTTGTGTTTGCATTACCCATTTTACTTATATACTCCTTGCATGAATTGAAAATCGTCAGCGGCTACTCGCGCGCACTCTCTTTGCTCTACCGCGAAAATCCCATTCTTCTATCATCCTGATTTTCAATCAAGATTTTTCGGAAAAGCTCTTCTCTTTCGGCAAATGCAGCAAAGCGCGCTCTAATTTTCCTATCAATACAAAATGCAGATAAAATGATCAAGCAAGATTCACCGCACAAAGAAAACCTCTCCCTTTTTTTGCTATTAACTTTTCGCAAAAAAAAGCGCCGAGCACTGCCCGGCGTCCTTATTTTTCTCTCTTTAAACTTTTTTAAGATTAGGCGGGTTCAAACCATCCTTAAGCGCGTTAGCAGGAGTGAATTTAACCACTTTTTTTGCAGCAATTTGAATAGTCGCTCCTGTCTGAGGATTTCTGCCTGTACGCGCGGCGCGCTGTGCAACTGAAAACTTTCCAAGACCAGCAAGAGTAACCTCTCCTGCGGTATTTTGCAGCTCTTTACTCATCTCTTCAATGATGCGCTCTATTATCACTTCCACCTCCTTCGCGCTTAGCTCCTTGTTTTTTGGAGCCGCTTTGCCATCCGTTGAACCCATGTTTTTTACAACCGCACTGACTAGTTCTTTCTTATTCATAAATCTCTCCTTAATTACTCGTTTCGATGTGAAAGAGTAGGAATACAAGAAAGAGGCGAAAAGAGACAAGAGATATTGCGTGATTTAGACTATTTTTTTTTTGCACTCTCTATTACAGTAGATAGCATGAGCGATTTAGAAAGAGCAAAAATGGCAGCCGGCTATGCCGCTGCAGATCTTATTAGAGATGGGATGGTCGTCGGCCTCGGCACAGGAAGCACAGTGCGCTACTTTATTGAAAAGTTGGGCCAGCGCTGCAAAGGCGGACTCTCTATTAAGGCAGTAGCGAGCTCAGTGGCCACTGAAGAGTTGGCTAATAAGGCAGGAATTCCTCTGATATCAGAATTCTTGCAGATCGATATCACAGTTGATGGTGCAGATTTTGTAGATAGTCAGCAGCGCATCATTAAAGGAGCTGGTGGAGCCCTGCTGCGCGAAAAAATTTTAGCCTTTAATAGTCGCCGCCTCATCATTATTATCGATGAGTCGAAGCAAGTAAGCAATTTTCCGCAGGGTTGCCTGTTTCCAGTAGAGATAACCCCCTTTGGCCACAGCGCCACTATTAGTAGATTAGGCTTCCCAGGACGTTTGCGGACAAAAAACGGAAAGCCCTATATAACAGATAATCAAAATTTGATTTTTGACATTGAACTGATGGGTTACGATGTCGAGCTTGTCCATGAAAAGGCACAAAAAATTCCCGGTGTTATTGAGACAGGACTTTTTTTACACCTTGCAAATGAGCTAATTATAGGCAGCAGCAACGGCAGCGCAAAAGTGGTTAAGTGCAAAAATTAGCACTCGGCAATTATGTTTGCTAAAAACACCTTGCTAAAAATAGTTCTCCCCTCATAGACTGATGAGAGAAAACACAGACCCATTAAAAAATTATAGAGGTTATCGCATGGCAAATACACAGACTAAACAGACACTTACTCCTCTTGGAAATCGCGTAGTTGCAAAGAGATTGCAAGCAGAAGAGACAACAAAAGGGGGCATTATTATCCCCGATTCAGCAAAGAAAAAACAGGAGCGCGCGATTGTTGTCGCTGTAGGTCCTGGAGCCGCCCAGAAAGATGGCTCTTTCCGACAGATTCCTGTAAAAATTGGCGACCAGATTCTCTTTGAGAGCTACGCCGGCCACGAGATGAAACTAAACGACGAGGATCTCCTTATCATTAATGCAGATGAAATCCTTGGACTTATTCAATAATCATTTAAACCAATTATCAGAGGCAAATTAATTATGGCAAAAAATATCAAATTTCAAGAAGATGCGCGCCAAAAGATTTTGCGCGGTGTCAGCAAACTCGCTGCGGCTGTAAAGGTCACTTTGGGTCCTAAGGGACGCAACGTAGTGATTGAGAAGTCATTTGGCAGCCCACAAATTACCAAAGATGGCGTAACAGTGGCAAAAGCTGTTGAGCTAGAAGATAGAGAAGAGAACATGGGCGCGCAGATGGTCAAAGAAGTTGCCAGCAGAACCGCCGACAAAGCGGGTGATGGCACAACAACTGCTACTATTCTCGCAGAGGCGATCTATTCAGAAGGTCTGCGCAATATTACAGCTGGTGCCAATCCGATGGGTATTAAAGTCGGCATCGAGAAAGCTGTTGCGCTGATCGTGAAGGAGTTAACAGCTCAAGCAAAACAAGTTAAGAATCACGCAGAAATTGCGCAGGTTGCAACTGTTTCAGCTAACGGCGACGAAGAGATCGGCAACCTAATTGCCAGCGCTATGGAGCGCATCGGCAAAGATGGTACGCTAACTGTTGAAGATGCAAAGAGCTTCGAGACAACGCTAGATGTTGTGGAAGGGATGCACTTCGATAGAGGCTACCTCTCTAGCTACTTTGTAACCTCACCAGAGGGTCAAGAGGCTGTTCTTGAAAACACTTATGTGCTACTTGTCGAAAAGAAAATTGGCGGCATCAAAGAGTTCTTGCCTATTCTTCAAGCTGTTGCAGAGACGGGCAAACCGCTTCTGATTATTGCAGAAGATGTCGAAGGCGAAGCGCTTACAACACTAGTTGTCAACAAGTTGCGCGGCGGCCTAAAAGTATGCGCCGTTAAAGCTCCTGGTTTTGGCGATCGCAAAAAATCGATTATGGAAGATATTGCCATCCTCACCGGCGGACAGCTTATTAGCGAAGATCTCGGCATGAAGCTAGAGAGCGCTGGTATTGAGTGCCTTGGAATGGTTAAAAAAGCCATTATCGGCAAAGAGAGCACAACGCTGATTGACGGCGCTGGCGACAAGACAAAAATTAAAGAGCGCGTAGGGCTAATCCGCACACTTATTGACGAGTCGACATCTGACTACGACAAAGAGAAGCTTCAAGAACGCCTGGCTAAACTTGCTGGCGGTGTCGGAATTCTCCGCGTTGGAGGAGCAACCGAGCTTGAAATGGGTGAGAAAAAGGATCGCATCGACGATGCACTAAGCGCAACAAGAGCCGCTCGCGAAGAGGGTTTCATTGCCGGCGGTAGTTCTGTTCTTGTCCGCGCTACCCACCTCCTTGAAGCACTTGCAGCAACACTTACCTCTCAAGATGAGCGCAGCGGCGTACTGATTATGGCCAGAGCCATTACAGCACCACTGCGCCAGATTGCTGAAAATGCGGGCCACGAAGGTTCTATCGTGGTGCAAAAAGTCGCGAGCATGGGTGCTGAAGAGGGTTGGGATGCGCGTACCAACACCTACTGCAACCTGATTAAGGCTGGTATCATCGATCCGAAAAAAGTGGTGCGCCTCGCTGTTGAGAACGCCGCGTCTATCGCGTCGCTTCTACTAACAACCGAAGCGATCATCTCGGATGATGCTAAAGAAGAGAAAGCAGCCCCTATGCCAATGGGCGGTGGCTACTAATTCCTCTCAACCACCATTCGCATAAAGACCCAGACCTCCAAGTCTGGGCCTTTTTTTTATCACGCACGAATCCGCCAATCACGCAAGGATCAGCAAGATAAGAAAAAAAGAAAGCAAGAAAAATTGGCACGGATAGCAGGATAAGGAAGGATAAGAAAAAGAGATAAAATTTTAATTAAGAAAGGGTTAAAGAATGTGCAGAGAGGATGGCCACTCCGGAGGAGCGGGATTGCTCCCTTCCGCGCGATCCGAGGAGTAAATGAAAAAACGTTGTTTTTTCATTTGTCCCCCCCTTATCTCTTATCCTTTCTTTCTTATCCTTCCTTATCCTATTATCCGTGCCATTTTTCTTTCTTTCCTTATCCTCGCCTTATCCTGTCCATCCTCTATCTTGCTAAATCTCTTCCTTTCTTATCCTGCCTATCCTGTCCATCCTGCCTATCCTGTCCATCCTGTTATTTTCTCTTTCTTTTTTTTCTTATCCTTTCTTATCCTGCTATCCGTGCCATTTTTCTTTCTTTCCTTATCCTCGCCTTATCCTACCCATCCTCTATCCTGCAAATCCCCTTTCTTTTTTCTTATTCACGCAAAATCTTATTATCTCCGCTAATAAATGGAGTTGTTTTATTTTTTAATTGCAGTAATTATTTATTATGTGCAACTATCCGAAATAAATAGAAAACAATTGGTGAAAGGCTTTTATGTCAAAATATACACGGATCATTTACAAAACAGTTTCTGTTTCCCTATTGCTCAGCGGAGCCTTTATCCTAGGGCGTCTTGCCAAGCTTCCAAACTCCATATCTAATATGCTCACAACCAACAAAGAAAAGAGCGTAGCAGAGAAACTCAATGAATCTCAAATACCAACCTCAATTGCTGCGGCTTCTGCTCCACTACCAGAGCAAGTACAAGCCAACCCCGTACTACAAGCTAAAATGTATAAGAGTAGCGGCGATATTTTGCGCTCACAAAATGACTTAACAGGAGCTGCAGCTAGCTACAGATCGGCCCTTAAGCTCTCATACGATGACACCCGTTTAAGAGCGCGTCTTGAGCTTTCTCTTGCAGAAACACTAATGGCAGCGGGCGACCTTTCCGCTGCAGAGATCGAGTGTCAAAAGGGACTGGCACTTACCCATTCAGATAGCCGTGTTAAAGGGTATCTCTATAAAAGTCTCGGCACCATCTTAAAAAAACGCGGCGACCTTATGGGCGCACACGATAGTTTTAAAGCAGGTGTGGGGTTGACTCACATCTACGACAGACTCGCTGGTATGCTCCATGCTAATCTCGGTGATACTCTCTTTGAAATGGCAAGGGTTGAGGAAGCTTTCGCTCACTATGAAACAGCCCTTAATGCAGGTGAACTAGACCCTTCCTTGCGCTCTCATATCCTCAATCAGAGGGGACGGGCAAATAGTGAGCTTGTAAAAAGTTATATCAGTGAGGGAGAAGCACTTTGCGCCTCTGGCGATGCTGAAGGGGCGCTTGCTAAGTATGAAGGAGCTCAAAATAAGCGTGATATTCCCTCAGATTTGGTAGTAGCCATTCAAAAAGGCATTGATAGCGCCTCGATGCTAAAAATAAAGGGGCAAGTGGCAAAAGCTGACGAGTACCTCATGGCAAATGAGCGTGAAAAGGCACTCTCTATCTATGAGACCGCCCTTCTAAGCAGCAGCCTTAGCGGTAATATGAGGGGGCAGATCCACTATAAAATTGGCGCTCTAAAAGAGGCAAATTGTGACATGGAAGGGGCTCTATCTGCATTTAATATTGCACTCTCTGAGGTTGCAGGTGATACAGGATTGCAGCACCAAATTCAGATTGCAAAAAATGGACTTCTTACAAAAACTGCACAGGCACTATTAAACCAGGCTAAAAATGAGCTTGCTGCCGGCTTTCTAGACAGCGCGGGGATACTTTTTAAACAAGGTCTTGCCGTTCAAACAAGTGACATTGAAGTGAGGGCTGAACTACAAAATGGCCTTAGAGAAGTTTCAAACAGACATGCAAATATGCTCTTTGAAAGAGCAGAAAAATACCAGCAAATCGGCAAAATTGACGAAGCTATCACAGCCTACCGCGAAGGGATTGCGTTAGGAGTGACGCCCACTGAACTACTAGCCAAAATTGAGCTGAATATGGGCGATTTACTAACAGAAAAGAACCACTTTACCGAAGCGCTTCAGATCTACCAGGCCGCTTTAGCTGCTGGTTCTAGCGACGATGCGCTTATGGCGATTTTACACCTCAAAACGGGTGATCTCTATATTCTTTCTGGTGATGGGGCGGGTGCAACAAACCACTACGCTAGTGCCCTAGCCCTAAACCCTTCCATGAATGAGCTAAGAGGCATGTTATTTAACAACTTAGGGCGCGCACTTCTAATGCAAAACAAAATTGAAAGTGCACTTGGCGCTATTGCGCAAGGGCTAGATATCCAGGGCATCTCGTTTGATTTGCGCCAGGAGATGGAAAAGCAGCGCGAGGTTGCGGCACAAACAAAAGCAAAACTACTTAAACACACAGGCTACAGCCTCTACATGCAAGCAACTGGCGCGCCACAAGCAGTGGCTATAACCGAGACAGTTCCTGTAGCAGCCCCAGAATCCCTTCTGATTCAAGCAAGTAGACTCTTTGAATCAGGTAAGCTAGAGCAAGCCATCTCACTTTACGAACAGTGCCTAGTAAAAGAAGAGATAGAAAGTGAAACAAAAGCCACGCTGATTCTAAATCTGGGCAGAGCGCATTTGAAAATGGGAAATAACGGGCAATCTGAGCGAATATTTAAAGAAGGGCTAGCAGAAGCTGGGGCAAATCTGGCCACAAAAGCAGCGCTTTTAGATGAGCTCGGCACTCTCTACAAAACAAACGGACGCCTTGCAGAGGCAATTGGCTGCTATAAAGAGGCTATCGCTTTAAATCAAGAGGACGTATCCCTAACAAGAGCTATTGCGTTGCGTCTTTCAAGTGCTTACATCGAAAAAGGCGAATATGACCTGGCCTATGAGTTCTACAAAATGGGCGAGGGAAAAAGCCCTGCTTTAAAAGAAGCTCCAGCAGCTCCACAAAAAAAGAGTGAACCGAATGGAATAAAAGCGACAATCGCTACTTATTTAGAGGCGGGCAATTACGAAAAAGCAGCAGAGCTCTACCAGCAGATAATTGCCACAGAAACAAATCCAAAGCGTAAAGCTGTCATGGAGTACAACCTTGGCAATATTCTGCTTGATGCAAAAAATATTGAATCAGCTCTTGAGTGTTACAAGCGTGCAATCAGCTACTCGTTTAAAGATCGAGGCATTAAAGCTCACATCTGGAACAACATGGGGCATGCCTATGACCTGCTTGGAAATAAAGATGAGGCTCTTGACTGCTTTAAAAGTGGGCTTGAAAGCGCACCAAAAGATCATACTTCAACCCTATCACTTGGCCTTAACCTTGGCCTTGCGCTGCAAGGATTTGATAGACAGACCGAAGCGATTCAAGCCTATCAGGTTGCGCTGCTATCAATTAACAAAGATAAGAACTTGCGAGCCTCTATCCATGAAAATCTAGCCGGAGCGCTTGCTCTATCTGGAGAAATCGAGAGTTCGATTGAAAATTTTGAAAGTACGCTAGTCCTGCGCGAAGGTGACAAAGAGTCATCAGCCAAAATCTTTGGGAAGCTCGCCCACCTCTACCAGAAAGCGGGTGACCTGACACGTGCAGCATCGTGCGCAGAAAAAGCACTTGAACTCGGTGTTTCAGATAGAGCGGCTAAAATTGAGCTCTATCGGTTGATGGGCTTTGCCTGCTTCAAAAACGGTCAAATGCAGGAATCTGCCCGTTACTATAACCAGAGCCAGATGCTGCAGCAGGAAATCGCCAGCGACTAAGTGAAAAAGAATTGGGAGTCTCTATTAATTAATAGAGACTCCCAGTTTCATATTTATATATATAGACATACCAACCAACAACAACTTTCAAAACTAGGCCGTGGGTGTGGAATGGGGAACCAATGTTTACATAGCCATTAAGAAAGGGGGTGTTACTAACAAAGCTCATCAAACTTTGATCAAAAAGAGTGAGAAGCTCCCATCCAAGAGAAAGCCCTAAATGAACCTTATCAAAAGAGCGATCGAAACGGGCTCCAAGGCCAAGATTATACCCAAACTTATTGGTATATCCTGAATCTTTCAAATCATACTGTCGGAGAAGTAAAGCAGTCGGTGTAGTTTGAATGTCAGTTTGCTGCTCTCCTTTTCCATATCCGTGGTACATCATAGCAGCAACGGTTCCATAAAAAGTAAGATCTTTCCGAAATATCCATAGAAGGTCTGTTCCTATGATTCCACCTAACCCAGAAAAAGTACTTTCCTCGTTCACAAATATCCGATACAAACTATTAGGAATTGAGGGTAGGCTATAAGGCTGCTCTCCAATATAGGTGGTTTCTGTATCTTGGGTTAAGGCAATAGCCTGAAGACCCGCAAATGGACGCGCCTGAAAATAGCGGTTTAAAACCATTGTATAACCAAGGGCTAAATCAACCATGTCTAATTTTGACTTCCAAGAAACATCAAACTCTTTTGCGTAGGTGTTAGGAAGAAAAAAACGTCTATCCCCCTCTGCCTGAAATTTTTGATTTACTTTAGAGCCATTATGAGTCCAGCGCAAACGCAAATCACTATTTGTGTTTTCAAAATTCGTACCAGCACCTAAACGAAAGCCAGCCTCCCATTGGAAATCAGGGTGAATCATAGGGGCATTCGAATTATAAACCGATAAACGCCTAGTAGGGCCCAAAGGTCGAACAGCTGGATCCTGCACCTCGACGGTTGATCTCTCCTGAGCTGCAATCAGGTTGTCCTGAATAATTTTCCAATAGAGGAGCTCGGCTTCAACATAAAATTTACCACGACTTTCCGCTTCTTGAAAAATAGAGGGCGGCACACTATCCAACTTCTTGTATGGTTCTACATAACTATCAGACTCATTCCTGGTCGTATCAGAAGCAACACCATCTGCAAAAAGAGCTGTGGTAGCTAGTAAAGAAAGAAATTTTGCAGGATAGAGGATAGTCAGGATAAAAAAAGAAGATAAGAATTTAGGAGAGAAGAAGTTGAAGGATATCTAGATAAGAAGGCTACTCTTCCCACTTATTCCTTACTTTGTCATGCCGCAGCTTTAGGGATTCTTTCTTATCCTGCCTATCCTGTCCATCCTTGTTATTTTATCTTTCTTTTTCTTATCCTTTCTTATCCTGTTATCCGTGCTAATTCTCTTTCTTGCTTTTTTACTCTTCTTTCTTATCCTGCTTATCTATAGCTAGAAGCCGACGACGAGCTTGAGGACAAGCCCCTGCGCGTTAAATGCCCCACCGATGTTGCCAAGCGCATTGGTGTTAGGCAAGGTCATTGTTCGGCTCCACTGATTCTGATCTGGTAAAGAGAGCAGCTCCCAACCAAGTGCAAAGCCAACATGAACGCTATCGGCTGAAAATGAGCCGTCAAATCGCGCGCCAACCCCCAGGTTATAACCAAATTTGTTTGTGTAAAGAGAGTCATCGAAACTGAAGGAGCTCTCAAAAGGAGCTGCTACCAGTTCTTTTTCCTGCTGGATCTGGCTTGAGCTCACACGGCCGTAGTAGAGCATACCCGCACCGGTTCCATAAATACTAAACCCCTTATAACAAGTCCACAGCAGGTCGGCTCCTACCACAGGTCCTAGCCCACAAAATCTGCTCTGCTGCTTCAAGATCCACTGATACGGATCGACAACTGTTGTCATCTCAGATCCAAAATAGGTAGCCTCTGTATTTTGTGTCAGCCGAATCGCCTGAAGAGCAGCGAACGGACGGGCCTGAAAGTGTTTGTTTAAAGCAATTGTGTGTCCAAGGGCGATATCTCCCATATCGAGTTTCGATTTCCAACGAAAGTCAAAACTTTTGGCGTTATGGTTGAGTCCTTCAAAGACATTTGGAGGAGTGGGTACAGAATTGTCATGAATGTTAGAGCTATTATGGGTCCAGCGCACGCGTGCATCGCTATTTGTACCAGAAAAGCTGATCCCAGCGCCAAGGCGAAAGCCAGGCTCCCACTGGAAGTCGGGATGGACCACATGGCCATTGATAATCTCACCCTCTTCACTTGTTTGCATAGCGATGGAGAGGTTTTCTTCAGAAATTTTCCAGTAGAGCAGCTCCCCTTCGAGGTAAACATTTCCGCGGCGCTCAGCCACACCGATATCGCGATAGGAAGAAAGTGTGCGCGGCTCTTTTTCGAGCTTCTCGACTCTCGCCTGAAGGGCTGTGTAATCCCCATCATCGGCAATAGCTCCCGCGCGAACAGAATCGGCAGATAGAGTGGTGATTAAACAGAGTGATAGAGGGAGAAAAAAAATTGTCTTCATGGCTAAAAAACTCCTGATAATAAAAGTATTTTTCGAGACTAACGAATAGGCAAAAAAGAATCAAAGGAAAAATTTACTGAGAAGATCGCCATTAATCAATTAAAAGGATTTGATTTAATTAAAGCAATTTGAGAGATTTCGGTTAATAGAATAACTATATTTACATCGGATAATTATGGCGTCATTTAAATCTAGAGCACTTGTTACCATTCTTCTCACAACACCTATCGCTCTTACTCTCTTCATTTACAAGCAAGAGAGCAGCTCGTCCTATAAGCCTTTACCTCTTAAAAAAGTGGAAGCTGTGGCTAAAGTAGTGCAAGACATGCCTGCAAGCGCGCTCATTGCTAAACACAGAGGCGACCTTGAAATGGCCCAGGGCAAGGTGGAAATGGCTCTTACTACCTATCTTTCCGGTTTGCAGCACCACCCCGATCCGCTCCTTGAAGCGAAACTTCTGCTGCGCATTGGCACTTGCTACCAGCTTCAAGGCAGTGGCGAACTAGCCAGCAAAGCTTATCTCGATGGTCTTGAACTGAGTAAAAATGATGGGAGACTCACTGCCCACCTACTGACTGCTATGGGCAATCTCCACAGAGAAAAAGGCCACTACGATAAAGCAGTTGCCGCCTATCGAGAGGCCTCGCTTTGCGAAAGTGGACTCCCCTCTTTGCAAGCCTCTCTTCAAGCCACCATTGGGAAAAGTCTCTACCAGCTCGGCTCCTATGAGCAAGCGATTGAAACTCTTGAAAAAGCAATAGCACTTGGCGTTATTGGAGAGACCAACTACACCCTTGGTAGGGCGCTACTAGCAAGTGGGCAATACCGGCAGGCTGCTGTGCAATTTAAACTAGGGCTCCAAGAAAAAGAGAGTGAAAAACTCTGCAGAATAATGCTTCCGAAGGCGCTTGCTGCCCTATCTGAGGAGATCATGCACATAGGTGAGGATGCACTTGCAAGCGGCGACAGAGAAAGCGCCAAAGCGGCGTTTGAAGAGGCCCTCTCCCTCGAGTCAGCACAGAACGAATCAGCCCTCCACGCCCATCTTGGCGATCTCGCCGGCAGCGATAGAGCCTCTATGGAAAAAGCAGAAACCCACTACAGGGCAGCCCTTGCCGCCGGAAGTAAAGAGGAGCGGCTAATCGGCACCATTCACCTCAATTTAGCCCATCTGCTTCTACAAAAAGAGAAGTTCGAGGAAGCGCAATCTCACTACGAAATGGCCCTTTCTCACCTCGAAACCACAAGCGAGCTCTACAGAACAGCTTTTACAGAAAATAATGAGCTCTCGATTACCTACGCAAATAAACTTCTTGATCAGGGCGAGCTGCTAGGCAGTAGTGGCAAGCTGACAGAAGCGCTTGCTCTATTCACCAAAGCATCCAAAATCGATGGCCTACCCGAGCAGTTAACCGCTTTTATTCGCCTGCGTCTCGGAGAGACCCTTATTTCGCAAGGCAACTACACAAAAGCACTCCCCGAGCTAGAAGGAGCGCTTACCCTTGCACCTGAAGATAGCGCATTCAAACAGCGCGCGACCTTTCTTATGGGAATAGCCCTTTCTCACCTCGGACA
>JAYUZV010000104.1:0-21278 GCA_043751475.1 Chlamydiia bacterium
GCCCATCCTGTATCCTGCTAATTTTTCTTATCTTATTTTCCTTGCCATCTCGTAGTGAAACGAAGAGGGATTCTTGCTAAACTAAATATTTAATAAGAGACAGAAATTGTCACATTCTTTATTATTAAAGTTATATGAAATCAACACTTTTACAAATCCTCACATGGGGCATTGTCTTCTTTATTCTTGCCCAAAAAAGGCGGCAATTTGAAGCAAAACCCCTTCCTGTAGCCTCAGCCAATTCTTCCGAAGCTTGTGAAGAGCGCACCCCTCTTCGCGGTGAACATGAGGTGGAGAGCTGCTACCCTTTTGAGGCAAACAAACTCTTTTTCTATCTAAATAAAAAAAGAGAGAAAACAGGCCCTTTCAGCGGCCAAGCAATGGGCGGCCTTTTTCAGCGCGAAGAGCTGAATTTAGAGACTCTTATCTGGACCCAGGGGATGGAAAAATGGGCCCCTGTCCGTTCACTAATCACCGATTAGGAAAGTTTACTAATCGGTTCAGCACATTGTTCATGCGAAAAAACCGCTGATCCTCTTGCGGAAGACCATTTTCAAGAAAGCTCATTCTGCTATTAGAGTCGAGCATCTCCTGATTGAAGAGCCCTCTTGCCTGATTTCTGATATCCTCAATATTCTGATATCTTGGAACTTCAACAACCCCACCCATTTCAACTATCAACTGGACAAAATAATGACGCCGCATAGTGGTATAAATTCCTGTATGGTCAAGAAGAGAAAGGGCGGCAAATAGCTGGCGCACCGAAGCATGAATTCTGTTGCCATTTCTATTAAAAACAACCTCTTGCTCCCAGAAGTTAAGCGCTATCGAATTTCCGTTCGAAAGTCGAAATTCACCATTAACTAAAGTGATTTGTGCTGATACCTGCCCTACAATATGATCCTGAATTTCGTTAAATAGATAATCATCCAAGCAACGATCAACACGCCCTTCGACAGCATCATCTGTAATCAGATCAAGAACCCTCCATTGCTCTTTAATTGGCTCTTGAATGAGCCTCTCAACAAGACGATCTCCCTCATCAGGCCGATACTCCTGGGTATTCTCATCTACAAGTCGAAAGCCAAAAAAATTAAGCAGTGAGGGTTCTGCATCTTGATTCCGATCGGCCGGGGGTGCAGAAAAAATTGTCGACATAAAAATTCCTTTTTTTACATTTTAAATAAAGTTACATATGTATTTTACATAAAAATGGATTTTAAACAAAACAAAATTACAATTAAAATAATTTATAATAACAAAATTAACGAATTATTTCTTCGATCTTATAAAAATCTTTATAATAAGCGCCGTCAGCCTCCGGAAGAGCCTCGGCTGCCAATAAGCCGGAATCTCGCTCAGAACGAATAATGGAAAAAAGACGCCCTTGAACAAGCGCAGTAGACTCTTCAAGAGACAAATCAAGGCCGCCAGGCTCTTTATAGGCGATCCAACCAGAAAAATAGTGGCGACGAACTCCCTCAAAAAGATCGGGGCTACAGGCTAGAACATTAGCAAAAAAGTCAAAAGCCAGAGCCACCGCACTTTTTGCCCCGACTAAAAATCGCACTTCCCTGGTAGACAGGTTGACCGCAACGGGGGCAAGATTATTTGGATCCCTATCCAGAAAAATAAAAGAAGGATTGATGCCCCAATCTGACCTCATTAATTCACCGACGCTTATTGTTAAAAAATCCCTAGAAAAAAATTCTACCGCGCCCCTAACACGAGCATTTGAAAGTAGTTGCAATCCCTCTCCCTGAAGATTTAGGGGTCGCGATCGGAGGTGCTCGGCAAGAGTTGCTACGCGCTCACTTGTAAAAGTGTCGTTTTCTACAGGCTCTATCGCCAAAAACCGAACGAGCGCACTAAATTGCGCTTTATGCTCATCACCCCAATCAACACTTCTCACCAGCACACCCTACCCCCTAAACAAACCCTCGCATCGCAAGAGAGTCAATTAAAAAATAGAATGTATGTCAATTAAAAAATAAAATCAACTCTTTTAAAATTCAAAGTGGATGTAAATATTTTTTTTAATTTGAATAAAAAAATAATTTTAATAAAGATCGATCTGAAATTCAGCGGGATAGTTGTGCTTTTGAGCTAAATTTTTCTTGGCAATAGAGCGCAAAACGGGAGAGCTCGCCTGCGATAATACCCTCGGTGAGAGCCCCAGATAGCTGGTATTGCGGGTTGGGCAGGACATTAAGCTCGAGACCGACTGGAAAATTACCCCTTAACTTACGAAAAGCCTCGCGCACCACCCTTTTAAAGCGGTTTCGCTCGTGCGCTTTTCCAAATTTTTTTGATACGGTAATCCCAAGGCGCGGCGAGGGGCAGCCACCTTGTCTGTAGCCAATAAGAATAGGCAGACAGGTCCAGCGCCTGCCATTTAGGCGCAAATTTTGATAGTCGCTTGATTTAAGCAAACGACAGCTTTTGGGAAAGAGATGTTTGGGAGCTGTTTCGAGAGTCAAAAAGCCTCCGCTTTTGAAAATTAGACAGCCAGCTGATGGCGTCCTTTGCGACGACGACGGTTAATAACGTTGCGGCCACCTGGGCTTGACATACGGAGTCTGAAACCGTGAGTTCTTTTACGCTTAATCTTACTTGGCTGGTAGGTTCTCTTCATTGTAATAGCCTTTATCTTTGAAACTTAAGAAATGTCAGTTTAGCCAAACGGAAAATATAGAGCAAGGTTTTCGCAAATCGATGGTTAAATAGAGGATCGTGCTTGCCTCTAAATCGCACGTTGCGCTATAAATGTAGACTAGAGATTAAAAACTAAAAGGTTATCTATGAAGTATCGCTCCTCTCTGAAGGCAGACCCATCAAAGGGTGACATTGTGGTTATCCGTCAAGGACGCCGCCGCATTGTAAATAAACTCGATCCAAACAGAAATCAGGCACAAGCTGTCAAAACCATTCAGAAGAAGTGGAAGTAATTTACTTTAAAGTTTTATAGGACACTATGGCAAAAACATCAAAAATTCAAAAAGATATCAGACAGCGCATCCGCGTTAAACTAGACAAAGAGAAGCGCGCCTCATTAAAGGAACAGATTTTAAAGGCTGAGGTTGGCTCAGATGCGCAGCGAACGCTTATCTTTAAGCTCAGCGCTATGTCTAAAGATGGTTCGGCTGTCCGCCTCCACAACCGCTGCCAATATACGGGCCGTCCTCGTGGAGTACAGCGTATTTTCCAAGCCTCACGTATGTGCATCCGCGAAATTATCGGTTTTGCTCGTGCTCCAGGCTGGGTTAAAGCGAGCTGGTAATCCTTTTTACCACTCCAAAAAAATAAAGCCATCTAACCAGGTTTTTTCTGGTTATTTGGCTTTTTCGTTAAATAGATAAGAGCTCTCCTTTGGAATTGCAAAAACTAAACCCCTCTCAAAAAAAAGCTGTGACTACAACAGAGGGCCGCTTACTTATTTTAGCAGGCGCCGGCAGTGGCAAGACAAGCGTTCTGGCCCACCGCATTGCCTACCTCATTGAAGAGAAAAAGATCTCCCCAGATTCGATACTGGGCTTAACTTTTACCAATAAAGCTGCGGGCGAGATGCGCGCGCGGGTTGCTGAAATGGTTGGCAAAGCCGCCGCATCTAAAATTACCCTTTCCACTTTTCACAGCTTTTGTATGCAGATTCTGCGCAAAGAGATTGAAAAACTGGGGTTTACAAAAAAATTCACCCTCTACTCGGAAACCGAGAGTACACGCCTGCTCACCGAACTAATTCGCCAAAAATTAGAAGAGGGGGGAACACTACCCTCACTGAAAGAAGCTATTGAAAAAATCGCCTTTTTGAAAGCCAAATCGACCATTCCAGAAGATGCGGCCAGTGCGATTACAGCTGACCACCCTGGCTGGCATGAAGGTTTTACCGGAGAGCTTATCGGCTCACTGCAGCAAGCAATGCGCGCCTATAATGTAGTCGATTTTGATAGTTTGCTCACACTTACGCTTGAACTTCTGCAAAAGCACCCAGAAGTTCTCGCAAAATACCAAGAGCGCTACCGCTATGTCATGATTGACGAATATCAAGACACAAGCGAGGTACAATACGCCATTACCTCGCTAATTGCCGCAAAACATGGCAACTTATGCGTTGTGGGTGACGATGACCAGTCCATTTACAGCTGGCGCGGTGCTGAGATTAAGCATATTTTGCAATTTGAAACAGATGAGGTGATCAAACTCGAGCAGAACTACAGGTCGACCCCGACCATTTTGCAAGCGGCTAATCGGATGATCCGCAACAACAAAGAGCGGCGAGACAAAGAGCTCTGGAGCAATGGGGCTCCCGGAGAACCGATCGAGCTTTTTCACGCGCCCACAGAAATTGATGAAGCAACCGCGGTAATTGACCGGATGGTTCACTACAAAGAGATACTAAATATTCCGTGGAGTGAAATTGTTATTCTTTACAGATCAAACATACACTCCAGAACCTTTGAAACAGCTCTGATGCATGCGAGCTGGCAAAAAAATGGGCAGTGGATGCGGGGGATTCCCTATGTGGTCCATGGAGGTACAGAGTTTTTTGAGAGAAGTGAGATTAAAGATCTGGTGGCCTACCTGCGCGTGATTGCCAATCCATTTGATGGTGAGGCTCTTTTGCGCATCATCAACCTTCCAAGGCGCGGCATTTCCGAACAGACGTTAGATAAATTAACCCAGCAAAATCGGAAAGAGACAATTCCGCTATTTTCTATTTTAGAGAAAATTGCAAACGGCACATTTGAATCCGCCAATAAACTCTCGGAACGAGCGCTTATGGGCATCACCGGTTTTGTCAACTTAATTAAAGAATCGCAAAAAGTTTTTAGTCAGCAGAGTTTGAGTACAGCTCTTTCCTGGTTTATCGAATTTTCTCATTTCAAAAAGTCGATTGAAGCAGAGGTTAAATCAGAGAAGATGCGCGGCTTTAAATGGGAAAATGTCCTACAAACAGTTACTGCGCTTGAAGAGTATGAAAAGCAGATGGAAGAAGATGGAAAAGGCGAAATGATCTCACTCTCTGATTTCCTCTCGCACTCGATGCTTAATCGCAACCATTTTGAAGGGAAAGATGAGAAGAAAGGAAGCGGAGTCAATTTAATGACCTTTCATAGCGCTAAGGGGCTTGAATTTTCACTCTGCTTTCTGACCTGCCTTGAAGATCATATCTTACCGCACGAAAAATCGCTCGGTCCATCTGGCATCGAAGAGGAGAGGCGCCTCTTCTATGTCGGCATGACGCGGGCCAAAAGGCAGCTGGTTCTCAGCATGGCAAAAGAGCGGAAGCGCTCTGGCCGCGACTCCAAATCAAGCCCATCGCGTTTTCTCTTTGAGCTTCCGAAAGAGCTCCTGAAAGTCACTGTCTGGAATGAGCGCCGCTGGTAAATAAATGCTGCTCTTGCTATCATTGACCCCTATAATTTCCCCTGTTTTTTTATGTCAGTTACTTCATCAACCTCTAGCAGCGACCCCTTTCAACACAAGGAAATTATCGACATTTTTTTCGCAACAGCAGACTCTGAGTCAGATAGCGAAGGGACTGACTCTAAAAACAGCATCCCACAGCAGCTCTCTACCTTTTTAGGCGAAGAATTTAATCTTCTTCTCAGGTCTAGTGACATGCATTTTGGAAGGGCTTTTTGTGACATTGAAGTGCTCAATAGCTCGCGAACTGACAGTGCGAGAAGAGAATCTTTTTTTAATACACTCTACATCTGCGCACAACTAGTGGCTGGCTGTTTAAGTGCTCTCGGTGAAGAGACGGGGTGGAAAAGTCGGTGTGATCCTGAAACTCTCCCACTTCTAGAGAATTTTGCTCGAAAAAACCCTCCCAAATTTGAAGAGAAAATTAAAAATCTTCTCTTTTTAAAAACCCTGCAAAGTAAAATTGATGCTCTATTTAATGAGGCGCTACAGAAACTTCCTCTCCCTAGCCATGAGCGCGGAGAAGAAAAAATCGACTACCTGCAAAGAGTCCTCTTATCACAAAAAAGTGGCCACTTCCTTGTTACTCTAAGACAAGATGGAAAAAATATCCCCCTGACCATCATCCAAAAAGGGGGTAATAGAGAGTGCACATTTCATGGAACAGGCCATAGAGCTTTAGACTCCCCGACCGCTCTTCTTACAACCACATTTAAAGATTGGGAAATTACCGAGATATCTTTATACAGCGAATTCCATGAAATAGAGAGCCCAGACCAGCTCATTTTTACAGATCGGCAGACTGAAGTAGAAGATTTACTTAAAAAACCCCCTTTAAAGAACTTCTTTGATCTGATCTGTAAAAAAATGGAGCGGGAAACTGCTGCCCATAAGCTTATCCTGGCGCTCTCTGGCAGTAGCTCTATTGGGATAGCTTCGCTCATTAGCAAAACAGTTGCGGGTGATTTAACTGGCGCTCTATCTCTAGAAGAAGCCGCTCTATTCGCCTGCTTATCGCTTTTTCAAGAAATTGGATCTGCCGATTGCCCCTCGATTCTACTTCAACCTTTCTTCACCGCACAAAAAGATGAGCTGATTTTTAATTACACAGAATATCTCGCACTTTTAAATATTCAAGATGGTCTGCTGGGCGTTAAAAAGCGTTTCTCTCCGAAGCAAAGCTCGGGCATGGGTGAACCTATGCAGGCGATGAAAAATGATTTGATTAACGCTTTTAAAAATGCAGAAAAAACTTCTTATCTATTAAAAATCAGAATAGAGGGAGGTTTTTTAGAAGGCGTTGTAATTCAAAAAAACCCAGGAAATTCAAAGCCTTTTCATCTTATTTATCCTCACTCAGAGGAGAATATAGAGCAGGCCTTATTTGCTTACCCAGAAGAGATTTTCGATTATTTATTAATCAAAAATGGAGCACCTCTAATTTTTGTAGAAGCGCTCGCTTTTTCTATCCCACAAGAGCCTCTCCTTCCTTTTAATTTTGATGATCTAATTAAAAAAACAATTGAAGCGATCAGTACAATCGGACAAAGTCTTCAATCAGCCTTTAGCCTATCTGAAGTCCCGCAGAAAAAGCCCAACCTCCTCTTGCAAGCAGAGGGCAATGAAAAATCTCTCGGCGCGTATATTAGGCCTCATGAGATAAAAGTGTTTGCAATGCTAGCAAGTGCTGCTGAATACCTGGAAGAAACCCTCGAGACCTTAAGTGCAAAGCTTGATAAGATGCGGAAGCCCCCGTTCAGAGGCCACCTCTATCTGATAGCCCTTGAAAAGAGTGAAAGTAAGACTCCTCTTGAAGATATCGGCCCTCTTCCATTAAGTACTCAGAGTACCTACTCCGCATTTACAATTGAGACGCTCCTTCACACGCTCTCTCTTTTACACTTGCTCTATCAAATCTACATAAAAAATCACGACCACCAGTTAGAGGCGCTGTGGAATGATTTTGAGCATCTCGAGATCCTAAAAACAATGGAGGCGCGGATAAAAGGTGGACACCCCGCTTTTTCCCCTGCTCATACCGGGAATTTCTCGGAAATTCCGCAAATAATTAGTTTGATTGAAGAGACTTTTATTGAAGCTGTTTTTAAAGACTCCTCTTTGAATCCTGTTATACATAGAGAGTTTTTAGCAAACGTACATATAGAAAGAGCGATTGATCATCTCAAACCAGGAGAATTAATCATTCTCGATTTAAAGGAGATGCAAAGGGCCCCTTATTCAAGAAAAGAGGTAAGCTGGCTAATTGGCTGTAATGAAGATGGGTCTTTTACTCTCTATTCAACACTCCTCACAACAACAGGGTCTATTTCATTAAAAACACGAAAAGAGATTATGAACCATTTGGCAACCCTCCACGGCAGCTCAATTTTTACAAAGCTTATAACACTAAAAAAACCTATTGCTGATCAAGATTTAGAAAAAGGTAAGACATCTGACAGTTTTTTTCACAGTGCTCTAACAACTCAAACGGAAAAGAGCAATTCGGGTATGCAGGAGCATGAAGAGGTTCTGAGTGAAGCTGGCTCAGAGGAATCAGTAGTTATTTCATAGAATTAATTTACTTCCCCCTCAGAAGAACAGCTCTTGATATAGCTGATCTCTTTTTCGATTTGGGGTTTGACCTCCGCAGGCGCGCTTGCATGGGCTGCTTTTGCATGCTCTAGTGCCTCTCTAAACTGCGCGCGCGTAAAAAGATATTCAGAAATAGCGCTATGAGCGCGCCAGAGGGCCGCCTTATCCTTTCCTCCAAACTTTTTTACATAGAGCAGTAGTGGTTCAATTGCCCTTTCGGCGCTCTCTCTTTTTGAAAGAGGGCCCCCTGATTTAGCGCGGAAATCAACAAAAGCGAGCATCAGCTGTGAGCCGAGAGCACCAGCCGGATCAAGCCTTATAATTTGACGGCGCAAATCCTTCATTTCCTCTTTATTGATCTCAAAATTTTCTGCCAAAATCTGATATTTCTCGAATAGAAAGAAAGTATCTGTCGGGTTTTTTAAGCCAATAGAAATTAGTTCCAATTGTAACCGTCTATTACCTATCTCTTTTGCAAGCATATAACTCGCTGCTAAGCGCTCTGCCGAGAACTCTTTTTCACCCATTGCAATTGCTGAATTAATTTCCATGTAATGGGCGTAATTAGCGGTAATTTTTGCGCTTAGCCCGGCAGCATTATAAGGAACCCTGCACACCTCTTGCTGATTCGCGTCTAAAAGAAGAAGTGTTGGAATGGCCTCAATCTGAAAACGCTCTTGAAGGAGAGCTACCTCTTGCGGTAAAACAGCTCCCCTTTCTGGATAGTCTATAAGCGCCACACTCCACTGCTTTTCTAGCTCTGGCAAGATATCTTGTACAAATTGCTGCGAAAAAGGGCACCAGCTGCTACCCACAAAAGCAAGAAGAGATGGTTTATGCTCCTCTTCAACTTTGATAGGTAAAAAACTAGTAATTAATAGAAAAATAAAAAGAAAATTTAGACGCGTCCACATAGACCAAATAAGTATATAGTTTTATACACCTATAGATAAAAAAAGGAATTTTAGACTAGCTCTTTTATTGCGCAAATAATCTCAAAGAGAAGAAAAATCATCATACCAGCAAGGAGAACTCTGCCCCCAAAAAGCATGCGTTGCCCCTTATCGAAACTGTCCCGTAGCCTCGTGTATCGCAAGAGAAAGGCCATAATAATGGGAAGCGCTCCGAGCAGAAGTGAAGAGCCGAGACCGCCAGCATAATTGAGCGCCAAAAGAAAAATATCTGGGCGCGAAATGGCAATAAGCGTGGTTGGCACAAAAAGAACAAAACCGATAAGCCACTTTTTGTTACTTGTTTTGGGAATATTAAATCCATCTGCAAAGAAGTCAAAAAGACCGAGAGAGACCCCCAAAAAAGAGGTAGTTAAAGCAAAAAAAGCAAAGCCCAGGCCGCACACCATGACAAATGGCGATGAGAGAAAATAGGTAAGCGGAACTGTTGCATTAAAGCCAGCAGCTTTAGCAGCAGCAAGGCCGTGCGGACCGCCTTCAGGCACAATACCGAGGACAAGGGCAAGCCAAACGAGGTTGAGCAGCAGGGGCATGAGCGACCCTAAAATAATGGTGCGGCGCGTGACAGCAGCATTTCCGGATAAATAGCTATAAAGACTTGGCACCAAACCTTGAAAGCTGAGGGATATAAAGATAATAGGAAAAGCAGAGAAGCTTGCAAGCCAGTTGGCCTGTTTCAAAAGAGCAGGACTAACCTCGCTCCAGCCAAAAACAAGAAAAAGAAAGTAGGAGAGAAAAAGCCCTCCCATAAGCAGCGCATTGACAAGGGAAACGGCATGAGCGCCGGCGTAAATAATCGGGGCAAAAAGAGCCACAAAAAGAAGAGTTGCAATAGGCGCGCTTAAAAAGCCATTAGTAATTTGTACAAAAAAGCCACCACCACCGACGATATAGGCAATTGTTAGCGAGTAAAAAAGAAGCAAATAGAGCGCCCAAGCAAGAAGCTGACCCTTCTTTTTAAGAGTGCGCGTGGCCATTGAAATGAGGTTTGACCCTTCCGGCATGTGCGTTGCCACCTCGAGGAGCAGAAGTGCTGAAAAGAGCATGAAAAGCCAGCTAAAAATAGTGAGCGTTGCCGCCGGCATAAAGCCAGAACTACCCGTGGCAACAGGCAGCGCCAGCATCCCCGCACCAATTGTTGTTCCCGCCACAAGCAATGCTCCCATCACCTGCCTTGAAATAGCCACACTCCTCACCATAATCCCCCCATACTACCAAACCGGAACCCTTTTCCCAAATAAAATTTAGTTAATATAGTGAGCAGATGCCGATATCCGGTTGCCAGGATCGGGGAAGTCTGGTAAAATATGCTTTTTATATGAATATCATACAGGCAGCGGCTCAATTGCGCATTTTTACATTCGAAGAACACCAAATTGGGCGCCATCTCATCGACCGCGATGCGCTCAATGTCATTGAAACACTCCAAAAGGCCGGCTTTGAGGCCTATGCCGTCGGTGGCTGCGTCCGCGACCTTCTGCTCGGAGCAGACCCAAAAGATTGGGATGTCTCGACATCGGCAGAACCTGAAGAGATTAAAAAACTCTTCCGCGCGTGCATCCTTATCGGCAAGCGCTTTCGTCTAGCCCACGTCCGTTTTGGCCGCAATATTATCGAGGTTTCCACTTTCCGCAAAGGCGACAATAAAGAGGATCAGATAGTTCTTTCAGACAACGTCTACGGGAGCGCGGAAGAGGACGCCCTCAGGCGAGATTTCACCATTAACGCCCTCTTTTACGACCCAAAAACAGAGACGATTATTGACTATGTAAATGGCTATGCCGATGTTGCCGCACGCTATTTGCGATCCATCGGACCCGCCCATTTGCGCTTTAAGCAAGACCCTGTGCGCATGATTCGTCTGCTCAAATTTCAGGCCCGTTTTGACTTGGAAATCGACCACGAAGCACTCCTCGGTTTAGCTGAGTGTCGCGATGATATTTTGAAGAGTTCGCAAGCGCGTGTTTTTGAAGAGTTATTGCGCATGCTTGAGCTGGGCTATAGCGCCAAATTCTTCCACCTTCTCCACGAGCAGCGCTTCCTGATGGCGCTCCTACCTACTCTCGCAAAATTCTTGTCCGACAAAGCCCATCCCGATCGGCACGGGAAGGTCTTTTCCATGCTAGAGCTGATCGATAAAACACAGAAAGAGCGCGTAGAAATAGGCAAACGTCCTCTGTCGCGGCCTGTTCTACTCGCATCGCTCCTATTTCCTTATATGGAGCACCACCTCCACACCCACTTCCTTAGCCAAGGCACTATTCCCCACCTCGGCGAGGTTCAAACCGAGAGCCGAACTGCCATTAATGAAGTTTTTTCGACATTCTTTATTCTGCCAAATCAGCTCCGCTACGCAACCAGTACCGTCCTGGCAACACAATACCGTTTCTGCCCTTTACAACCCGGTAGACGCCCATCGTACAAAGTACCTAACGATCCCGACTTTAAACATGCGCTTAAATTCTTTAACATCCGCTCGCTTCTAGACCCTACCCTTGCCGCTAACTGGGAGCGCTGGAATAGCGCGTATGAGAAATACAAAATCCAGAACCCAAACCGCGGCCAAGCAATTGGCGACCCCTCTTTTCCGCGGAGCGATTCCCCAAACCGAAAAAGACGGAGGCGATCCCGCTAATGACCACCTACCATACACTCAAACTTCCATCTGGTATCAACCTCTATCATACAGGCCCCGACCTGACAGACGGACCGCTTCCAGCTCTTTTCTACTTCACCCTTACAGGCGAGGACAGCATATGCCTATCACCAATCAACCAGCCAGTCACCTTTACTTCTCACCTCCCTTGGCGTATCTTCTCGCTCACCCTCCCATGCCACGCTTCGGATATCGAACCAACAAGAGCCATTGAACTCTGGTCGGAAGAGATCGCTAAAGGCAACAACATCATTGAAACTTTTCTTGGGCAAATAGGTGAAGCTATAGCCTTTTTGCAAGAAAAAGGGGCTCTTATTGATGGAAAAGTCGGCGTTTCTGGCCTCTCACGCGGCGGTTATATGTCGCTCCATGCGGCCGCCAGATTCCCTCAAATATTCGGGCCTATTCTCTGCTACGCGCCTATGACGCGCCTGCACTATGCGAAAGAATTTAAAGAGTTGCAAGATAGCCCTATTCTCAAAGCTCTTGACCTCAAAAACCACTACACAAATCTTACCTTTAAGCCGATACATATTGAAATGGGCAACCGCGATATCCGCGTCGGCACAACAAATACTTTCGAGCTGTTAATGGATCTTTCCGAATTAAACTACAAAAACGGGAATAAATCGCCCGATGTGACAATGAATATTGTTCCCGCAATTGGAAAAGATGGCCACGGGACAGCTCCTGAAACCTTTAGACAAGGCATATTCTGGATGGCGCGCCAATTGGAAGCTCTAGACCCCTCATCTGAGATTTAGCCGTGACAAAAAAAAGCAATTTCAATGGCCCTGAAAACCTTCCAAAGAAGTCTACGAGGCCCGATATCTTTATTTTTGCAGGTGAGTTAAGCGGCGACCTCCACGGCGGGGCCCTCATTGAATCGCTTCGCAAAAAGAATAAAAAGCTCCAAATTATTGGTGTCGGTGGCCCAAAAATGCGCGCCGCTGGGATGGAGTGCCTGATTCTTATGGAGGAGTTTGAGGCGATGGGGTTTTTCTCACTTATCCCCCACCTGCCGCGTATTTTAAAACATTTTTTTACCCTTAAAAAAGCCGTTACCCTGCAGCAACCGCGGGTTATCGTCCTTATTGACTACGCCGAAATGAATATGCGGCTGGCAGGCGCTCTACGCAAAGCGGGCTATACCGGAATAATCTGCCAATATATTGGACCAACTGTCTGGAAATGGCGGCCCGGACGGGTAGAATTAATGGCGAAATGGTTTGATCTTCTGCTGGTTATTTTCCCCTTTGAACCGCCCTATTTTGCCCACACATCGCTGCGCACTGTATATGTTGGCAACCCACTAATTAACCCACTAAAAACCCCGGATGCTAATAGAGCAAAAAAGAAAAAAATCTGCGCCCTTTTTCCCGGATCTCGCAAGCAAGAGATTACCCGCCACCTCCCCTATCTGGCGCGGGTTGCAAAGCGTCTTTTAGCAGATGACCCCTCCCTCCATTTTGCGATTTCAGTTGCAGATCCGCGCTTTACACCTCTTATCAAAGAACTATTTGAACAAGGAGATCACACATCCTTGTTCTCTCCAAAAGAAACAGCTACAATAGTTGCCTCCTCCACGCTAGCGCTCTCAAAAATGGGCACAATAACTCTTGAACTAGCCAGATATAAAGTGCCAACTATCGCTTTTTACGATTTAAACCAGATCGAGAGAATTGCTGCACGTTTTTTAATAAAAAAAACAGCGCGAAAATTCTATTCACTTCCCTCAATTATGCTTAAAGAAGAGGTCTTTCCAGAGCTAGTTGGCGATGATTTAACAGATGATAGTTTATACCTCTGTGCAAAAAAACTTTTAACATCAGAGAAGGACAGAAAAGAGATCATCGCTATGTGCGAGCGAGTTATTAAGCTCTTTGGAAAAGGGGTTGCAAGCGAGAATGCGTCTCGCGAGATATTAAATCTCTTGGCATGAATCTGGAAATCGTCTTATAATGGCATCCATAATCACTTAGAAAGGTCTCCCTATGGCAGTCCCAAGAAATAGATCGTCAAGACACGCGCAACGCATCAGACGCTCTCACCACGCAAAAAAACCTTGCCACTCGCAAAAGTGCACCCATTGTGGCGCAGATGCTCTTCCTCACCGCACCTGTCTGGCTTGCGGCCACTACGGAGATCGCATGGTTTTGAATAGCGCCGAAAAGAGCGATGGTAAAATCCTCGGAAGAGCGCGTAAACTAAGAAATATCTCTTAAGGGACAGGGGCCTAGCGATGGACAACCGCTCGCAAGAAAAAGGGGCCCATCTTCCTCGTATTATAGTCGATATCATGGGGCGCGGTGACACCGCTGCCCACGATCTTCTTCGCACTCTCACTCCCCTGGCAGAAACCCTCAAAACCCGGGCAATTATTGCCCCCATTGGCAGGGAAGACCTTTTTAATCGGTGTAATGGCAGCAATCTTGCGCCTATTTTTGCAGAACAAACAGTCGATATGTGCGCTAATCCGCATAGCGCACTGCGCACAAAAGGCGGCTCATCAATCGCTCTTGGCATTGCACAGCTTCGCGCAAAATCGGCAGATGCTTTTATCACAGCTGGCAATACCGGGGCGCTGTTTGCCTTTGCGGCGGCAAAAAGTGGTTTGCCACCCCTTCCTGGCGTAACAAGACCTGCCCTACTTGCCGAAATTCCAACAGCAGATAGGCCGATGAGCGTCCTTGACGTCGGCGCTCAGGTTCACTGGAGCGCTTCTAACCTACTTCAATATGCTGCAATCGGAAAGGCCTACCACAAGACCCTCGGCAACAACCACCCAACAATTGGCCTGCTCAATATTGGCAGCGAAAGAGATAAAGGCCCTCAAGAGCTACAAAAAGCATTTAATTTGCTGCAAAATGAGCCCCATTTCCTCGGAAATATTGAGGGAAAAGATGCCTTTTCCGGCAATATTGACATTCTGATTACAGACGGTTTTACAGGAAATATTTTTCTAAAAACAAGTGAAGGGATCGCTGCTCATCTACTGAAGCTACTTGGAAAAAACAGCTCGGATGCAATGGGGGCAGAACTTTCTACTCTTTCAAGTAAAATTAACCCAGACTCCTATCCCGGCGCCATTTTGGCAGGCCTTAATGGCATTGTTATTAAATGTCACGGCGATAGCTCACCCGAATCCATCATCTCCTCTATTCACAGGGCCATCACCCTCCATGAGCAGCACTTCATCACCAACCTCAAATCCGAACTAGACAAAATCACAGAATAATCAGCCAAAGCAAAAAAATAATTAAATAAATGAAATTGATTTTTTATTATACCAACCATCCTGCCGACCCCTTTATATTTTAACCAATCCACATAGTCTTGCTAAAAATAGTGCTATTCATGTATAATCTCCCTAAAATTCAAAAAACAATTATTTATTGGGCAATAGTTTTATGGTTATCGCATCAACAATAGGAACACAAACACCCCCTTTGCAAGCAACTTTCAACGAGCAAGATATGGCTGAGATGGGACTCCGCGACATCACAAATCACCTAGACGATGCCGATAAAAGAATTATTCATCTTTCAGTAGCAACTCAAGAGGGACTCAGAAAAAGAACCCTTCAATTAGCCGCAAAAGATGCGGCCATGATTGCCTGCTACAGGAATGTGATAAACCACCTAGAAGCGTCACGGATAACGACTAATGATCTGATTGCCAGACAAATCAATGTAATAGAGATACAGAAGAATAAAATCAATGAGGGCAAAAAAGAAAACAGCTCCTTGCAGAACAGGATCCTACAATTAGAAACCGACAATTTCTTATCGGTCGTATTAAGAATATTCGGCCTAACTACTGGACTTATCGCAGGTCTTTTAGTAGTCGATGAACCTTCTCTTTCTCTTGAAACAGCAAAAACAGTTGGCGCATGCGCATTTGCGGGCGAAATATTCACTCATGTGGGAGGATACATGACAAAAAAAATCATCATTCATTTTGACCCAAATTCAAGTCTACGCGGTGCCTTTAGACCTTAGCCAAAATAAAAATTAGGGCGAATTTACCCTCCCCTTAAGCTTGATACCCCTCTAAAATTTCAAGAATTGTCCTTCGGCAATCCCGGAGTTAAAAAGGAACTCTCCAGGTTGTTTGGGGATAAAAGCAGAGTTAGGGTATCATAGTGCTTATAACACGTTCCTGAAGTATCGCAATGAAAGAAGAGAGCCAATCATCTAAAGACATCCTAATCAACGTCGAGTCAAAAGAGACGCGCATGGCCATAATGGTCCACCAGCAGCTTGTTGATTTTGTCATCGAAAGGCGTAGTTTTAGGCCCATTACTGGCAACATCTACAAGGGAAAAGTCACCAACATTCTGGCCAATATTCAGTCCGCTTTTATCGATCTCGGTGAGCGAGAAAATGGCTTTATCCATATTTCCGATATTGTCCAAAATACGCAGAAGTTCCAAGAGATGTTTGACATGGACTTCAAAGCGACAGACAAACACGGCAAAGAGAGTTCAAGCGATATCACCAGCCATCTGCGCGACGGCCAGAATGTCCTTGTTCAGGTTGTAAAAGAGCCTATCGGCGCTAAAGGAGCGCGGCTGACATCGAACATCTCTATTCCAGGCCGCTATCTCGTTTTACTTCCAAACACCCCTCACCGCGGCGTATCGCGCAAAATTGAGGATGTCGCGGCGCGCAATAAACTAAAAAAATTAATCAGATCGTTTGATCTGCCGCAAGAGATGGGGCTGATCTGCCGCACTGCTAGCGTGCAGGCGCTGGACGAGCAAGCCTTTATTGATGAGGCGCACCAGCTAGTTGAAATTTGGGAGGATATTCGCAACAAATTTAACGCGCCAACTCCTCCTCCTTACCTGCTTTACGAAGAGTCCGACCTTGTCAAGCGCGCGCTGATGATGGCGATAGACAAAGGATTTGACAGGATTATCTTTGATGATCCGAACATGCACAAAAAGTGTCTTGACCTCTACAAAAAAACGGGTGGCGAGAGCGAAAACGTCCCAAATCCAATTAAAATTGAGCTATTCCGCGACAGATCGTCTTCTGGCTCTACCCTATTCGAGCGCTTTGGCGTGGAGAGACAGCTTGAAAAAGCGATGCGCCACAAAGTCTGGATGGATAATGGCGGCTACCTCTTTTTTGACCACACCGAAGCGATGCACACAGTTGATGTTAACTCTGGTAGAAGTAACATGCGCGCATCAAAAGATGGTGAGAGAAGTAATTCCGATGACCTGGAGCAGTCGATTGTCAATATTAACATCAGCGCAGCAGAAGAGATTGCGCGGCAAGTGCGCATCCGCAATTTGGGTGGGTTAATTATTTGCGATTTTATCGATATGCAATCGCGCAAAAGTCAAAAGCGCGTTCTTGACGCGCTAAAAAATGCGATGCAAGGTGACAGCGCTAAATTCACCATTCTTGGGATGAGCGAATTTGGCCTTGTGGAAATGACGCGCCAGCGCAACCGCGAATCGCTTCACCAGACCCTTTTCGGCCCATGCCCCTACTGCACAGGCTCTGGAAATGTCAAAAAAGATGAGTCGACCCTAATCGACATTGAGCGCTCGATAAAAAAACTCCTTGCAGCACGCAAAAGCGAGACCATTGAACTGGTGACAAATCCGCAACTTGAAATCAAGCGCGGTGATCGCAACCACCTGACCCAAATGGTAAAAAATAGTGGAAATGACCTTCTCTTTGCAACCTCAGATATTCTCCACTTAAATGACTACCAGTTCTTTTCAAAAGAGAAGAAGGAATTGATTCATGTCTAATGAGCTAGGGGAGCTCCTGGCAAAAATTGAGATTAACAGAGTGAATGGCCTCCTCTCCGATGGCGTAGCAAATGGTCTCACAGAGCACATTCAAATCATGCTGGACGTTGTTAAAAAAAATCCAGCACCACCGGTTAATTTTAGCACACTTTTAACGACCTATATCGATGCGATCTGCTACTGCCAAAACCACCCCATCTCATTTAATCCTATACACCTGAGCGTGCGTGAGCCGATTGATTTCTACCAGTCGATGATAGACCTGTTTAAACCCTTTATCGACATGGAAAATTCCACTCTTGATCAAGAGAGTGAATCCCACCTTGCAGAGATTGAATCTGCAATAGATCGCGGTGAAAATGTGATCTTAATGGCCAACCACCAGAGCGAGCTCGACCCGCAGCTAATGAGCATTTTGCTAGAGAAAAATTATGCAGATCTCGCTGAAAAAATCTATTTCGTTGCCGGTGAGCGAGTGATAAAAGATCCGTGTGCCATTCCCTTTAGTCTCGGGCGTAATTTAATTTGCATCTACTCAAAACGCTACATTTCAGACGATGACATTGAAAAGCGCGAGCACAATCAAATTGTTACGCACAAAATTGCTGAACTACTTAAACAGGGCAGCAAGTGTATCTACGTCGCTTTAAGTGGCGGTCGCGACAGAAAAAACCCTCTAACCGGAGAGTATGAAGTAGCAAAACCAGACCCTAAAAGTGCACAAATGTTCTCGCTTCTTGCAAAGCGCTCTGGCAGTGTTACCCATTTCTACCCGCTCATATTAAAAACTTACGCCATTCTTCCACCGCCAGAAAAAGTGGAAAAGAAACTAGGCGAAAAACGGAGCCTTGGCTACGATGCCATTCATATCCGTATCGGGGAAAAAATCGATTTTTCTCTTTTAGGTGCCGATTGGGAAGAGCGCGCGGAAAACCTGCACACAATTCTCTCAAAAACCTATGCCACACTGCCCAAATTAAACTCTTGAAGGAACTATAGATGTCGCTACTCCCTCTTATCACCTTTTTCCTGCTCTTCCTCTCTCCTCTATCAGCAGATTCTGGCTATACACCTGTTGCGGATCAGAATAAACTGAAAATGCTCTCTCCTGCCCTGGCAGGGCAAGAGCGCGAAAAATTGATTCTGGGTAATGGTCTGGAAGTTCTTCTGATTTCTGACCCAAAAACTCAGCAATCAGGCGCGGCTCTTGTGGTAGATGTCGGTTCGTGGGACGATGGGCAGCACGCCGGTATGGCTCACCTGGTTGAGCACATGCTCTTTCTGGGAACAAAAACCTACCCAAATGAGAAGGGCTACCACACGTTTATTGCCCAAAATGGCGGATCATTTAATGCCTATACAGCAAGTGAAAAGACGGTCTACACCTTCTCGATTAACAACGAAGGGTTTATCCCGATTTTAGGCCAATTTGCCCACTTTTTTATCGATCCACTGCTAAATCCAGACGCCATTGCCCGCGAATTAAAGGCTGTGAATGAAGAGCATGAAAAAAATAAAGCGAGCGATAGCAGACGTGAATTTCAGGTTTTAAAAGAAATTGCAAACCCAGACCACCCCTTTCATGCCTTTGCAACAGGAAATAAAGAGACCCTCGAAAATGTCCCGGTTAAGGATATTCGGGCTTGGGTGTCTACACACTACAGTGCAAATAAGATGCACCTGATTCTCCTATCCAACCTGCCACTTGCAGAGATGCGCGCCCTTACTATTGCCGATTTCACCAAAATTCCTTCATTTAAGGTTCAAGATGAGCCGCTACCGGAAAATATCTTTCCAAAAGAGATAGAGGGTTCTATCCTATTTATTGAGCCTAAAGCTCAAACGCGTGAACTTACCCTTCTCTGGCAACTTCCTCCTCACCTATCTACTTTAAATGATGCTGCCATGGCTAATCTGGTGGCATCTGTCCTGGGCTCTGAGGCAGACAACTCTTTGCCGCGCCTCTTAAAAAATGAGCAGCTCGCCACAGGTGTGAGTGCCGGTACTTTTGCCCTTGGAAAAGATGTACAGCTCTTTCAAATTTCGGTTGCTCTTACAGAAGAGGGGCTAAAAAAAGAACTACTCGTCATGCGGCGCTGTTTTGAAGCTATTTTACGCGTCCAAAAAGAGGGTGTACCTTCAACTCTTTTCGATGATTTCCATAGATCCCGCCGCATCGACTACTCCTACCAAGACAGGGCCGACGCCTATGCCCTTCTCGAATCTCTCGCCGGCAGTATCTCGGATGAGCCTTTAGCCACCTTTCCAGAAAAAAGTGTAGATGCAACCTATAAATCAACTGTTATTAATCAAATTACAGATAGCCTAACACCCCAGAAGTGCCTATTCATACTTGTTGCAAAAGATAGCGGAGCTACCTTTAACAAGAACGAGAAGTGGATGGATGTCCCCTATGAAATTGTCCCACTAACTCCTGAAATAATTAAAGAGCTATCGGCTGTTAAACTCACTCCACTACTCACCCTGCCCTCCGCAAACCCCTATCTGCTGCATGAAATTAAGCCATTAGAGTACGCCCCTCTTACTGCTGTAAAAGAGGCAATTCCGGAAATGATTATCAACACTCCTTTTGCAAAGATCTACTACGAGCGTGATGATATTTTTCTTAAACCTAAAAGCGCATTTTCTCTAAAAATTTATACCTCGGGCATTACAAAATCGGCAAAGTCATTTGTGCTCTGTGATCTTTTTGGGTATACCCTTACCAATAAGCTCTCAGAAAAACTCGTCTTTGCAGCAAACGCCGGCATTACTTGCTCCTCCTCATTTGATTACAAAGCCATTTCTCTATTTCTAGAGGGATTCGATGAGAATATCGATCCGTTTATGCAAGATTTTGTAAATGGATTAAAGAATCTTCAATTAACAAAAAAAGAGTTTATCGCTCTCCAAAATGAGTTTAAAGAGATCTATAAAAATCAGGAAAACCGGCTGCCTTGCTCTCTTGCACGTGAAGAGATTAATGCGGTTATTGTCAATCCAAGCGTCACTACAAAAGAACAATTAGACGCTCTTAGCAGCCTCTCTTATGAAGATTTTAACACCTTTAGCAAAGAGCTGTTTAACGAAATTGCCATTGAAGGTGTTATTTATGGAGCCATGGATAAGAGCCGTGCTAAAGATCTTTTTACCAAGTTCCAAGCAGTTCTGAATCCAAAAACACCTCTTCCAGAGGCAAAACGCAATAAAGACGAGGTGCTGGTACTGGGTCAAAGCGGCCCGTTTCTGATTTCGAAAAAGAGTGACATGCCCGGAAATGGTATTGTCCTAATAATCGAGCAGGGCGAGTGTTCCCATGATAGGCTCTCCATCCAACAGTGTCTTGGTTCTCTGATCGATGTCGAATTTTACAACACTCTTAGAACTAAACAGCAAACGGCCTATATCGCCAGCTCCTGGAATTCTCGGTTCGAGATGGAGCTTCTCCAATCCTTTGCTCTACAATCTTCTTCGCACGAGCCTGAAGAGCTCCTTGCCCGCATAAACCTCTTTCTTGAAACGCTTGTTGATGAGCTGCCAAACTTGCTTAGTGAAGATAACCGTTTTGAAAAAATCAAGCAGGGGCTAATCACCTCACAAGAGAGCGTTTTTCATCCCGATA
The DNA here is from genome assembly GCA_043751475.1 of Chlamydiia bacterium. GTDB lineage: Bacteria > Chlamydiota > Chlamydiia > Chlamydiales > JAYUZV01 > JAYUZV01. The sequence goes on from JAYUZV010000104.1 coordinate 21,042, forward strand.
GCATGGGAGAAAGGGCCGGGCAGCTTCACAGCTTGCTGTTCAGATGGAAAGATATAGACTTTTACAATAAACGGTTAGAGAGTCTTAAAAACCTGACTCTTGATAGCGTTGTAAAGAATGGCCGCGAGATCTTCTCGCACAAAAACAGAGCGCGCATAGCCTCTGTTGTACGCGGAAAAGATGTGACAAAAAACCGCTTTATCTACAAAGAGGTAAAGCATCCTCTTGAAATTCGCG
>JAYUZV010000105.1:0-16431 GCA_043751475.1 Chlamydiia bacterium
ATGACAGATACAAATGCACTGGGTGTAACGGTTAATGCGACAGGTGTTTTGACACAAAGCGACGGAAAAGCAGTTAGGCTAAAAACCTTAAATAGCACTAGCCTTACCAGCCAGGTTAACCTCGACAGCACAGGTGTTAAATCCTTTGATATCATTGGTCCAGGGGCCTCGAGCTACTCTGGCATCCTCGCGGGTGGAGCCACCTCATTAAGCCTTGACCCAACGACGGGTGGCGCGCTTATTGTCAGGGGTGGCGCCACTCTGACACTGCCTAATAGCAAAACTTACCTCTCGCGCACATTTGTATCAAATGGCAGTACAATTACCCTACAAGACAATGCTTCTCTTGGCCCTGTTGGCTCGCCCGTATTTGCCTACAATAATGGAACCTATAAGTTCACAACAGGTGGCCTAGATATTGGTAAAACCTTCTACTTAAACGGCAACGGAGCAGGTGGAAATGGGGCTATCTGGAATAACGGAAATGTCAATAACACAATTTCTGGCCCTATTCACCTCGGTTGGGCAGCACCTGGTGTAACGGCAGCCCCTGCACTTTTTAAAGTTGATGGCGCTACAGCCGCAGTAACACTTACCCTTTCTGGTACCATCTCTGGAAGTGACCCGATAAACAGCGGCATTATCAAAGTTGGAGAAGGAACTCTTATCCTTTCAGCATCAAACAACTATGCAGGGCCAACCAGGATTCTTGATGGGATGATTGACTACCAAGCAATTAACGCAATACCAGGTGGCACTCTTGTAACTATTGGAGATGTGGGGTCAGTACTTGAGACTCTTAGAATTTCCAAGTCTATGACATCATCTAATGCTTTTGATGTTGAAATGACCAGGAGTTCTCTGCTTGAGCAAACAAACAGTAATAACATCTTTCTTACAAGCTTACAGAGTGTAGATGTCCCTAGCAACCGAGTACAACATCCGGAGGTAAGACTGGCCGCTGGCAACCAATCGCTCCAGATTATAGGTAGCGCTACAAAAACTTTCTTCGGCCGCATTACAGGTGGCGCCACAGGATCTGACAATCATCAAACCGGAAATTACTTTCTTGTTACAGGTGGTGGAAACCTTACCCTAAGCGGTACAGACTTAGACACAAACCCAAACACATACCTCTCTCGTACATTTGTTACAGGGAATAGCTCTATTGTACTCGGTAAGGCTTCTGCTCTTGGCGCTGCAGCAACAGGAAGCGAGGCCTACGCGTATGATGGTGGCAGCTTCGAGTTTAATAATTCAAGTAGCATGACAATTGGTAAGAGCTTTCTGCTTAATGGATCTGGTGCTCTTGGTATCGGCGCCCTACATGGCAAGACGGGTAACCACACCCTTACAGGCCCAGTCACTCTCGGCTGGAGCAGCACAAGCCCTCCCATTTCACCTGCTGATGTAACAATTGGTGTCACAGGTGGAATGCTCACACTCAGTGGTATAGTAGGCGGAGCAAACAACCTCACTAAAAGTGGTGCAAACCCCTTGCTCTTTACAGGAAGTGCTGCGAATACCTACGGTAATACTATAATCTCTGCTGGAGCCCTTCAGCTCGGTAAAACGCCTGGCACCGCTGCTATTGCAAAAAATGTTCTGATTCAGACAGGTGGCACACTCGAGATGCTAGCAGCAAACCAATTTGGATCAACCTCTGTGATGACAATTGACGGCGGAACCTACGACATGCACGGGAATGCACAGATCCTTAATGGACTGATTTTTAACAGTGGAACGATGCAGTCGACACCGCCAGCCCCTACCCTATTGACACTGCCAACTCCCGGAACCCCTCCACTTCCCGGAAATATCACTACCATTTCTGGTGGTGGAAGTTTCGTCAATATCACGGGTGGTAGTAATATTTCATCACCGGTTGGCCTAACAATCGCTAGTCCAACTGGCGATGGCACCCTGACATTTGTTGCCAATGGAGCCAATTCCTCAACAATTGCTGCACTTAATCTTGGTTCATTTAACCGCATTATCGATGTGCAAAATGGCAGCGCGCCATTTGACTTGATCATCGCCAACACTTATGTCACCCCGAATCCAACCTCTGCTGGTTTCACTAAAATCGGTGACGGAACCCTCCAATTTACAGCCACGCAAGTGCAAACAGGTGGTACTAGCGTTATTAAAGAAGGTGTTGTGGTTATTGATGGTCAAGGACCAAGTAATGGCTTTGTCGGCAATATCACAGTCACTGATAACGGCCCCTCCCCAACTAAATTTGGTACGCTTCAAGGTAGTGGAACCATTACCGGTAATGTGATCATCCAAGATACCGGCCACTTCTCATCTGGTAACGGAATCGGATCGATGAGAGTCCATGGTAGCGTCTATTTTGGGCCAAATTCAACCATCGATGTCGACCTAACGCCAGGACAACAGGACATTCTTTATGTCGATAATGCCGATGGCGGCACAGGTATTGTCACAATTGATGCAGGAGCAACATTCAACCTACTTCCTGGGAGCCTCACCTATCCTGGTGCATTTGAATATACAATTATCACTGCCACGCATGGTATTACTGCCCCCTTTACCAACTTCATTTTTCCACCTATTCAATCGGCCACATTTAATTCGACTCTGCGACACAACAATGTGGCTGGCAGTAGACGGATCTTTTTAACCAATATCGTCACACCTTTTACTACTGTTTTATCGGGCGGCAATGAGAGTGCTATGGCACAGTATTGGGACTGCGTTTCCATGTCATTTGATCCGCTTCAAACCTCACCCACCGTCGATCTCATCACAACACTCCATATGGCCACGAAAGAGCAGCTAGAAACGGCCGTCACCGAGACATCACCTGTCGCGCTGAAAGGGCTTGCATTGGTGCAGGAGGCAAACTCCTTTGCGATGCGCTCTAAAGTTTCGCATCGCACGCGCGCAGTCTCATCAAACCACTGCAGAGCAGAAAATCGGCAGGCGGCGCGCTCGCACATCTGGGCCGATGTCGGTTATGATACTGCCACGCAAGACCCCAAATCGGGAAATCTCGGCTACGGCACGACAAACCGTGAGGTGATTATTGGAATTGATCACGAAAATCCTTATAACTTTCTCTTTGGAGCAGCTCTTGGCTACAGTAATAGCTCAGTTGCGCTCGGCAGTGGCGGCAGTAACGGAAAAATTGAGAGCGGCTACGCCATGCTCTATGGCCATAGTTATAACGACCATGGCTTTATAGACCTGACGCTGATGGGCGCCACCGCGCGCTACAGAGCAAATCGTGCCATCAACTTTACAGCAGGACTCACCCCCTATAACAATAGAGCGAGCACCACCTTCGGCGGCAATGAATTCCTTGCCCACATGGGTCTTGGCCTGATATGGAAGAAAAATAAGATAGAGACGCGCCCATTTGTTGCTATCGACTATCTTGGAATGACACAGAAACCGTTTAGCGAAAGCGGCGCCACTGTGCTCGACCTTTTTGTAGATAGTACCAGCTACTCGATGCTCCGCACAGAAACGGGGCTAAACTTCTCATTTGCAGCACCGAGCGACATCTATTGCGCAACCATTGAGGGTAAGCTCAGCTACATCCACGAGCAGCGCTTCGGCGGTTCCAGCTACACCGGCCGCTACCGCGATACCAATTGCAGCTTCACCGTCAACGGACTCTCGCCAAACCGCGACCTCTTCTCGCCAGAACTTGGCCTCTCACTCCACTCTCTTGATGAGAGCAAAACCTTCAACATCCGCTATGCAGGCGAGTTTGGCGCTGGCTACTTCATGAACTCCATCAACCTCGCCCTCTCCCTCCACTTCTAGCACCGATTATACGATTTACAAAGATCGGCAAGATAAGAAAGGAAATTTGCAGGATACAGGATAGCCAGGATAAGGCGAGGATAAGGGAAGAAAGAAAGGGTTAAGAATTTTGCAGGCCGAAATCTCTCCTCTTATTTCCCGAACTCAGCCTCAAGATCTTCTATGGTAGGCAAACTCTCTTTTAATTCTTTAGAGAGAGATTCGATAAGGCTGATTTCATAACCGGCCACGCCGATAGGCTTATTAAAATCCCTCAAAGCATACTCTACGGTAAAACTCTCCTTTGTTTTGCAAAAAATCATTCCTATTGTCGGTTCATCACCGGCATGTCTAAGATGATCGTCAACGGCTGACATATAAAAATTTATTTGCCCTACATCTTTTGGTTCGAATGCCCTGGCTTTCAGTTCAAGCACAATATACCGACGCAACTTGAGGTGATAAAAAAGCAAATCCACGAAATATTCACGCTCATCAACAACTAGGCTAACTTGGCGACCAACAAAAGAGAATCCTTGACCGAGCTCTAAAAGAAAATTTTGAATGTGCTCCATTAGACCCAGCTCTAATTCTCTTTCCCTGTAGTCTTTATCTAGTTCAATAAAAGCGAGATTATATGGATCTTTCATCATTTGAACGGCTAAATCAGATTGAGGGGATGGAAGGGTTTTTTGAAAATTCGTGATTGCTTTTCCCTGTCGCCCATACAAATCTGATTCAATCCACATCGACATTACGCTTCGGCTCCACCCATGTTCAATAGCTTCATTTGCGTACCAGAAAGATTTTTCTCTATCGGCGACCTTTTGCATAAGAATAATATTGTGGCCCCAAGGGATTAGGGAAACAGCTGTTTCCCTAATCCCTTGGGGATAATAATCCGCAAATTGACGCATAAACTTCAAATTTCTGTGTGAAAACCCTGAAATATTTGGGAAAAAAGATTTTAAATCTCGTGTAAGTCTCTCAATCGTCTTTGATCCCCACGATTCTGACGAAGCTTTTTCCGACAGCATTTTACCAATTCGCCAATAGAGTTCAGTTAACTCCTGGGTAATAGACGTGACAGCCCGCAATTGTGAGTCTTGGATATCCTTTTTAATAACATCCAAAAAATGAGGTAAATAGACCATTATAGCTTAAAAACTATTTACAGAACAACAAACTATAGATATCTCCCTAACCGGGCAGAATGCGCCCCTCCACTTATCCTGCAAATTCCCTTTCTTATCATTGCTAATAAAAAAAAGGTTGTATAAAGATTTACAAACAGATTATAAGAAGAATAGAACAACTATACCTGAATTGTAATGAAAAAATCTGTCCTGCTTACATCACTGTTTGCTTTCTCTTGCCTAACCAGCACTATTGAGGCCGCTAGCGGTTCATGGAATATCACAGGTGACGGCACTTGGAATACAAACGCCAACTGGTCAGTTAGTCCATTCCCCAATGCAGCAGGTGAAACAGCAACCTTTCCAAATGTCACCTCAGGAAATGCAGCTAAAACAGTGAACATCTCGGCCACACTTCCACTGCTAACGGCTATCGGAACTATCTCGTTCACAAATACAACAGCTCAATCCTACACAATAAATGCAACAACTCCTCAGCTAATTAACTTAGCCGGGGCGGGCGTCATTAAAACAGCCAATTCAACCACTGCGAATCTCATTTCTGCTCCTATTAACCTTGTTGTAGGTGCTAATATAGATGTAAATGGCACTGCCGGTGTCTTGACCATTAGTGGAATTATATCTGGATCAAATGGTATTTCAAAAACCAGCGAGGGAACCCTTCGTCTTTCAGCATCAAACACCTACACAGGACCAACCAAAATTCTTGATGGAAAAATTGACTATCTCGCAGTTAACGCGATACCAGGAAACACCCTGGTAACTATTGGAGATACTGGACCGGTATATGAAACGCTCACAATTAGTGCAAACATGGGCTTAATTAATGCCTTTGATGTTCAGATGACCAGGAGTTCTTTACTGGAACAAACCCCGGGCAACAATATCTTTATTAAAAGTTTAGAGAGCCTAAATGTCCCTACAGACGCCCCAACCAGGCACGCTGAGGTAAAACTGGCTACAAGTGGCTCCCAATCACTCCAAATTATAGGTAACGCAACAAAAACCTTCTTCGGTCGTATCATAGGTGGCGCTACGGGATCTGACAACAACCAAACAGGAAATTATTTCCTCGTAACAGGTGGTGGCACACTTACTCTTAGCGGTACAGATACAGACACAAACCCAAACACCTACCTATCTCGTACATTTGTTACAGGTGGCAGCACCGTTGTGATTGGTAAATCTAGCGCTCTTGGCGCTGCGGGAGCAGGAAGCGCAGCCTATGCCCATGGCACCGGAACCTATAAGCTCGACAACACCCAGATAAGTCCCACTGGTCTCTTAATTAATAAAGCTTTTTTTCTCAATGGAAATGGCGCTTCCGGAGTTGGAGCCATTCATAACTTCAAGGGAAATAACACGATCTCAGGCCTAATTACTCTGGGCTGGACATCAACAACTCCTCCAGTCACAGCTGCCCCCACTACTTTCAACATTGAGGGAGGAACAACCCTAACCCTATCAGGTATAATCTCTGGAACAGCCCTGCTAAATAGCAGCCTCACTAAAACCGGAGAAGGAAGGCTTGTCCTTTCAGCATCAAACACCTACAAAGGACCAACCAAAATTCTTGATGGATCAATTGACTACGCTGCAATTAACGCAATACCAGCAAACACCCTGGTAACTATTGGAGATAGTGGACCAGTATATGAAACCCTAAGAATTTTGGCCCCCATGAGCGCTTCTAATGCTTTTAGCGTTGAGATGACAAGAAGTGCTACCCTCGAGCAAACACCTAATAACAATATTTTTATTACAAGCTTAGAGAGTCTAGATATCCCTAATAACGCCCCAACCAGGCACGCTGAGGTAAAACTGGCTACAAGTGGCTCCCAATCACTCCAAATTATAGGTAATGCAACAAAAACCTTTTTCGGTCGTATCACAGGTGGAGCTACGGGATCTGACAACAACCAAACAGGAAATTATTTCCTCGTAACAGGTGGTGGTACCCTCACCTTAAGTGGTACAGATACAGACACAAACCCAAACACCTACACATCTCGCACATTTGTGACAGGTGGCAGCACCGTTGTGATTGGTAAATCTAGTGCTCTTGGCGCGGCGGGAGCCACAAGTGGCGCTTATGCCTACGGCAGCGGCACATATAAGCTCGACAACACCCAGATAAGTCCCGCTGGTCTCTTAATTAATAAAGCTTTTTTTCTCAGCGGAGGTGGTGCAGCCGATGTTGGCGCTCTCTACAACTTTAAAGGCAATAACACCATTTCGGGCGCTATCGCACTTGGCTATACAAGTACATCACCCGTAACAGCGCCGGTTACAATTAACGTTGAAGGCAGTACATTACTCACACTTAGCGGCGCCATCTCAAGCCTTAACAATACTTTTAGCTTAACTAAAATTGGCGGTGGCGAATTAAAGCTTACAGCAACAAACAGTTACAACAGCCCAACTTTTATTAATGATGGAACACTGACTTATGGAGCCAATGGAGCAATTCCTTCTACAAGTTCTGTCACCGTTGGTGATGGAAGTGATCCAGCAGGTAGCGCTGTTCTCCAATTTACAAGCAGCGTCCTCGCTCCTAACTACATCACGCTCACCGATATTAAGTCAGACGGAAAGATCTTCCAAGGGCCAGGGGCTTCTGTGCGTATCGACCGTTTAACAGGTATTGGCAGTGTTGTGCTTGATAGCGCGACAACAGGCCTTGACGCTTTTAATATTATCGGGACAGGAGCGGCTTCAACCAGCACCTATAGCGGCCTTATCTCTGGCGGTACCCAGATACCCTCATCGGACTCGACTGTTGGCAACTGTCTGATTGTCGAAGGAAACACAACCCTAACACTTCCAAATGCGAACACCTATGCCTCACGCACATTTGTCCGAGACGGAAGTAAAATCATTATTGGCAACCCAAAATCGCTTGGAAATAATCCCCTTGACGCTCCGGCCGGCAGCGCGGCGTTTGCCAACAGCACAGGTACATTCGAATTTGCCACCACAGGCTTTACTATTCCTAAACCATTTGCGCTAAATGGCAGTGGCGTAGGTGGCATCGGGGCCATCCACACCACTTCAACAGCGCTTGCCACGAAGCTCTCCGGCCCTATCACACTCGGTTTTGGGGCCTCGCCTGCCGATGCGACTTTCGGCGTTGACGGCGGAACTCTCAATACCCTCACCCTTAGCGGCCATATCTCTGGCCCAAAGGGGCTAACCAAAATTGAAGCTGGAACACTCTCGCTCAGCGGCAACAATAACAACTATGCAGGCAGCACAATAATTAATGCCGGCCTTGTCGATTACCTCGCAGATGGAACCATTCCCTCTGCTAGCCCAGTTACTATTGACATCGGCGCAACCCTGCAAATCTCTGTCAATATGACAAACCCAAATGCGCTGACAATCACAGCCATTGACGGAACTCTTCTCCAAGGGCCAAACAGTATCGTAAATCTCAAAAACCTCTTCGGCACTGGAACTATTCAGCTAGATAATGGCGCTTCAACTTCGCGTCCTTTCAATATTGTCGGCACAGCAGGCCCCTACCCCAGCACCTACAACGGCCAGATTACAGGCGGCTTTGCTTCACCTGGTAATAATAGCCCAACAAGCGGAAGCGCGCTTGTCATTTCCGGCAACCAGACCATCACCTTACCAAACGCCAATACCTATGTCGCGCGCACTTTTGTAACAGATAGCAGCAAAATCATTTTCAGCAATGCCGGCGCCCTCGGAACAGGTGCTGCCTACACCTACTCTGGAGGCAGTTTTGAGCCAAAAGATCTTGCAGCAACAAATACAAACGCTTTTCTCCTAAATGGCAGCGGGAATAGCATTGCTGGCGCGCTTGTCAACAACAGCGGGAACAACACCCTATGGGGCCCTATTACAATTGGCTGGAGCAATGGGTCTCCTGTTATTAACCCCTCAGATGTGACAATTGGTGTCACAGGAGGCATGCTCACACTCAGCGGCGCTCTAGGTGGAACAAATAACCTGACCAAAATTGGCAGCGGACCACTTCGTCTCACAGGAACCACCGCCAACTCCTACGGCAATACAACTCTCTCTGCTGGATCACTTCAGCTCGGTAAAACAGCGGGTGTTGCCGCGATTCCAAATAATGTTCTAATTCAAACAGGTGGCACACTCGAGATGCTAGCGGCCAATCAGTTTGGAGATACCTCTGTTATGACCATTGACGGCGGAACCTACGACATGCACGGCAATGCGCAGACCATTTATAGCGTTATCTTCAACAGCGGAACGATGCAATCGACCTCAGGACCACCCGTAAACAATCCTCCAGCAGCTGGAAATATTACAACTGTTCCTGGACTTTTTCAAATTACCGGTGGCAGCAGTGTGCCACCCCCTCTTGGAATTACACTTTCTAGTGGAACTAGCACTCTCAAATTTCTTGCAAATGGAGCAAACTCATCTACAATTTCTGCGATCAATCTAGGCGCAACTAACCGAACCATCGATGTCGAGGATGGTGGCGCACCATACGACCTAATTATTAACGACACCTATCTCACACCAAATCTAGATAGTGCCGGGTTCACAAAAATCGGTGATGGAACCCTCCAATTTACCGGTAAACAGGTACAAACAGGTGGGACCAGCACCATTAAAGAGGGCGCGGTCGCTATTGACGGAAAAGAAGCCGATGGTAAGGGTTTTGTCGGCAACATCACCGTCACTGACAACCTACCTAAATTTGGTACACTTCAAGGTATTGGAACGATTACCGGTAATGTTGCAATTACAAACACCGGTCACTTAGCACCTGGAAATGGCGTTGGACAACTCTCCGTAATTGGCGATGTCAATTTTGGCCCTACTTCAACAATTGATGTTGAATTAAACCCAAACTTTCAAGACCTCCTCGCTGTTACAGGAAATGTCGTTATTCAGCCTGGTGCCACGTTTAACCTATTACCATCCAATGTCTCTTACCCAACCGATTACGAATATACAATTATTAGTGCAACAGGTTCTGTAAGCGGTGCATTCACTAATTTCATCTTTCCGATGAACCAGTCGGCAACTTTTACTGGTTCACTAAAACATAGTGTTTCTCGCGTCTTTTTAAAGCAAAAAGTCGCCCCGTTTACAACTGTTCTGCCTCCTGGAAATAATGGTGGCGAAATGGGTGGCTATTGGGATTGCGTCTCGATGTCTATTCCAATCGGTTCAACCGCTCCAATTGCCACTTTAATTAATGATCTTCACATGGGATCTTTAACTCAGTTACAGGATGCAGCCGAGCAGACATCACCTGTTGCAATTAAAGGACTTGCTCTATCTCAGCAGGCCAATTCCTTTGCGATGCGCGGCAAAATTTCAGACAGAGGGCTTAAAGCCTCTCATAGAAATTGTCGTGGTGAAGGGCGTGAGAGCAACATTTCAAACCTCTGGGGCGATATCGGCTATAACCACACAAACCAAGAATCAAAACCTGAGCAGCCCGGTTTTAAAAACGATACAGTGAACGCTATTATTGGCCTTGACTACGAAAGCGACGCCTCCTTCCTATTTGGTGCGGCCCTCGGATATAGCCATACACACGCCTCATTTAATAAGAACAGAGGTGATGGCTCAATTGATAGCGGATATGCGTCTCTCTACCTCCATGGCTATAATAATTATGCCTTTGCAGACCTAACGCTAATGGGTGCTGTTTCCCACTACACAGAACATCGCAACATCCATTTTGTTACCGGAACGGCTCTCTACGATAAGCGATCAAATGCCAGCTTTAATGGAGCTGAGATTCTCGCTCACGCAGGTTTTGGTTTAATCGGCAGTTGGAACACTTTTGAAGCGCGGCCTTTTATTGGTGTCGATTACCTCGGCATGAATCAGAATGCCTTTAAAGAGGATGGGGCAGATGTGCTCGATCTATTTATAAACAAGAGCCGCTACTCGATGGTTCGCGGCGAGGCTGGCCTCAAATTCTCGCTTTGCGTGCCTCGCGATGATTACCGTACAACAATTGATGGATCCCTCAGCTACATCCGCGAGCAGCGTCTTAAAGGCAAATCCTACACTGGCCGCTACCGCGACACAAGGTGTAGTTTCACAGTCGATGGAATCTACCCAAATCGCGACCTCTTTGCTCCTGGAATTGGGGTAACCGTCCGATCTCTCGATGAGAGCACCACCCTAAACCTGCGCTATGAGGGAGAGTTTGGCCACAGCTACAGCAATAACGCTATCAACCTAGCCCTCTCGCGTCACTTCTAGGAAGGGTCGGCAAGATAAGAAAGATAAGCAAATTTGGCACGGATGAGAGGATAGGCAGGATAAGAAAAAGAAATTAATTATTCTTTCTTATCTTTCTTATCCTGCCTATCCTGTTCATCCTTGTTATTTTCTCTTTCTTTCTTATCCTCACCTTATTCAGCCCATTCTCTATCCTGCAGATTCCCTTTATTGCCTTTTTGACATTGCCAATAAAAAAGTTGTGCAAAGATTAATAAACGTATTATAAACAAAGCAGACTAACTATATCTGAATTGCAATGAAAAAACAGGTTCTCCTCACATCACTGCTTGCCTTTTCCTGTGCACATGCAACAAGCGCTACTTGGAATGTGCCATCAAGTGGTAGCTGGAATAGTGACACCAACTGGACAGCGCCATTCCCAAATGGTGTCGGTGAAACAGCCGCTTTTGGAGATGTAGGTGCCGCCACAACCACTATAAGCCTAGAAAACTCAGTGACAGTTGGTTCAATTTCATTTACAAACAGCTCGGATAAAACCTTTACAATTAACGGAACCTCCCCTTGCTTGATTAATCTAGATAGTGCAAGTCTAGCTTCTATCACAACCTCAAATTCAGGAGCAAATACCCTCGCAGCACCTCTTAAACTAACTAAAAACCTCTCGATTAACTTAAGTGAAACAGCCCCTCTACTTATTTCCGGCCCTATTTCAGGGGTTCAAGGGCTCACAAAAACAGGTGACGGAACTCTTTTTTTACAGCCATCAACTCCAAACACATACAGAGGAGCGACTACAGTTAATAACGGTACCATTAGCTACGCCTCTGATGGTGCCATTCCAACGGATAGTTTGGTAAAAATCGGTGCAAACGGATTTCTCAATTTTTCAATTTCTACTTCTGAAAAAAATGCTTTTGCTATCGCAGACATCGCAGGGCAGATCACTCAAAACAGTGGCAGCACGGTTATTCTTAAGAGCCTTAATGGCGCATCTGCAAATGGCCTGGTAACCCTTGCAACTAGCGGCTCACAATCATTCCAAATCACCGGCGGCGAATTTTCTACATACAGCGGAGTGATTAGTGGCGGTAGCGCATCGAACTCTGCTGATTTATCGGGCAATTATTTCCTCGTTAGAGGTGGATCTACCCTCACATTAAATGGTCCAAATTCAAATGCTTCTTTTCAACCCCTCTATGTCGGCCGCACATTTGTAACCGATAATTCAACAATTGTGATTCAAAAATCAAGCGCCCTAGGCCTTGGTGCTGGTTACGCTTATAGTGGTGGCTGCTTTGTTTTTGATAGTACCACTCCTATGAGTCTATCCAATGATTTTTTTATCAACGGCAATGGTCCAAAGAAAAATGGGGTCATTCACAATCAATCCGGTCATCACACCCTAAAAGGAAAAATCAACCTAGGATCTACAACAAGTTCTTTCAAGCCCGCACCCGTTTTAATAAATATCTACGGTGGCAGCTCACTGACACTTCAAGGCACCATATCGGGAGATCAAAATCTAAATAAACTCGGTGCAGGCACTCTTATTTTACAGCCGCCCTCTGCAAATACCTATACAGGAGCAACCTACCTTAATAATGGCCCAGTTACCTACGCAACAAATGGAGCGATTCCTCCTTCAAGCAAGACATTTCTCGATGGAACAAATCTCCTTATTTCTGCAAACATGACAGATGATTCAGCACTGGATCTGAATCTGATATCGAACGGTACAATTACTCAAGGAGATGGGGTTGCTGTCCGGTTAAAAGCAATCAGTGGAGGAGGTTTCATCAACCTATCTGCAGCGGGTCCGACTTTTGATATTATTGGTCCTGGAAATTTCAACTTATCAACCACCATCTCAGGTCGCACCTACACTGTAAGCCCGCCTATTCTTCCAAATGCTGGCAACTGCTTATTTGTTCGCGGCAACACAAATTTAACCCTTTCAGGACCAACTTTCTACGTTGTTTTTGGCGTCGACAAACCCGCTAGCGTAACCATGAACGGCCGTCTTATGGGCCGTCAAAATCTCATAAAAATTGGCGATGGCACCCTCACATTACAGGCCACATCCCCCAACACTTATTTAGGCTCTACAGAAATTAACGCTGGAACACTTAATTATGCCTCAGATGGCGCCATTCCAAGCAATAGCCCTATTTCGATCGCCCCTGACGCTACCCTCTTACTCTCTGTGAATATGACAGATCCTAATGCGATGAATTTAACAGATCTTTCAGGCAGACTCCTGCAAGGGCCAAATAGCACTGTTAAATTAAAAACTCTTCTTGGAACTGGAATGGTTCAGCTAGACGGAAGTAAAGATGCTAAGCCTTTCTCTATTATTGGTATAGGAAAGCCCTGTAAAATTACCTACGATGGCACTATTACAGGTGGTATTGCCTCCTCAAGTTTTAATATTTCAGGTGAACTAGAGATAACCCTTCCAAAGGCAAGCAACTACCTCTCGCCTACCTATCTCACAGGGAATAGCACCCTCATTCTCTCTAATGAGAGTGCAATTGGCGCTGATCTATATATTGATAGTGGCAGCGCTTTGAAGTTTGGTGCAGAAAAGCTAAATGCACCAAATCCTCTTTTCTTAAACGGCACCCGCGCTATCGACAGCAATGTTGTGACAGCAGAACTATCGGGCCCTATGAGGCTCGGTTTTGGACCTGCCCCTTTGGATGTGACCATTAATGTCGAAAGCGAAGGAACTCTAACTCTTAGTAACGCCATTTCGGGCAGCCAAAATCTGATTAAAACCGGCAGCGGCACACTGATTTACACAGGGAGCTCAGACAACACCTACGGAACCACAACAGTTGCTTGTGGAACCCTTAAAATGGCCAAAAATCCGGGCAAAAATGCAATACCCGGCAATCTACTCATCAAGTCTGGTGGAAGGGTTGAAAATGGTGCAGATGATCAGATCATTGATAGCGCGACTATCACCATTGATGGCGGAACCTACGACATGCACGGCTTCAATGAAACCTTTGCAAACGCGCTAATTTTTAACAGCGGATCCCTTATCCAAAATGCTCCTGCCTTATTAAAAAAGAGGTTAACCCTTAATGGTCCACCTTCGACTATTAACCTATCCGGCAATGGGACTGTGCTCCAGATGAGTGGCGGAACATCTATTCCAAGCGTAGGAAGCGGTGTTGGCGTCACCATTACAAGCGGCGCTGATGGCGGAAATATCGAATTTTTGGCACAAAATGACGCTCCATCGACCATCAGCGCCATTAACCTCGGCAATTTTATACGCCTGATTACGGTTGAAAATAGCAGTGCCGATTATGATTTGACAATTGGTGGCAGTTACATCACACCAGTGATTAACAGAGATTCACCCGGCTTTGTAAAGCTTGGGGCAGGAACACTTCAGCTCACCGGATCTCATGCCTATACGGCTGATGAGGGCGGTTCTACCCTGATTCAAGAGGGTGCAGTCGCCGTCAACGGAGATTTTAGCGGCAATATCGGCGTAATAACAGCGGGCATTTTGCAAGGTTCTGGCTCTGTCAAGGGAGATATTTATGTTACAGATGGCGGAACTATCGCTCCCGGCAATGGTATCGGGACACTTACTGTAACTGGAGATCTATCCTTTAAAAAGGGAGGGAATTTTAACGCCGACCTCTCACCTGATAAGCGCGACTTACTTCAGGTCAATGGCGCTGTCACAATTGAACAAGGATCAACTCTAAACTTACTGCCAACACCTGCCGTCTATCCCGGCGAGTTCCAATATGTTCTGATCAATGCAACAGAGGGTGTAACCGGAAAATTTACCGTTTTTAATGTTCCGGCAAGTGATTCGGCTACCTTTAAAAGCACACTTCAATACGGCTCGTTGCAAAATGGGCTTTACAGCACGGCAACTCTCGGAAATAGCGGCACTTGCGTCTTCCTTACAAATATTGTCGGTTCATTTGGATCGATTTTAACAAGCGGAAATAATGGTGCAATTGCATCCTATTGGGACTGCGCCTCTCTTGCAGCCCCACCTGCCGATATTGCACAGCTCTTTAGCGACATGCACACAGCAAGTGCTGACCAGCTGGCAAGCGCGGCCGATCAGAGCTCGCCTGTAGCCATCAAAGCTCTTGCTCTGTCACAAGAAAACAACTCCTTCAATATACGCTCTAAAATATCAAACAGAGCTCATGCAGCTTCGCTTAAACACTGCCGTAAAGAGCAGCGCGACGGCATCGGCGCCTCTATTTGGGCAGATATCGGTTACGACAGAGCCTCCCAAAATTCTGAACAGGAGCTCCCCGGCTTTAACAATAAAACAGGTAATGCCCTGCTCGGGTTTGACTATGAAAATGGGAATAATTTCATTTTTGGTGCCGCCCTTGGCTATAGCCATAGTGATGTGCGCTTTAACGATGCGAAAGGCAGAGGAACCATAGATAGCGGTTACGTCTCGCTCTATGGCCATGGCTACAGTGGATATGCCTTTATCGACCTCAATCTGATGGGCGCCATTTCGCGCTATGGGCAGCAGCGCACAATCAACTTTATGGCCGGTACAGTGCCTTATAATATCTCTCCGGAAGCCCATTTTGACGGTTCAGAACTACTCGGCCATATGGCGCTCGGATTGATCCAGAGTTGGAATAGATTCGAAGCGCGCCCTTTTATTGCCTTTGACTACCTCGGCATGAACCAAAAATCGTTTAAAGAGAGCGGTGGCGGCGCCCTTGATCTCTTTATCGACAAGTCGTTCTATTCTATCATTCGCAGCGAAGCGGGCCTCGATTTCTCATTCTGCGCCCCAAGCAGATCTTTTAGAGCAACAGTTGAAGGGAAACTAAGCTACATCCGCGAGCAGCGCATCTCTGGCAAGTACTACACCGGAAGACTCCATGATACAGCCTGCTGCTTCAAAGTCGAGGGGCTCTCTCCTAATCGCAACCTTATCGCACCATCGCTAGGATTTTCCTTCCACTCACTCGATGATAATCAGAGCCTCTCTTTCCGCTACAACGGCGAGTTTGGCCACCACTATAGCGATAATGGCCTGACCCTCTCCTTCATCCTCAAATTCTAGCAAGTATTATACGATTAGCAAAGATCAGCATGATAAGAAAGCAAGAAATTTGGCAGGATACAGGATGGGCAGGATAAGGCGAGGATAAGAAAGAAAGAGAAAATAACAAGGATGGACAGGATAAGAAAGATAAGAAAGATAAGAAAGATAAGAAGGGTGTGTACACACCCTAATTTTCTTTTATTTTTCTTGTTGTTTCTTACTTAC
>JAYUZV010000106.1:0-11887 GCA_043751475.1 Chlamydiia bacterium
CCTGCCCATCCTGTATCCTGCCAACCCTCTTTCTTTTTTTGTCTTATCTTTTTGTTATCTTGCTGATCTTTGCTTTGAGGCGGAAATGATGGGTAAATCATTTTTTTGTTGCCAGAGTAAAAAGAAATGGGTACAACCAGAAAAGAGAAAAAATAGTATTCAAGCGAAAAAACAGATGTTAAACTTTAGAAAGCTTAAGAAGGACTTTTCCACTGCCGTTTTGGAGCAGGGAAGAAAGCTTTTTTCGGAGGAAAAAGTCGTTTGCGCTAAGGTTGTTAGTTTAGATCCCTACACAATTAAAGTCTCCGCGCGCATTCAAGGTCAGTATGACAACTTTTATGAAACGGAAATTGAGATAGATCGCGAGGCGTGCCAGACAATTGATACCAACTGCGACTGTCCGGAGAGCTTCGACTGCGCCCATTTAGCCGCTTTGATGCAATATATGGAGACCCATTTAGGGCAGATTATTGTTGAATATTCGCAAGAAAATGGTTTGCTAGAAATTGAGCAGTCAGAGGCGGCCCCACCTGAGGTGAAAGAAGAGTTTTTAGAGCAGATTGAAGAGGCCAAAACGCGCGAGAACCACAGGCGTCTTGCCGCCTACCAGAAAGAGGTTTTGGATGAGTATATTGCAGCCTCTCAGCTCCTTGCGACATCACCCTTCTTTAAGCCGCAGGATAAGCGTGTTACTGAAGGAGCTGAACTAGCTATTGTAATCAATTTTCATGGCGAGGATCACCCAGAGCGCCGAGGAGATGTCGAAATTCAAATTGCTCTGCGCCTCCCGTGCAGGTCAAAGCCGCTTGTTGTCCCTAATATCGCCACCTTTATTGAATCGGTGACCTATTGCGAGCCCATTTTAATTGGTGGTAAACGCTACCTCTTGGGTACTGAGTCATTCGGCAGCGAGGCGCCCCCTCTTTTGCGCTATCTTTTAGATACGCTAAGGCCGCGTGAGCGCGTGCCAACTGAGCGTGGCTTGCGCATCGGCTATATTACCCACACAGAGCTCGGGATGCTGCTTGCAAGGGCGTATGAGCTGGGTATGCAGAACCTATCGCGCACCCACTTCCCATCACCAGAAGATGATCTGCCCATTTTGCCCTGCCTTTTCCTTGAAAATTTAGAGGAGCGGCTCAGATTTTCGCAAGTGCCGGGTAATTTTGCTTTCCACACTGAATATATGCCCCCTCCGGTGTCCAAAATCGTATTAAAGCCCTCAGTAATGGCCAAAGGGGAAGAGGTGAGCCTTGCGCTGTTACAACTTTTCGAGTGCGCTAAACCGGGGTTTTTATCAGGTGGGGTTTACCATAGATTTTCTTCGTATATTACACGCAGCCATTTGCGCGGCCTGATTAAAATTAGCCACACAGCGATACCCGAGCCTCTATTTGGCACGTTTATCGAAAATTCATTAGTTGAGCTAAACCGAAAAGCGCTACTACCAGGGCGCGAGGTTGTGCGGCAGCTTGTTACCCTTCCCTACGCCTATCCAATTAATGCGACATGTAAGCTGACCTTTCTTGAGGGGCAGCTCGACGCCGCAATTTTCTTTAACTACGACGGAAAAAGCATACCGGCAGCTCCTTCACAGCTGCGCTATGAGGATGCTAGCAGTTTTATTAATAATGAAGGGATACTCGCCCGCAACTTGGTTGAGGAGCAGGGGTTAATTGACGAGCTTTTCACCGATTTTCAGTACAACGCGCCAGAAGGGGTCTTTTTTACTAAATCCGAGAAAAAAATTGTCGAATTTATGACCGACATTGTTCCGCGCTTTGAGCAGAAAGTAACCTTTGAGTGCCCGCAGAATCTCCTCGACCAATTTATTTACGATCAGACTCAATTTGAACTTAATTTCGAGTCGACAGCGCGGATTGATTTTTATTCAATTGAAATGAAAGTAATAGGTCCTCTACGCGGAGTGAGCGTGGACCAGCTGTGGGATTGCATAGCGGCGCGCAAAGCCTTTATTGAGCTTGAAAATCCGGGTGGAAGCGAAAAAGGGCGCATGCCGAAAATTCTTGTCCTTGATATGGCGCGCATCAGTCAGATTATTCAGGTTTTTGACGAGCTGGGCATTGTCCAAATTGACACGCGCAAGATTCAGCGCCCTCTTTGGAGCATTGCCAATATCGACGCAAGCCACTTTGAGGGGCTCCCGATTAAATTTTCTATTTCGGAGGAGTTAAAATCGATCCGCGCGCAGATGATTGGCGAAAAAGATCTTGCCTTTTCACCCATTCCAGCGCCTCTTGACACCACATTGCGCTCCTACCAGAAAGAGGGTGTCCAGTGGCTTGAGCGTTTGCGCAAGATGTATTTAAACGGTATTTTAGCTGACGACATGGGTCTTGGAAAGACAGCGCAAGCAATTGCCGCTATGCTACAGCTCCATGCCGAGGGGGAGGCCGTTTCACTAATTGTTTGCCCAACATCGCTGCTCTATAACTGGAAAGAGGAGTGCTGTAAATTTGGTAAAGAGCTAAAGGTACTTGTAGTTGATGGCGTACCGACAGCGCGCAAAAAAATGATTGAGCAGATGGATGAGTACGATGTGATTGTCACCTCCTACACGCTGCTACAAAAAGATATCGACCTCTACAAGCAATTTACCTTTACCTACGCGATTTTGGACGAGGCACAGCACATTAAAAATAGAGGCACCCGGAATGCAAAATCGGTTAAAATGATCGAGGCTAAACACCGGTTAATTCTGTCTGGAACACCCATTGAGAACTCTCTTGATGAGCTTTGGAGCTTGTTTGACTTTTTAATGCCCGGCTTTTTGAGCAGCTACGACAGATTTATTGAAAAATATATGCGCTCAACTGGCGAGGCCCATACAAAAAACTTGCACTACCTGCGCAAAAAAGTGGCTCCCTTTATTATGCGCCGCATGAAGAGCGATGTGCTAGACGATCTGCCGCCGGTTTCAGATCTTATCTACCACTGCCAGCTCAGCCCTGTGCAGCTTGAGCTATATAACGCCTATGCCGCCTCGGCGCGCGATGAGCTGACTAAACTTGTGGCGCGCGATGGGTTTGATAGGGTACAGATCCATGTACTAGCCACACTGACAAGACTCAAGCAGATCTGCTGCCATCCGGCTATTTTTGCAAAAGAGAAGGCCGAGCCCGGCGACTGCGCCAAGTACGACATGCTACTTGAGCTGCTTCAAACGCTCATTGAGGGTGGCCATAAGACAGTTATCTTCTCTCAATACACTAAAATGCTGCAAATTATGCGCGACGATTTTGAAAAGATGGGGATACGTTTCTCCTACCTGGATGGTTGCAGCAAAAACAGGCTCGATATTGTAAAGAATTTCAATGAAGATGAGAGCATTTCGGTCTTCCTTGTATCGCTTAAGGCGGGTGGCACTGGACTTAATTTGGTAAGCGCTGATACTGTTATCCACTATGACATGTGGTGGAACCCTGCAGTTGAAAATCAGGCGACAGACCGCGTCCACCGCATGGGACAGAAACGCAACGTTTCTGCTTATAAGCTGATTACGCTTGGCTCAATTGAAGAAAAAATTGCCGAGATGCAAGCCAGAAAAGTCGGGCTTGTGAAGAAGGTGGTAAGCTGCGATGATGAGGCTATCTCGAAACTCACATGGGAAGATGTATTAGAACTATTAAAAACATAAACTAGAAAAAATATGAGCAATGGAAGGGGAAAAGGCTTCACTCGCGGAGCATCTGGGATTATCGAAGCGGGAGCTAGCGCATGGAATAAGTTTGGCCATTTTTCTGGCCTCTTTTCAAGCGATATTGGAATCGACCTCGGTACAGCAAACACGCTTGTCTATGTAAGCGGTAAAGGTATTGTCCTCGCGGAGCCGTCGGTTGTGGCTGTCGATTCGGTCACCGGCGAGGTGCTGGCTGTCGGCCACAAGGCAAAGGCGATGCTAGGAAAAACACCGCGCAAAATTCACGCCGTGCGCCCCATGAAAGATGGCGTTATTGCCGATTTTGAAATTGCCGAGGGTATGTTAAAAGTGCTGATTAAGCGTGTTACGCCAGCCCGCAGCCTATTTAGACCTAAAATTCTTATTGCAGTCCCTTCGGGTATTACAGGCGTTGAAAAGCGCGCCGTTGAAGATTCTGCCTTGCGTGCTGGCGCCCAAGAGGTCATTCTGCTTGAAGAGCCTATGGCTGCGGCATTAGGTGTTGACCTGCCGGTTCACGAGCCGTATGCCAATATGATTATTGACATTGGCGGCGGTACCACGGAGATTGCCATCATTTCACTTGGCGGTATTGTCGAATCGCGCTCGCTCCGTATTGCGGGTGATGAGTTTGATGAGTGCATTGTCAACTACATGCGTCGCACATACAACTTAATGATTGGTCCGCGCACTGCCGAAGAGATTAAAATGACGATTGGCTCTGCCTATCCACTCGGTGATAATGAGCTAGAGATGGAGGTTCGCGGCCGCGACCAGGTGGCCGGACTTCCTGTTACTAAGCGCATTAACTCGGTTGAAATTCGCGAGTGTCTTGCAGAGCCTATTTTGCAGATCATTGAAGGGGTGAAGCTGACGCTCGAAAAGTGCCCCCCAGAGCTTGCGGCCGACCTTGTCGAGCGCGGCATGGTGCTAGCGGGCGGTGGAGCGCTCATTAAGGGCTTAGATAAGGCGCTGATTAAAGAGACGGGATTGCCTGTTATTGTTGCGCAGAATCCGCTTCTTGCCGTCTGTCTTGGAACTGGTAAAGCGCTTGAGGCGTTAAAAGGGCTTAAGAAACGCAAATCGCGTATGATGTGAACCATGTGCAGAGAGATCCCGCTCTTTGGATAGATGCAATCAAAAAGCTCTGCTGCCCAGAGCGAGTCCATATTTGTGATGGCAGCGAGCTCGAGTATGAAATGCTCTGCGCAAAGCTTGTTGCAAAAGGGACATTTATTCCGTTAAAGGCACGAAAAGGTAGTTTTCTTGCCAGATCAGACCCAAAAGATGTGGCGCGTGTTGAAGAGCGCACCTTTATTTGCACAAAAGATCCGCACGATGCAGGGCCCACAAACAACTGGGCCGATCCTGCCGAAATGCGCGCAAAATTAGATGGCCTTTTTACCTCGTGCATGCGCGGCCGCACCCTCTATGTTATCCCCTTTTCTATGGGCCCTATCGGCTCTCCCTACAGCATCACTGCCATTCAAATTACAGATTCACCTTATGTAGCTGCTAGTATGCGCATCATGACGCGCATCATTCCTTTGGAATCTGTTTCTGCTGATTTTATTCCTTGTCTCCATTCTGTCGGAGTGCCCCTGACAGAAAGCGCTCAAGATACCCCCTGGCCATGTCGCCCAGATGAGCTCTATATCGCCCATTTTCCTGAAGAGCGCGCCATTATCTCGTTTGGCAGCGGCTACGGCGGCAATGCGCTACTCGGCAAAAAAGCGCTTTCGCTCCGCCTTGCCTCTGCTATGGGTCTTAGGGATGGCTGGCTGGCCGAACATATGCTGATTCTTTCCATTACTAGCCCAGAAAAGAAGAAGCGCTATATCGCCGCCGCTTTTCCAAGCGCTTGCGGCAAAACCAATTTGGCTATGTTAAAGTCATCTCTTCCTGGATGGACAGTCGCATGCGTCGGCGATGATATCGCCTGGATTCACCTCGCAAAAGATGGCGGCCTTTGCGCAATTAATCCAGAATCTGGCTTTTTTGGGGTAGCTCCTGGAACTTCATGGAAGAGTAACCCATACGCGATGGAAGCTATATCTGAGGAGACCATTTTTACCAATGTCGCATTGACGCCAGATGGCGATGTCTGGTGGGAAGGATTGACACCAGATGTTCCATCAGGCCTAATCGACTGGCAGGGGAGGCCCTATACGGGCGATGGCCACGCTGCCCATCCCAATTCGCGCTTTACAGTGGCGGCAAAGCGCTGTAGGGATATTGATCCCGATTGGGAGTCACCGAATGGGGTTCCCATTTCAGCCTTTATCTTTGGCGGCCGCAGAGGAAGTGTCAATCCTCTTGTCTGTGAGGCAAAAACATGGCAGCAAGGTGTTTTTTATGGTGCAAGTTTGCGCTCAAAACGGACAGCTGCTGCAAGTGGCACAGTTGGTGCTTTGCGTTTTGACCCCTTTGCGATGCTTCCCTTTTGCGGCTATAATATGAGCAACTATTTTGCTCACTGGCTTGCGATGGGAAGTAAAATAGCGAAAGAAAAACAGCCGCGCATCTACCGCGTCAACTGGTACAGACAAGATGCAGAGGGGAAGTATATCTGGCCAGGCTTTGGCGAGAATATGCGTGTGCTCAAATGGATATTTGAGCGCGCAGAGGGAGTGGCGCAGGCTAAAGAGTGCGCCATTGGGTGGCTGCCGCAAGATCTTGATTTAACTGGCCTTACTATCAACAAGAAGAGCATGGAGAGTATTTTAAGCGAAGATCGCGCTGGGTGGTTAGAGGAGGTCTCTGCGATTGACTCCTACTTCACAGCAACCTTCGGCAGCGACCTTCCACCCGCCCTCATCGCTGAGCTCACCACCCTCCGCTCGCACCTCGCGGCAGAGTAGATAAGAAAGAAGGGCAACCCTTTAATTAGCTTTTTTTCGCCACAGAGGCACAGAGACACGGAGGGCTTCGCCTTTCTTACGCTTTTTACGATCTGCTTCTTGCCGAAGGCAAGCAGCAGATGTCATGAAAAGAGTAAAAACGGTAAAGCCCTCCGTATCTCTGTGCCTCTGTGGTGGGAAAAAGGTAATTCAGAGAGATAAAAAAAGCGCTTCATACGAAGCGCTTTTTTAACTGCTAATAAGTAGAAGCCGAAATTATTATTTCTTCTCAGCTTTTTTTGGAGTAATGAATCCTCTAAGCTTCTCCACCACTCCCTTTCTCTGAGCTGCTTGGATCGCTTGTGCTGGCTGCCCGGCGGCACTCTGTGGATTGCCTCGACCTCTTCCTTTCCCAGGAGATGCAGCTGGTGATCCCCCATTTCCCTTTACCGGACTACCAAGATGAACTGAGCCGAAAGTGTTATTTAGTCCCGGGCTTTCGGTAGTTGTGTCCCCCTCTTCAGCACTCCCTGACGAGTCAAGTATTGAAGCAATACTAGCACTACTAGCGTTAAGCACCGACGGTGTTTGTGGGGCAGCTGAAGAAAGGTTTTTAAGGGTCTCTTCTTTTCGATCTAATGGCTTGCCTATAGCTGTCGCAAGTCCGACTCCCCTCGGAGTTGCTAAGAATCCAGTTTGTAGTTTAACTGGTGAAGCAGCGCCAGGGTTTTCTTCCACAACTTCATCATCCCCTTCTGCATTAGGTAGTTGGGAGGCACTTGCAGCCGAAGGTTCTGGTTCCTTCCCTAAAGTCACAACTTTTTTCTCTATTGCTGCGGCAAATAGAGCTGCGGCCTTTGGACAATTTAAAGAACTAGTATCTGGGTTTTTAATAGCCGCTCTCTGTTGAGCTTCCTTTCTCATTTTGTTAGTTAATTTTTTGGCATCTCGTGCCAATGCGGGATCAGCGAGCGGTGCAGAAACTTTAAGTAGAGCGCCAAATGGATCTTTTTCACCAAACAGATCTAATTCCTCCAGGAATTTTGTAGCTGCCTGAGCGTTTGCGGCGGTGATCTGCTCGGATGTTAGCGCGGAAGGTTTTTTAGTGCGGCAGCAGGCGATGATGCGGTAGGTCACATAGACAATAAGGGTTAGAACGATGAGTACCGCAATAACAGCCAGAACGATGATCTGCCATTTGCCGGCCTTAAGGGTTGTGATTTTAGCGCTTAGTGAGTTTCCAACCGCCGCAGATGTTGGCGCTATCACAAGCGGTAGTGTGGTTGCTGCAGATCCGACTGTTCCCATTTCAATTCTCCATTTTTCTATTAACGTAATGGCGCAAATCATAAAGCAAAGGAGGAATAATTAACAACATAAAACGAAATTAACGCATAAGTTTGTGGTTATTAGCTGGATGGGGCTAATAAACCCCCTATTTAAAATATTTTTTATAGATAACACTGTTCAAATAGTAAAAAGTTAAATTTTCTCGACTTTTCAGCTTCGACAGAGGTATATTTAGAGCTGTTTATAGGAATCCGGTTTTACCTCCATGCGCACCCTTTTTCTGCTCCTCTTCCTTCTTCCTTCATACCTGGCAGCAGAGCCGTTACAAAAAAATGGCAATCACATCACCTACCTCATAAAAACCCACAAATATGAGACGGCAATTGAGCTCTATCAGAAACAAAAGAAAGAGCGCCACGACTTTGAGCTCCTTGAGCAGATGGCTCAAATTATTCTTGAGCAAGGCGCCAAAAGCAGCAACCCCGAAGAGCAGCTAATCAGCATTGCAGCGGCAGCTAGTGTTGGTATGGTTCCGCAAACAGAGATTCTCCTCTCCGGCATCACAAGCTCAAACCCTCATGTTGCGCTCGCCACAATCCGCCTTCTATCACAGGTTCAAGACGATAAGTGCGAGCAGCTCCTATCGCGCGCCATGGCCTCCCCTTTTCTACCGATCCGCATGGAAGCGGCCTACCAGATGGCCATTCGCAAACACCGCGCCATCTCCGGCCATATCGAAGCGCTCATGAACCGCTTGCCTCCTCCTTTTCGCGTCTATTTTCCCGAGTTTTTTGCCCTCATCGGCAGCACAGATGCCATTTCTACCCTGAAGCGCATGATCGACGACCCGATTCGCGACGTGCGCATTGAGGCGCTTCTCGCTTCGGCCCGTTTCGGCCGCGATGACCTCCTTCCCGTTATCCGGCGCCATGCCGCAGTTGGCCTCGAACTAGAGACGTGCGCATATGCACTCGGCGCGCTCAAAGATAGCAGCAGCGCTCCCCTTTTGCGCGCGCTAACAGAAAATGCAGATGCCTCTGTCCAGCTCGCCGCAATAAAAGCGCTTAGCCTACTAGGAGACTCCTCCTATTTACCTAAAGTTAGCGCACTTGCAAAAAGCGGCAACCTATTTGCCATCAATTTATTAGGAGAAAACCTAAACGCGCCAGGTAGCGAGGAGATACTCCTCTCGCTTAGTAGCAGTAAAAACCCAAGCGAGAGGCTTGACGCACTAATTGCACTACTAAACCGCAAGGACGCCAGATGTTTGCCTGGACTTTACGACTTTCTGTTAGAAGACTCTAGCAATCTGGCTATCTACCCATCATTTTCAAGCGGCAGGTCCCTGCTGATGTGGAAAATTGCCCCTTCAGCGCGCCAACTAGAAAAAAAGACTGGATACGCCTACGAAGGTCAAAGTTGGAGTGTGCGCGAGCAGCTGTTGCGCCAGTGCCGCGACCTTCCGGAAGATGCCTTTTTAGAAGTTGCCGAAAAGGTCTTTGCAAAAAACCAGGTGCAGCTTATTCCAACAACTGTCTTGCTCCTTGAAAAAATGCGCACAGAAAAGACGCGAGAGCTTTTGAAAGCAAATGCCAACAGAGTTGGTGCGCCACTAATCCGTAACTACTGCACACTTGCTCTTTTTAGGATGAAAGAACCGGGAAATTATCGCGAAATCCTTCTCCGTTTTGTTCAGGACAATAAAAAACAGGAGCTCTTTCAATTTAAACCTCCCGTAGCGCGCAATCCGTTAATTCCCTCGGCCCAGTTTGAGCTGCAACCCGAAGAGAGCTCGCGCCTACTCCTTGAAACCTATGAGGCACTCTCTGAAACACACGACGAGAAGGTACTGGACCTGCTTTTAGAAGTTTTTAAGGAGGGTAGCGAAATTAACCGCTGTCTACTTGCCGGTGCACTACTTAAAACATTGCAATAATTTATGACTAAAAAAGCCCTGATAGCCGCGCTTCTACTTCCTATCACGGGCCTATTTGCCAGCGATAAGCTCCATATTGACCTGACACGCCCTAAAATTACAGGTGGCGTGCTGCGCACAGATGAGGGTGGCATTATTTGGGATAGCGAGATGCGCATCCAGGCGCGCCAGATCCTCTACACAAGCCAGCAGCGCAAAGGGGTTAAAATTCACCGGGTTTTAGCGCGCGGCGAGTTGACGCTGATACGGGGTAACAAAATCTTCCGCGGCGATGAGCTTGCCTACGATTTTATCACCAAAAAAGGGCGCATCACAAACGGAAAAACAGGTTATGGCATCTGGTTTGCCGGTGGCGAAAAAATTATCCTTGAACCTGATGGAGGGTGCCGAATTGAAAATGCCCATATCACTACCACAGAGTCGCCACCTAACTACTGGGAAATGCGAGCTAAATCTGTTGACCTCTCAAAGGATGGTGCCGTTACAGCGCGCAAAACGGCTCTTAAGCTCGGCGGCGTCCCCATTTTTTATCTGCCAAAATTCCATACCAATTTAAAGAATTTTTCAGACCCGCCGGTGCGCTATAGCCTGGTCTTTGACCGCGGATTAAAACCGCGCGCATCGATGCGCTATCGCGTCTATTCCGGCAGTGAGCTAGACCTCTTTCTGCGCCTGGACTACCGCCTTTTAGGGGGCCTTGGCGGAGCAGCTGAGAGCCGCTATGAATCTCTCGACAAGAGAAAACTTTTTATTACCGAGAACTACCTCTCAAAGGCACGCAACTGGCCGGATGAGCCGCGTAGCCTCCTCTACCGTTTAAAGGGCGATTTTAAAGGGAAAAGCGCATCTGAAAAGACCTTATTTAACCTTTCGTATGACTACCTAAGCAACGAGAGAATGATCGGCGATTTTTCGGGTGGTGATTTTGAAACCGCGCCGCGCACGCCAACCTTTGCCGGCCTCTGTCATAGCGAGAATTGGGGCGGCTTTTCTACGCGCGTCATGCCGCGCATCAATAAATTTCAGTCACTTAAGCAAGAACTCCCTTCGGCAACCCTTTTTATTAGTCCCAAGCCAGCGCTACCGCTTATCCATGAACACCGCTTTAAAGCGGCCTACCTCGACTACCTCTTTGCAAGCGATTTTGCCAAAATATTGCCAGATTTTCACTCCTCGCGCTTCGAGTATAGCGGCAGCGCCTACTATCCCCTCCACTTTTACGGTATTACGCTAACACCCGAAACAACTTTGCGCACCATCTACTACACAGACTCTCCTAAACAGCAGCCCCTGCTGCAAGGAGCTGCGGGCTATGGAGCGCTTCTAAAAATACCGCTTCAAGCGCGCTATGGAAGTGCTCTCCACAGATTGACCCCCTACATCCACTTTCAAGGTGTTACCTCTCCTTTTGCCTCTCGCGATGAGCAATTTATCTTCTCACTTAGCGACAGTGTCGCCAAACAGCAAAATCTGAAACTTGGGGTAAAAAATGCTCTTGCCTATCGCGGCTCGCAAATCGTACTAAACCTCTATACCACAGCTCTTTTTTATCAAGAGACCTACAACAGACTCTTTCCGCGCGCCTACGCCGAACTTGCAATTAGCAAAGAGACCCTCTCGCTGGAAGGAATAGCCGTTTGGAACCTACAGATGCGACTTATTGATGAGTTCAATATTGCGCTGAAAACAAGCCTCTCCGAAAATATCGCGCTCTCTACAGAATATCGTCACAGAAGCCCCTTTGCCGCCCGCAAGTGCGATAGCGACAATCCGCTGCTAGACCTAACCATTTCGCTTGAGGAGCTACTCCTATCGCCACTGTCCGATAAGCGCGATACCATTCTGGCTGCGGCCAGCTTCCGCCTAAATCCACGCACCCAAATGGTGCTGCAAGGAACGCACGGGATGAACCGAAAAGGTGAGCCAAACTACACCCTTTTCAAAGCCGAAATGTCGCGCTATCTCACCTCGCACTGGCTCCTTAAACTTGGCTATCAGCACTCTCCAAATGATGACCGCATCTTCTTCACCATCAAACTCAAAACCTAAAGCACGCAAGGATAACAAGATAAGAAAACCCGCACGGATAACAGGATATTCAGGATTAGTAAGAGGATAAGAAAAAAATAATTTATTAAATTT
>JAYUZV010000107.1:0-11140 GCA_043751475.1 Chlamydiia bacterium
ACGAGGATAAGAAAGAAAAGGGATAAGAAAATAAAAATTGTTTTTTAATTATTTAATTATTCTTTCCCGATTTTTTCTTTCTTATCCTCGCCTTATCCTGCCCATCCTGTATCCTGCTAATTCTCTTTCTTGCTTTCTTATCTTGCTATCTTGTCCTGTAATCTGTGTCACTGGTTAGGGCGGAGCGGATGGCGGTGAAGTCAAAGCCGCGGCGAAGCAGGGCCTGAAAAAGTTTGTTACGCGCTTTTGCGCAAGAAAGGTCGACTTTACGATATTTCTTCTCGAGAAGTGATCTGATAGTAATCGCTGGATCGGGCATGTTTTTAGCAAGAATGCGTCTAATGTCCTCTGGCTTTAATCCTGTTTTTGTGCGTAAAAGACCCACAATATAGCGCAGTGAACGGTCACTTTTTCTCTCGGCAAACCTGATCATCAAATCGTGATCGTTCAAATAGCCGCGCTCTTCACACACCTGCGCCGCATGAAGGGCCGCTTCTCTGCTTATCAACTGCTGCTCCATTTTTTCAATAAGCTGAGAGGAAAAGCGCGGACCACGCGCCAAAAGAGCGAAGGCAAAACTCTCTGCAGCGCGCTTTTCAGCGCTCTCAAATAGATCGCACGGCAGCTCTCCGCTATCTTGTGTAAATAGAGTGCTAAAGAGTTTGCGCTTCACTTTACGTAAGAAAACCTCTCCGATAAAGAGCTCGAGCTCTTTGGAATCTTCTGCAGAGGTTTTCCAAATAATATTATTCATTGCCCATCTCTACCACTTATGTTATACGCAAAGATAGAACAAAGAGAGTAAAATAGACAATTCGATTATGACAGAGCCTATATCCAACTCACCAAAACCTCCTGTTAACTCCTTATTTGCCCCAGCTCCACCCTCTTCACAGCCTGAAACTAAAAAAGGAGAGACACTTGTCGGAATGTTTAAACGTTGGGGATGCGATGATAAAGAAGCTAAAATCATGATGAGTAGCTTTCTATCGGCCATTAGCTCCTTATTCGACAGAGCAAAAGCGGCGAGTAAAGCCGAATTTCAGCGCGAAAAAGAGATGCTTGATGATGATTGAGATTTGATCCTTTTCGTGATAGAATAGGAACCGAAATGGAACAGACTGAATTTGAAACACTCACCATCGACGCCTCGGGGGTCGATATTAGGCTAGATAAGCTTCTTGCCACCCACTACCCGCACCTCTCGCGCACCTATTTTCAATATCTCATCGAAAACGGGGCTGTTTTGATTAATGAAAAAGTTGTCAAAAAGCGAGAAAAACTAAAAGTTGGTGACGAAGTGGAGATCTGCTTTCTCTATACGCCAGAACTCTCAGTTGCCCCCGAAAATATTCCCCTTGAAATCCTCTATGAAGATGAGTCAATCATCGCGATTAACAAGCCAGCCGGCATGGTGGTCCACCCAGCTGCTGGCCACCCATCCGGAACCTTTGTCAATGCACTGCTCTATCACTGCAAACTCGAATCTGAGGAAGGGTCTACCCGTCCTGGCATTGTCCATCGCCTCGACAAAGAGACATCCGGCATACTGATTGCAGCAAAAACAAGAGCCGCACATCAGGGTTTAATTGAACTTTTTTCGGGACGAAAAATTGTCAAAAAATATCTCGCTATTGTCATTGGAAAGCCTCCACAAGGACGCATTGATCTGCCGATTGGCCGCCACAAGATAAAGCGTAAGGAGATGTGTGTAGCAGAAGATGGCAAAATGGCCTCATCGGAAATCAAACTTCTCGGCTCAGCCCGCGGACTCTCGCTGCTTGAAGTAGAAATATTTACCGGTAGAACCCACCAGATCAGAGTTCATATGAAGGCGCTCCATACGCCAATTTTAGGTGATACTATTTATGGAAATAGCGCGCATAATAAAAAGTTTATAGCAAAAAGACAACTACTTCACGCCTTTTCCCTCTCTTTTAACCACCCAATTACGGGTAAAAAAATTGACTTAACAGCCCCACCCCCAGAAGATTTTGTGCATTTCCAAAAAATCATTCTAGAAGAATAATTTTTGCTTCTATAGAATTGTTGCGACGGACATATCGCAACTATAGAAGGAAAAACTCATGGACGACATACAGCAGCCAGAAGATGAAGGTCACAACGCCTCTTATTGGATCGAATTTATCACCTACATCGTAAAACACCTCGTTGACAACCCAGACGCCGTTTCAGCAGAGATCAAAGATGGCCACACCCTTATACTAAAAGTAGACAAGCCAGATATGGGTAAGGTTATTGGCCGCGAAGGGTTAACCGTCCGCGCATTGCGCACCATTCTTCAAGCCGCCACCCACAAAGAGTTCCAACTAGATAAATCTTCTGCTCGCATCTCACTTGAAATGTTTGACGATGAGCGCCCACCGCGGGAGGGAAGACCTTCACGCGACCGCAGAGGCAATAACCGTCCACCACGCAACAACTCCATCGAAGAGCAAACCCCACCTGCTGCGGACGACGACTCCTTCTAAGCACGGATAAGAAGAGAGATAAGGTAAGAAAGGTCCCTGCCTTTGCAGAGAGGCACACCACTCCGGAGGAGGCGGATTTCGCCTCTTGCGAAATCCGAGGAACGAATGAAAAAACGTGTTTTTTCATTTATCCTCTCCCTTATCTTTTCTTTCTTATCCTGAATATCCTGTTATCCGTGCCAAATTCTTTTTCTTGCCTATCTTAGCTGATCTTTCTTATCGTGCTAATTAGGTTCTGGGGAGGAACGGCGAGATCATCGCCTTGCGGGAGTTAAGCAGACCACTCTTGAAGCGCACGATCGCGATAGGTAGCCCCTCATCGCGCTGCTCCACAGGAATTTCAAAGAAGCTCTCAGCAAAAATTTGCGCCAGTTTTACTCCATTTGGTCCGAGACAGAGAAGTTCCAGCTCTCCATCCTGCAACTTATTTAACCTTGAAAAGTTGCTGAGGAAGCCCTTCAGCCTCTGAACCCCTTGTTCGCTCTGAGGAATCCAGATCCAAAGCTCGTCCTTATGGGCAGATTGTGGTGAATTGCCGCTATAAACCTCATCCGCGCTGCGGATTGTGCTAACCATATGCATGTACAAAGCAATTTCAGGCTCTTCAGCGGCGCGTTTTTCTGCGCGCTTATAGAAAAGAGTCTGTAATTTAGCAGACTCTTTTGCATAGACAGGAAAATTGCGCGCGAAAAGTTTAGTCTGGCCCACGCGCGCGCATCCATTTTGCTCCTTGGTATCGGCAAAAATAGCGCCTGTCAGCAAGTTGTTTTGCGCTCGCTCCTCTTTTGCAAGATAGACCTTCTGATAGAGGCTATACATCTGCTGATTTTGTAAAATACGGCCTGCTGCTTTAAGGGTAAAAGCAGTGTCAAATGGCAGATCATCGAAGCTCACTACCTCGCACTCGGACCCTCGTTTTAACGACTCCATCCGGTTAATAAGGGAAGCGACAACCGTTAAATCGCGCGGGCTCACTTTTGCAAGCAGATCGGTATCATCTAAAATGGCATAGAGAAAGTGACCATATTCGATTAATTCGCGCTCTTTTACAATCGAATAATCTCCTTTTTGCACATTCATTTTTCTCTGTAAAAGCCGCTGAAAAAGGCGCTGATTAAGTGGACTATCTAGACGGTTTTGCAGCTGATTTATTTGGGCATCGATCTGCGCGCCTGTCATCCCACCGCTGCTATAGCGATCGTTTAAAAGAAAAGCGATTTCGGCAACCAGCACACAAGCAGACTGAATATCACTGATATAAACCACAGGTGGTGCGCTGGCGTTAATTGCACATTTATGGTGGTCAATGACGCTGATTACCTCAAAATAGGGAGGGATTTTTGTCTCTTCGCGATTCGAAAAGTCGCGCAGCGAAACACTGCCGAGCTGGGTCTTGCGTAAGCTTCGCGCCTCCACCATGCCAAGCGGAACAGCTCTGCCATTTTCATCGCTGTGAGTCACTGTCAAAAAGCTCTGCTCGTCGATAGCACTGCGGATCTCCTCGAGCTCAGCCCTGTAAGAGATAGCCCTTGACTTGCGATTAAAAACTTCATGTTTAATTGAGACGCAGATATCCAGCTTACAGAGAAAATCCTGCATCCCAAGAGTTGCTGCAGAGAGCTGCTGCAAAAGAGCCGAAAAAAGAGTAAAAAGTGCGCTGACAGAAGAGGTTTTTACACGGTGCAGCCCATCCAACTGCTCAAAAAAAGGGGTTAAAAGCGGGAATTCAGAAAACCGAGAGGAAATTCCGCCAGGAAGCCCAAAGATTCTCTTTACCAGCAGATCGAGATAGGTGAGTTGCTTCTTGGACTGAATAGAGCGGGCAGCCAGCCCTTCGACTGTCAATGCGGCAAGTCTCTTTAAACTCTCGCTTATTTTAGAATCACTCATCGCAGCACTAGAAAAGAGAGCCGCAAGCTC
Organism: Chlamydiia bacterium; assembly: GCA_043751475.1. Taxonomy (GTDB): domain Bacteria; phylum Chlamydiota; class Chlamydiia; order Chlamydiales; family JAYUZV01; genus JAYUZV01. The sequence continues at coordinate 4,413 of JAYUZV010000107.1, forward strand.
AGAGCTCACACTATTTTCAAATGATCGCAGGGCTCCTGTAAAAAGCATGACAAGCCCTTGGGTCATTTCGACATCCGCGTGGTGCAAATCACCCACAAAGTAGCCATTTTCATCGACCAAAATAGCAGCTTTTTCGATGCGATCGTCTGCCCCTTGCAGGGCTAGGGCATCCCCTCTCAACCTCTCACCACCTCTCTGCCCCATCAGTTCAACAGCAGAAAGAGCAAGCAGGGAGCGGTTTTTACCAATAATTTCAACCAAATTAGGGCCAAAAAAAGAGTCAAAAAGAAGTGGAATTTCAACGACCCCCTCGGGCAGGCCAGATGGTACGTTCCAGAGATGAGCTGAGTCAGCTACGCGCGCGCCAAAGGCGTCGACAAAACCCCAAAATGAGGCGACAGTCGTATCTAAGTCAGGCGAGCTATGAGCCGTCACATAGTGAACGCCCGGATAGCGCTTGCCACTGCCAATCGGAAAGTAGAGCTGGTAGCTCTCGCGCGGAATATTTTTCCCGACAAGACGCGTACGCAAGGTATAGTTTTTTTCATCTGAAAAGTTTGAAAATTGCGCCAGCCAAATTTCAAAGGTAGAGAGGGAGTAAGTTCCTAAAATTCCCTTCTGTAAAATGGAGTGAATGTAGTGAACCGCTTTTGGCAAAAGAAAAGATGCGCCATCTTCCAAAATTAAATCGGAAAGAAGAGATGAAACAGCGCAGGTCTTCTCCTGTTCATTCTGGTTCTGAAATGAGCCACTCTGAAAAGCGGCAAGGCGCTTATCTAACCCAAAAAAACCGTCCGATGGGCCTAGCAACTGAAAAAGATAGCCACCTAAATCGCTATCTTGACCACCACCAAAAGCTCCATCTGCAACCATGGGAAAACCTAAATATCTAAATAAAACGGGCTGGACAGGATTCGAACCTGTGACCTACGGCTTAGAAGGCAGTTGCTCTATCCAACTGAGCTACCAGCCCCAATAGTTATAACCATCGTACCCTGAAGAAAAGAAAAAAGAAAGAGAAAATCTTGCTCTCTTGCTTGCTTTGAGGTTTTGGGTTAAACTTTTTGTTAGAAGGGCGAAAAGGGTTAAAATGGGAATTAAAATCACAATTGTCGGAGCAACCGGTAAAATGGGAAAAGCTCTTATTGAATTGCTGCACACCGATAAAGAGGCAGCTCTTTCCCACACATGCTGCAGCTCTGTAAAGCCGCCCCACTCACCCCTTGATATCGGCATAAAAGAGTGCTCTGTAGCTATCGACTTTTCGACCCCGCAGATTTTAACTGATATGCTTACCATTGCGCTGCGAGAAAATAAAGCTCTAGTTATTGGAACAACGGGTTTTTCAGATGAACAGCGCCTGTCAATAGAAAAAGCGGCAGAGCAAATCCCTATCCTGCTGGCCCCCAACTTTTCGCGCGGGATCTATTTAATGAGCAAGGCTCTGCCGGCACTTTTAGGAGCTAAAGAGGCGCAAATACGCCTAATTGAAACCCACCACAAAGAGAAAAAAGACGCTCCAAGCGGAACAGCAAAAGATCTGACAAAACAAATTTTTAATTTATCAAAAAAAGATATTCCTATCGAATCGATCAGAAGCGAGCAGAGCTTCGGCACCCACTCCCTTACTATTGAATTAGATGGAGAGATAATCACGCTCTGCCACGAGGCAAAATCGCGCACGCCATTTGCACAAGGAGCCCTTGACGCTGCAAAATGGCTCGCAAGCAAAAAGGCGGGTCTATATACTCTAGCTAATTTTCTGGAGGATCATGAAACAGGTCGCACTTAAAGGCTTTACAATTGGTGGTGGTGGCCCCCTCACCCTGATTTCCGGCCCTTGTGTGATTGAGAGTTTCGAGCACACCTTAGAAATGGCGCGCATTTTGAAGGAAATAGCGAGAGAGTGCGGCGTAAACCTCATATTTAAAGCTAGCTACGACAAAGCGAATCGCTCATCGATACACTCCTTCCGCGGCCCAGGCATTGCCGAGGGGTTAAAAATTCTACAGGAGGTCAAAGACAAACTAGGCCTGCCTGTTACAAGCGATATCCATACCCCCGAAGAGGCGCCTATTGCGGCAAAGGTCCTCGATATTCTCCAAATTCCTGCCTTCCTCTGCAGACAGCTCGACCTTTTAACAGCCGCCGCCCGGACAGGCAAGCCTGTAAATGTCAAGCAGGGGCAATTTATGGCCCCTTGGGACATGAAAAATGTCGTCGCCAACCTATCCGAAAATGGGTGCGAGCAGATTATCCTCACCTACCGCGGTACAACCTTTGGCTACAACAATTTAGTGGCCGACATGCGCGCTATTCCCGTGTTGCGCGCACTTGGTGTCCCAACTTGCTTCGACGCCTCCCACTCGGTTCAACTACCCGGCGGGAAGGGCGATAGAAGTGGTGGTGACAGAAAGTATATCCCTTGCCTCGCAGCGGGAGCCGTTGCAGCTGGGGCCGACCTACTCTTTATCGAGTCTCACACAAACCCAAGCGCAGCCAAAAGCGATGCAGACACTGTTTTCCCCCTATCCGAGCTAAAAGAGCTGTTGCAAACACTAACAGCTATAAGGGTTGCTATCACAAACAAGAAGAATTAATAATAAAAACAGATGTTTTTAAAAGCCAGAACCGCTCTTACAGCCGCGCTACTCTTTATCTGCGCTCTTGTCCTCTACCGCCTCTGCTGGCCGGGAGAGGAAACCCTCCAGCCAGATGGAGCTAACCCGATTTCAGCCACTATCTGCCAAACCCGCGAAGGGCTCACAAAAGACCTTTTTTCGCGCGAGAACGAAAAAGAGCAGAGGCTCCATTCGCACCTCAAAAGCGAGCGCTCCGTACTACAAATTTACACCATTAATGGCGAGCGGCGCTTTATCGAAAACCTCGAAAATATCTCGTGCCAAACCCAAGAAGCGCCAGAGATTGATGGGCAGGGCAAGAAACTCCGTCTCTTTCAGGCAAAAGAGGGTAGGCTAGACTACACAAGCGGCTCATTTAGCGCGCAGTCGGCAAGGCTATCCCTTGTTAAAATCCCTTTCCGAGGTAGCTCTCCGGAGAGTTATTTAGAGGGAACCTGCCGCGATATTTCTCTCACTTTTTCCCCTCCCTCTTTTCACGCAGAACATTTTGAAGCAACTCTCTTAAAAGATCAGTAGGAACAATGCGCTATCTGGTTTTTCAGATCCTTTTCTTGTTTGCTCTACGCCCTATTTATAGCGCGCCACCTCTTCCCACAACCTTCTCGGGAACAAGAGCTTCATTTGAAGATGGATCCCTACTACTGTCAGGAAAAATTGAAATTGATCACGCAATTGGCACCCTTTTTGCAGAATCTGCCGAAATGCACAGCTCCACTAAAGAGCAGGGGCCCCTTCCTTTTTCGTCGATTTCCCTTAAAAACAGCGTACGCATCGAGCTAAAAGATGGGGGCAAGCTGACTTGCGAAAAAGCGACTATCGACTGCAAAACCCTTCACTGCCATCTCCTTGCCGGTCAAGGAGATCTCATCACCCTTATCCAGACAATCCCCGAAAAAAATGGAACAAAAACCCCCTTTCAATTGCTATCCCAAACGGCCAGTCTATCTTTTGATCGAGGGGAAAAGGGGCACCGCCTCGATAAATTCATCTGCAAAGGGCAAGTTTTACTGCTATCAGAGCCATTTTTTAAAATTGAAGGGGACAGAGCCCTCTACATAGATGGCAAAAGTCTTACTGTTGAAAGGGAAACTCCCCTCTCTCGATGCTCAGTCTTCTATAAAGAAAGTCACTTTGAAGCAGAGATGGTGGGGCTCGCTAGTGGCCTCTTCGCATTTAAACATCCACGCGGCACCCTTTGCGCTCCGTGGCGCTTTGCGGCAAATAAGATGGTCTGGAATAAAAACAGATCCTCTTTCACCTTGCAAGGACACGTCATCCTGGAAAGGCCCGATTTTGGCACCCTGACAGCCGATCTTCTCCTCCTTAAAGAGGACATGGATGGCGAGATAGCCTCTATCGAGACAAAATCGCTGACAAAGATCTATCTCGCGGATGAAAAAGCGCAGATGACCGCTCCCGGGGGCATCAAATTTGATAAGAAACAGAGCCAGATCCATGCCCGTGGTGTCGAAGGAGAGCAGATCTGCCTGAAAGGGGGCAACTTTGGCATGCTCGCCAACCTGTCGACCATTGAATGCGATACAGGTTCCCTACAACCACTCTCTATTTCAATGAAAGGCGATGTCAAACTCTTCTCTCTTGGAAATGAGGACTGGTTGGCTCTTGCAGGCAGAGCCCACTACTCCCCCTCAACAAAGACGCTGATTCTTTCGGGATCGCCCGGAAATGAAGTTATTTATATCAACGAAAATCAAGATTCCCAGCTAGCAGCCGAAGAGATCCACCTGACCCATGAAAAAGGGGGGGGGCTAAGAGTTAAGGGGGTTGGGAAGGTCAAATTACTCCTTTCTAGCGAAGAATTAGCGCAAATAAAGGCTCAGTTTCCTAAAATAGCCGGAGAGATAAATTATGAACACAAAACAAATACCTCTTCTCGATGTACGCGGCCTGTCGAAATCCTATAATGGAGTGCGCGTGGTTGACAACCTCTCCTTCTCGGTCTATCCCGGAGAGGTTGTCTCGCTGCTTGGGTCTAACGGCGCTGGAAAAACAACTACTTTCTACATGACAATTGGGCTGATTAAACCGGATGGCGGCACTGTGTTTTTGAACGGGGTTGATGTGACCCGCGAGCCGCTGCATAAACGCGCCAGACTCGGCATGGGCTATTTGGCCCAAGAGCCATCTGTATTTCGGGCACTTACCGTCGAGGAGAATATCGTAGCGATCCTTGAAACACTAGAGATCTCGCGCGATGAGCAGGAGTGGCGGCTCGAGGAGCTCCTTTTAGAGCTCGATTTACAGCGCCACAGAAAGAAAAAGGCTAGCCTGCTCTCTGGTGGCGAGCGCAGACGACTAGAAATTACCCGCGCACTTGTAACAAGGCCAGCGCTGCTTCTACTGGACGAGCCTTTTGCCAGCATCGATCCAATTGCCGTCCACGACCTTCAGCAACTAATCAAGCACCTAAAAAGCAAGGGGATCAGCGTCCTAATTACCGACCACAACGCGCGCGAGATCTTCTCGATTGCCGACCGCAACTATCTGATTCAACAGGGGCGCGTCCTACTTTCGGGCACAGCTCTTGAGCTAACTGAAAACCAGCAAGCGCGCGCAGCCTATTTTGGGGAGACGTTTAAATTATAAATAACCACATACAAGGAGAATAAGTATGACAATCGAACGCACACTATCTATTATTAAGCCAGATGCAACACGCAAAAACGTTCTAGGAAAAATTATTTCAAAGTTTGAAGCGGCAGGACTATCTATTGTTGCAGCTGATATGCGCCAGCTCTCAAAAGCTGAGGTAGAAGAGTTTTATGCTGTCCATAAAGCGCGCGGCTTTTTTAACGACCTTGTCGCTTTTATGATTTCCGGCCCATGCCTAATTCTTGTCCTTGAGGGTGAGGGTGCCGTGATGAAAAACCGCGAAATTATGGGCGCGACAAATCCAAAAGATGCTGCTCCTGGCACCATCCGCAAGGAATTTGCCGAATCCATCGATGCCAATGCAGTGCACGGATCGGACAGTCTAGAAAATGCTAAAATTGAAATTGCCCATTTCTTTGCCGCTACCCAAATTGTGAGAAAATAAAAATTTTTTGACTCTTTAAAGGCTTTACCACCCTCTTTTAACAAGAAGATGTAAAGCCTTTGTCTCTCTAAAAAAGAAAGGGTTAACAAAAAAACCTCTATATACAGTTACCAGTTACCACCAAAAATCAGACACATTTATTACGCTTTATCGATTGCAAAAAAAGAATCCAAATTGTGATAATGGCAAGCGTTTACTAAACCAAATCCCAGCGCAGGAGAAAACCAATGACAACAATCGCAGAGCTAAAAAATTTCGGCACTACACTTGACGACTACAAAGCCATCGTTGAAACAGCTATCAAAGCCGACGCAAATACAAAACTGAACTCTCTTGTAAAAGAGCTCGGAACAAAAGCAGTTGAAATCCTCACCACTCAGCAGGAGCTAACACCTCAAGAAGTTGCAGAGCAATACGCAACTCAAGAAGACGTAGACGCTGACCAGAAGCTCACCCTAGGAGATGTCATTAAAGAGGCACATACTCCAGAGCTAACTGAAGCGCAGACAGCAGCTCTCGCGACACTTAAAGCAAAAACCGCTGTTCTGTTTGAAGTGACAGAGGCTAAAGGTGGCTGCATCAAGAAAACTGTTGATATCATCGTAGCATTGGTTTGCTTCCTTCCTCGTGCAGCTTACTACTGCGTAAAATACATGGTCGGAAGAACTCCAGAGTACCAAGTGCGCAACGCGTTAATGGCAGCTAAGCAAGCGTTTGGTGGCAAAATGGACAAGTCAGAGGCAATGCAAGCTGTTACCTCCATCAAGAATGAAAGAGCAACACTAGAAAAAGCTTTTGCTGAAGTAAAAGCAGAGGCTGCAAAAGCAGCGGCAGACGCGAAAGCGGCAGAAGCAGCAAAAAAGAAAACAGCTTAGTTCTAAGCTAATCACACCAAAGGCTTTCTAGCCTGCAACTGTAAAAGCCCGCTTAATTGCGGGCTTTTTTTTATCCGGAGCCCCTATTTGCGGCACGGATAAGAGGATAAGGGAAGAAAAAAAGGGGGTTTGCAGGATACAGGATGGGCAGGA
>JAYUZV010000108.1:0-9528 GCA_043751475.1 Chlamydiia bacterium
CACGGATAACAGGATATTCAGGATATTCAGGATAAGTAAGAGGATAAGAAAAGAAAGAAAAAATAATTATTTTATCTTTTTTAATTCCTTTTTTTTATCCTTTCTTTCTTATCCTGAATATCCTGTTATCCGTGCCAATTCTCTTTCTTGCTTATCTTATTGCCTATCCTTGCTTCGCTTAGTTGATGATGCGGTGGTCGGTGCCCATGTCGTGAAGTCCGTCTTGCTTGAGTATCAGATTCTGGACAAGTTTCATTTTCACAGGAAGTATGGTCATCTTATTATCGCCATCCTTAATGGCAAATGATGAAATATTAGTGGCTGTAAATTTGATCTGATTACTTTGCACTGTAATTGCAATTGCATTGCGTGTTTCTGTAAAGACAAAGCTATCGACATCTGACAAACCAAATTTGCTTAATTCAGCAGAAGCGAGCGCAAAGACGCCAGCTGGAGCGATGAGTTGGGTTGCGAGGGTTTGAATCGAAAAAAGGAGAGGATTTTTCTGCAACGTCTTCTCAATCTCTGTAAATAATGCTGATTCGCCATTCAAGGTAAAGCTAATTCCATCTCTGTGATAATGCCCCTCTCGCGCTGCTTTAAAAGCCCCATTAATGGCCTGAAAATCATTCATCTGATTAAATTGCGCTTGAACTGCTGCCTTCGCGTGCAGAAATAGAACCTGCTCAGATCCGTTTAATGTTGTAATTGGAATAGGTGACGTGAACGCCTTTGCCACAAATTTTAATAGGTCGCGCTGTTCCCCTGTAAGTAGAAGTTCGCAGCCGGCACTATTGTTTTTCCAAAAAGTTACAACTGTTTGAATCTCTCTTAAATTAGGTAAAAGTTTTTCGATTAGCCCTGCGTGGCTATCATTCACATTATTTTCTAAAATAGCTTTTTTAAAGAGTTCCAACTCTTTTTTAGAGATGTCGGGTAGGTTCAAATCTAAAACAACTTTTAAATTTTCATAATATTTATTAAAAGATTTGTTGTTATCGATTGCCTGCATAGAGGCATTTTTAAGGGCGGTTACTTGACGCTGCATCGACTTGTAATCTTTCATGTCATCAGGTTGTTGAGCGAGACGCTCCGTATCGAGGCGCTGCTCGGCGGCGCTGGCAAGACCGGCAAATGCTGTAAGGGCGTAGATATTGGTGCACTTTGCAATTTTTTCAGTAGTAGTACTTATTTCAGCGGCTGTCGGCTTAATTTTTCTCCACTGATCCAGCGGCACCTTGCTAGAGAATAGGTTAAAAATCCAACGGAAGATTTCTACAAGAAAGTTTCCACGCAAATGTTTTCTTAGCGGCTGTGGGGCTGAGGCATCAGCAAATTTTTCAATTAGCGCAATGCGCGGAAGGGCTTCAACAGTAGTCATAATTAACCTGCATTATTATATTTATATTAATGTGCCTTTATATTGTAACACATTAGGACGGAAATATCTAGGCGATCAAATTATTTAAAAACAAAAAAAATCTCTCCTGTAAAGGAGAGATTTTGTAAACATAGATATGAAATATTCTATTACGCCATGAAAGCAAATAGGTCGGCATCATCAATCTCTTGACTATACTTAATTTCACGTTGAATCTTTTTCTTGTACGCGGCAAAGCCTGTTCCTGCAGGAATCATATTACCCACAATCACGTTACTCTTGAAGTCGCACAGTAAATCGATCTTTTTTGAACTCGCAGCAAGCGTCAACACGCGCGTTGTCTCTTGGAAGGAAGCAGCCGAAATAAATGACTCTGTTCCAAGCGATGCTTTTGTAATTCCAAGCAGCACAGGACGCGCCATAGCGGGCTTGTTACCCTCGGCAACAGCTTTATCATTCTGTTTATGGAACTCTTTCTTGTCGACGATCTCACCGAGAATCAGCGTTGTGTCTCCGGAATCAACTACTTCAATCTTCTGAAGCATCTGACGGATAATCACCTCGACGTGCTTATCGTTAATTTCAACACCTTGAAGGCGGTAAACCTCTTGAACTTGGTTTACAAGGTAGCGCTGAAGTTCGCGCACACCGCACACATCCAGAATCTCATGCGGCACAACGGTTCCATCTGTCAGCTGCTGACCCATGCTCACCATATCGCCGTTTGAGACGATAACGTGTTTCGAGACCGGGATGTTATGCACCTCTTCCGCTCCCGTTTCAGGATCCATGACAACCACGATATGCTTCTGCTTCTGCCTATCTCTAAAGAAGACCTGACCATCGATTTTGGCAATCTCTGCCGCATCTTTTGGTTTGCGCGCTTCAAAGAGCTCGGCAATACGCGGCAGACCGCCGGTAATATCTTTTGTACGAATTGCTCCGCGAGGAAGTCTAGCCAGAACAGCACCGCCTTCAACCTGATCGTCTGTATCCAGGGCAAGGATAGCGCCGGCCGGTATGAAGTAGCTAGCCACTTGCGTCTTCTTCTCTTTATCAGAGTAGACAATCACGCGCGGGTGAAGCTCTCCACCACGGAACTGCTTAATTTCTAGCTGCTTAGTACGTGAGTTTCTCTGAGAAGAGACCCCTTCGATAATATCTTCCAGAACAACATAACCCGATTTTTCGGTGATAATCTGTACGTAGTGCTGGTCCCACTCGACAACTTTATCTCCTTTTTTAATCATTGCGCCATCTTCAAAGTGAACTTTTGCTCCGAGCTCAAGTGGGATTGACTTAACATCAAGTCTATCAAGCTGTTTTTTAGCCTCGGCAGCTGTAAATTTCTCACCCTCTCTGAATTGAACAACGTGGATCTGTCCATTTTTGCTTGCGACAATTTTTGGCCCGTTAGCTGTGTCGATAAGGCGGACATTTTCGTAAACAATCAATCCTTCACCCTCAGCCACAAATTCTGGCTTTCCAGATGTAACAGAAGCGGTTCCTCCTGTGTGGAAGGTACGCATGGTCAGCTGGGTTCCAGGTTCACCAATTGATTGCGCTGCAATAATTCCGACAGCCTCGCCCTCTCCAATCAGTTTGCCGCGAGCTAGGTTATAGCCGTAACACTTGGCGCAAATTCCGCGACGCGTTTCACACGCCATGGGTGATCTCACCTTAACAATTTCAATGCCGGCGTTATCAATAGATTCCGCTTGGGCTCTGTTCAAAGTATCCCCTGCCGAAGCGATTTTGCTTGTTAAATCACCAGGGTAATAGATGTCGTTGCACACCGTACGTCCGTAAAGGCGATCTTTCAATGAGAGAAGCTCTTCCTGTCCTTGCTTAACAGCAGAGACATCAAAACCGTTTAGCGTTCCGCAGTCAGGCTCTGTAATAATGACATCCTGGGCCACATCGACAAGTCGACGTGTCAGGTATCCAGAGTCGGCTGTCTTAAGCGCGGTATCGGCAAGTCCTTTACGCGCACCGTGAGAAGAGGTAAAGAAGCTAAAGCCGTCTAGTCCTTCTCTAAAGTTCTGCGTAACCGCGCGCTCCATAACCTCACCTGAGGGCTTAGTCATCATTCCGCGCATTGCACCGAGCTGCTTAATCTGAGATTTGTTACCACGTGCTCCAGACTCCATCATTAAGTAAAGCGGGTTAATTTCGCCCTCTTCGCTCTTCTTGATCTCCTCTAACATTAAGTCGGTTAGAACATCTGTGACCTCAGTCCAGATACTGATGACCTCACTGGTCTTCTCTCCACCGGTAATGAAACCCTCTTCGTAGCGCTTCTCAACAGCTTCAATTCGCTGTTGGGCAGCTTCAATCATAGGTTTTTTCTCAGGAGGAACAATAATATCTTGAATTCCCATAGAAATAGCCGCTTTTGTCGACTGAGAGAAGCCGAGGTTTTTAAGGGCGTCAAGGAAGTGGACAACCTCTTCAAGGCCGCATTTTCTATAGACCTCGCCAATTAAAGCCCCGATTCTTTTCTTAGGTAGGGCGTTATTCACAAAGCCGATCGCTTCAGGAACAATCTGGTTAAAGACAACGCGACCTGGGGTAGTTAAGATGCTCTCGCCTTTAATACGCAGACGGATCTGCTCATGGATATGAATACCGCGACCTGTCTCATATTGACGGTCACGTGCACCCTGGTACCAAGTATAGCTCTGTGAGCCGTAAAGAGCTTGGAGAACCTCCGAAATATCGGAATAGCTCTTTGTTTTTGACTCCTCGCGCTTAATTGTCGGGTCAACCATCAGATAGGCTAGACCCAAGATCATATCTTGTGAGGGAACAGTAATCGGTTTACCAAACGCAGGAGAGAAGATATTGTCCGATCCCATCATCAGAAGACGCGTCTCAATTTGCGCCTCAAGAGAGAGTGGAATGTGGACGGCCATCTGGTCTCCGTCGAAGTCGGCGTTAAAGGCTGTACAGACAAGCGGGTGGATTCGAATCGCTTTACCTTCGATTAAAACTGGCTCAAACGCCTGAATACCAAGTCTGTGCAAAGTTGGTGCACGGTTTAGTAGAATAGGGTGTCCTTTAACCACGTGAGCGAGCGCGTCCCAAACTTCTGCGGCCCCTTCTTGAATCATCTTTCTACCGCGTCTGACGTTGATTTCAAGGCCAACCTCTTTCAAACGGCGGATAATAAATGGCTCAAAGAGTGTGAGGGCCATCTGTTTTGGCAATCCGCACTGGTTAAATTTAAGCTCTGGTCCGACAACAATAACCGAACGGCCTGAAAAGTCGACACGCTTTCCAAGAAGGTTCTGACGGAAGCGTCCTTGCTTACCTTTTAACATCTCGGAGAGCGATTTAAGAGGTCTGTTTCCAGCACCAAGCACAGGATGGCCGTGGCGACCGTTATCGAAAAGGGCATCGACTGCTTCTTGCAGCATGCGCTTCTCGTTACGGACAATAACCTCTGGTGTTTTCTGGCCTAAAATACGCTTCAAACGGTTATTTCTGTTAATAACGCGACGGTATAGGTCATTGAGGTCAGAGGTCGCAAATCGACCCCCATCTAGAGGAACAAGAGGACGTAAATCGGGTGGAATAACCGGGATACACTGCTTGGTTAGAAAAACCGGGTTGTTGTCTGAGCCGTCGAAAGACTCGAGGATTTTAAGGCGTTTAGCGAGCTTTGGCTTAGTCTGGTTAGATTTTGTCTCAGAGAGCTGTTTGCGCACATCGGCAATAATCTCTTTAAGATTGTTCTTTACCTGTGCAAGCAAGTCACGAACTGCCTCACCACCCATTTTAGCGACAAATTTGCCGCTTCCATACTGGTGAAGTGCGTCGCGATACTCCCCTTCTGTCAGAAGCTGCTTATGCTCAAGCGGTGTCTGCATAGGGTCGATGACAATGTAATCTTCGTAGTAAATAACGCGCTCGAGGTCAGATGCGGTTTTACCGAGCAAGTTTCCAATTTGTGAGGGGGTTGTTTTATTAAACCAGATATGGACAATAGGAACGGCCAAATCGATATGCCCCATACGGACACGACGCTCCTTAGATGAGATCGGTTCAACACCACAACGGTCGCACACGAGGTGCTCCTTCATGCTAACCTGAAACTTCATCTTCTTATACTTTCCACAGAGGCACTGCCCATCAATTTGTGGACCAAAAATACGCTGGCAGAAAAGACCTGCCTTCTCATATTGGTGGGTTCTATAGTTAATTGTTTCAGGACGCGTAACCTCGCCCTTCGACATTGTCAAAATATCTTCATCAGAAGCAAGTCCAATCTGAATTGCATCAAATTTAGAGCCTTCAAACTCTTTGTGTGACATCTTTTACCCTCTCACCAATGCATCTTCTTCAACAATAACAGTACGAATATCTAGCGCTAGTCCTTTCAGTTCGCGCTGCAAGACGTTAAACGACTCAGGAATACCCGACTGCAGGTTATTCACGCCGCTGATAATCGAATCGTAAATTTTCGTCCGTCCATAAACATCATCCGATTTAACGGTGAGCATCTCTTGCAGAGTATGGGCTGCGCCATACGCCTCAAGGGCCCACACTTCCATCTCTCCGAATCTCTGGCCTCCCATCTGCGCCTTACCACCGAGCGGCTGCTGGGTAACAAGTGAGTAGGGTCCCGTTGATCTGGCGTGGATCTTATCGGCCACAAGGTGTCCGAGTTTCATCATGTAGATGTACCCGACAACGGCAGCATTATCAAAACGCTCTCCGGTATACCCATCGCGCATGTAAAGTTTACCACTTTCAGGAAGATTTGCCTCGCGCATCTTCTTAAAAATTTCCTCTTCCGGGAAACTTTCAAACACAGGAGTCTTAATGTAGATTCCAAGGCTCATCGCGGCAAGGCCGAGGTGGGTCTCAAGAAGCTGTCCGATGTTCATCCTAGACGGAACTCCAAGCGGGTTGAGGATAATCTGAATCGGTCTGCCATCTTCAAGATAAGGCATGTCCACTTCAGGAACAATCCGAGAAACAACACCCTTGTTACCGTGACGTCCAGCCATTTTATCGCCAACTTCAAGCTTACGCTTAGTTGCAAGGGTCACCTTAATGTGCTGGATCACTCCGGCACCAAGTTCTGGATCTCCTTTGCGAAGCTGCTCAATCTGCGTATCATAGCCGAGTGACTCAGCATCAAGACGCTTCCCGTAATTCACAAGAGCTTCTTTGATGCGTGTAAGCGTTGGATGGTTGTAGAAAAAGAGGTCGCTGACAGACATTTCAAGCAGTGTGCTGATATCATCTGGCGAGAGGACATCCCCTTCTGCAAAGAGAATATCTCCTGTTCTAGCATTAACAATATTACCAGGGCATGGAAGAAGCTTAATCTCATTTCCACTCTGCTCCGATAGTAACAAGATCAACTCAGCATACGATTCAGCCTCAATAGCTGCAAGTCTGTCGCGTTTTTCTCCGCGCAACTTGTTAATTTCAGAATCTTCTTGTACAAGTTCTTCGTCTGTTTTCGAGCTGCGGTCTTGTCTATTAAACTTTTTCACCTCAATGACAACACCTGATGTTCCTGGAGGGACAATCAGTGATGTATTTTTTACATCTGTCGGGTTGTCTGAGAAAATCGCATTAATGAGGCGGCGCTCAGGTGCTGGTTCTGATTCCGCTTTTGGCGTAATTTTACCCACTAGAATATCACCCGGATTAACCTCGGCTCCGATGCGAATCACTCCATCCTCGCCAATATCGCGCAGTGCATCTAAAGAAACGTGCGGAAGGTTAGCTGTAATCTCCTCTTTTCCAAGTTTAGTCTCTCTTGCAACGACATCGAAATCTTCGATATAAATAGAGGTAAAAGCATCTTTTTTAATTAGCTCCTCAGAGATGATAATCGCATCCTCAAAGTTGTATCCGTACCACGGCATAAAGGCGACAAGGACGTTCTTACCAAGGGCAAGCTCTCCCTTATCGGTTGATGGTCCGTCGGCAAGCACCTCACCGCGCTTAACGATATCCCCTACGCAGCAAATCGCATTTTGCGTGATACAAGTACCTGCGTTTGAGCGCATAAAATTTTTAAGCAGGTAAGTGATTTTGCGCGAGGGCTGCTCTGCAGTAGCTAAAACAATTCTGAAGCCATCGACATACTCAATCACACCATCCTCTTCGGCAACAATTACAGCTCCCGAGTCAATTGCCGCACGTCGCTCAATTCCGGTACCAATGACAGGAGCATCGGTAATCATTAGAGGAACCGCTTGGCGTTGCATGTTAGAACCCATGAGTGCACGGTTTGCATCATCGTGTTCAAGGAATGGAATTAGCGCTGTTACAATGGAAATTAGCTGCTTAGGTGAGACATCGATGTGAGAAACTCTATCGATTTCAACTTTGATAAAGTCTCCGCGGTGACGTGCCCAGCAAGCTTCTACTTTAAAGCGATTCTTATTGTCCAGTTCCATAGAAGCTGGCGCAATAATGGCACCCTCTTCTTGGTCGGCTGTCATGTACTCGATCTGATCGGTGACAAGGCCACCCTCAACTCTGCGGTAAGGGGTTTCAATAAAGCCATACTCGTTAATCTTTGCAAAGCAAGAGAGCGAGGTAATCAGACCGATGTTCGGTCCCTCAGGAGTTTCAATTGGGCAGATTCTTCCGTAGTGGCTCGAGTGAACGTCACGCACCTCAAAGCCAGCTCTATCGCGGCTTAATCCTCCAGGTCCTAGTGAGGAAAGACGGCGTTTGTGGGTTAGCTCAGCAAGTGGGTTAGTTTGGTCCATGAACTGAGAGAGCTGTGATCTCTGGAAAAAGTCGGAGATAACAACGGATAACCCTTTCTGCGCAAAAAGGAAGTTCGGCGTTGGAGAGTCTTGCAGATCGTAGCGCAACATCTTCTCTTTCGCTGTCTTTTCAGCACGCGCCAGGCCAATACGGCACTGGTTTTGCAGCAACTCACCTACAGAGCGCACGCGTCTATTGCCAAGGTGGTCAATATCGTCATGAGTGTAACCGGCCTTACCCTCTTTAAGGGCAACCAAATACTTGAGTGTTAATATAATATCTTCTTTACGCAGACGCGTTTCGCGTGCGCCTTTATCGTCGCTCTTGACGCCGAGTTTCATATTAATTTTGTAACGACCAACGCGACCCAAGTTGTAGCGAACCTCATCAAAATAGAGGCGCAAAATAAGACTTCTCGCGCTGCTGCCGGTAACCGGCTCGCCCGGACGGAGCTTACGGAAAATCGCAATAAGAGCATCGTCACTAGACTGGGACTGGTCAGCCTCTAGCATCTTAATAATAGGGTGGTTAGAATCTGCACCTTCTGCAATTCTAAAGCCGGTAATTTTCCTTACCAGCAGTTCCTGTAGTAGAAGTGAGCTAAGGCTCTCCCCTGCATGAGCAATTTTTTTGTGCTCGTTCTCGGCAGATTCTGGATCTAGGATATCCTCAGCCAGATACTTACCGCGCAATTTAGGGAAATCTTTCTCTCCGCGGAGGTGAACTAGCTTTGTTTCAAAAAATTCGTGGAGGATATCGCTGTTAAGTGAATATCCAAGAGCTCTGATAAAGGTTGTAGCCAAAATCTTACGACGACGACGCTTACGATCGATATAAACCCAGATAAGATCGCTAGAGTCAAAGACGATTTCAAGCCAGCTGCCCCTGTAGGGAATAATACGCGCAGAGTGGATCATTGTTCCTTTTGAACCCTTCTCCTGCTCGAAGGTAATACCGGGAGATCTGTGGAGCTGCGAGACAATAACACGCTCGGCACCGTTAATAATAAAGGTTCCTTTATCAGTCATTTTAGGGATTTGACCCATGTAGACATCTTCTTCAATCTCTTGCTCGTTGAACCGGGCCTTTAATCTGACATGAAGAGGAATAGTAAATGAGGTTCCGCGTCTGATACACTCAGAAGCTGCATACTTAGGCTCGCCAAGTGTATAGTGCTTATACTCCAAAATAATCTGTTCAGCATGAGATTTTATCGGAAAAACATCTTGAAAGACCTCTTCGAGACCCGCTTTTTTGTCTCGCTCAGAGGGTAGCCTATCATCTTGAAGAAATTCAACCCAAGACCTGCGGATCATCTCCGTTAGGTAAGGGAAATCAATTGTATCTTCTTTCAGATTAGGACTAACCCGGAATGGAGGTTGAATTGGACGTTTTAAAGACAT
>JAYUZV010000109.1:0-4172 GCA_043751475.1 Chlamydiia bacterium
TTATTGGGCCCCCTTAACGGGGGGCCCAATTTTTTTTAGATAAAGAGGTGATTATCCGCTTTTTCTGGCCCTTTATCATAAAATCTTATAGACTGGGCTCAATGTCTAGTAGCGGTTTTATTACACGAGTTCGTGATGAATTAATGGGGTTTTCTAAGAGAGAGCAGCAGCTGCTCCTCGGAGGAACACTCGCCCTTTTTTGCGTCACCTTTATTTACGCGATTTGCCGGCCTATCAGCAACTCTTTCTTTGTTTCAACTTACGGTTCTAAATTCTACCCCTACGCGTGGCTGGCCGTTGTTCCTTTTAATTACCTAGCTGTTTCGCTTTTTAATCGGTTTGTTTCAAAAATTGGATGCCTGCGCATCTTCTTTATTATCATAGGGTTGATTATATCGCTTGACCTGTTTGCCGCGTTTCTTATCGACAAATTTCACTCGCTGCCATTCATCTATTACGTCTGGAAAGAGATCTATATTTTGCTTCTTTTTCATCAGACTTGGGCGGTTATTCACTCAGCAGTTGATGTAAAAAGATCAAAATATCTCTACGGCGTCTTTTTCTCCTTTGGCGGACTTGGGGGCTTACTTGGCAGCGGCATTGTTATGGGTTGTACCAGTTCCATTACCTCTGGCCCTCTCTTGCTAGCTAGTATCCCTGCTTGCCTTTTTTTGACTTATCTCTATACAAAAATGGTTAGGGTGGCAGGAGCTGTTGCAAAAAGTCAGCAGGTTTCAGATGTAAAAACTGCCTCCCAAATTTCGCTGCGTCATGGCATTAACTTAATTATGCGCTCGCCCCTTCTCTTTTGCATACTCGGTATTGTTGTTTTTATGCAGCTGGCCACAGCGCTTATTGACTACCAATTTTATACGCACCTAGGAAAAGCTTTTGCGACAACAGACCTGCGAACCCAATATTCAGCCACTGCATTCACCATTATCAACGCCGTTAAATTTCCGCTTCAACTATTTGGCGCTTACCTACTTATAAAGTTTATTGGCGTGCGCAGAACCCATCTTGTTTCGCCTATAATTCTTGCCGGACACACACTAGCTTTTCTGTTTTTTCCGACATTTGCAGTTATTTCAGCGTCGTTTATCTCACTTAAAACACTCGATTTTTCTATTTTTGGCATTTCCAAAGAGAGCCTTTATGTTAAGTTAACACCGGAAGAGAAGTTCCAAGCAAAATCTGTCATCGATATTTTTGCCTACAGATCAGCAAAAGCAATCGGTTCATTTTTGATTATTGGATTCAGCGCCTCTCAACTGGTCAATTGGGTCCACTCCCTTACTCTTATCATTCTGGCTACACTAACAGGTTGGATCTTGTTTGTTGCTCTCTCGTTTAAAAGTGAGCTTGTTGAAAACGTTCAAGAAGAGGCCGTTAAAGCGCCTTCTTAGAGGCTATTTCTATTTTTAAATAAAAATTATTCAGGGTAGGTAAAATGAAAAAAATACCATTAAAAAAGCGCGGAATAGAAGTTCTTCTGGACCCGCTAACAAATAAGGGTGCAGCATTTACAAACGAGGAGCGTTCCGAACTTGGGTTGCACGGTCTTTTACCAGTCAATGTTGCCACAATGGAGGAGCAGCTCTGCAGACGCTACGAAAATTTTCGTGCTCAACCAAGTAACATCGCAAAATACACCTATTTAGCGATGTTGCAAAACAGGAATGAGACCCTTTTTTACAAAATGGTGAAAGACCATGTTGAAGAGATGCTACCTCTTATTTATACACCGACAGTGGGTGAAGTTTCTCAGCGCTACAGCTTTCTATATTCTCACTCGCGCGGCGTTTATATCTCATACCCAATGCGCGATCAGATGGATCAGCTAATTGAAAATATTGCGAGCGCAAAAAAAGATGGAGTCGATGTAATTGTTGTAACAGATGGCGAGCGTATTTTGGGTCTTGGAGACCTCGGTGCAGGTGGTATGGCCATCTCTGTCGGCAAACTTGCCCTCTATTCACTATTCGGCGGAATTAATCCGGCAAAGGCGCTGCCAATCGTGCTCGATGTTGGAACCAATAATGAAGCGCTGATCGGCGACCCGCTCTATATCGGCTGGCGCAATCCGCGTATTTCTGGCGCTGACTACGATGATTTTATTGGTAAATTTGTGGCTGCAGTCAAAAAGCGCTGGCCAAATGTTCTTCTCCAGTGGGAAGATTTTGGGCGCAATAATGCAAGCCGTATTTTAAAGAAATACCAAGATAAGATCTGCTCATTTAACGACGATATCCAAGGAACAGCTGCTGTTGTGCTAGCTGCTACATACGCAGCTGTCAAGCGTGCCGGCAAATCAATTACCGATCAGAAGGTTGTTGTTTTAGGTGCGGGCTCGGCAGGTCTTGGCATTTGCAACCAGCTGCAATATGCGATGGAGCAAGAGGGGCTATCAAAAGAGGAGGCCAAGAAGCGCTTCTTTCTTATCGATAAACTCGGCCTTGTCCACTCGGGCTGCGCGCATGCCGAACCTGCGCAAAAAGAGTTTGCTCAGGACTTAAATGACCTAAAAAATTGGAAGCCCTATAACAGCGCCACAGGATCTTTTGTAAACGATCCTATCTCACTGCTCGACGTGATTGAAAATGCCCACCCAACTATTTTGGTTGGTGTTTGTACTAAGCCTGGTGCTTTCACTGAAGAGATGATCCGTACAATGGCTAAATATGTAGACCGTCCGGTGATTTTCCCGCTCTCGAATCCGACAAGCAAGAGTGAGGCGATACCAGCTGATCTGATGGAATGGACAGATGGCAAGGCTATTATCGCTACTGGTAGCCCCTTTCCCGAGGTGGAGTTTAAAGGCTCTTCTTACCGAATCGCCCAGTGCAACAACGTCTATGTTTTCCCAGGCGTTGGCCTCGGTGTTATTGCATGCGGAGCCACTCAGGTAAGCGATTCGATGTTCCTTGCAGCTTCGAAAGCACTTGCCGAGCACGCGCCTATTCTATCCGACCCACAAGGCGGCCTCTTTCCGTCTTTCTTGGAGCTCGACACCATTTCGCGCGAAATTGCTATTGCAGTTGCAAAACAGGCTATGGATGAAGGATTTGCAAAGCGTAAATCTCAGGAAGAGATCGAGCGCGCCATCGACGCTATTATCTGGCGTCCGGTATATCCGACTTACTACGCTGCCGACTAAAAAATCAGCGATTTAGCCTTTCTTAAGCCCCGCCCCTGCGGGGCTTTTTACTTTTCTTTTGACCCAATTGCCGCTTTTATACTAAGATCTATGCAATTAAACATCATTATTCAGATAAAAGAGGGGAGTAATAAAGCTTTAAATCTAAACAGGCATTATAATTTGACATTTACTCTAATTTAAATTAAACTATATGCAAAACAGGAAGGACTAAATCAATTTTATGGAAATTAGAAACGCAGAGCCTCTTTTTTCTTCTGCTGCGCGAAGGACTAAGGAACATATCAGACAATTTGCCTTAAATCGGCAGGAGCGCCTTACAACAAGCAGCACTATTAAGAAAAAATTTAAAGCGCACAGACTACTATTAACCAGCGCTAAAACCACCTTAAAATTGACCACCTCATCGGCGCGTTATAGGATGAATAGCGATAGCTATTTTTCAAAAATACCCCTATCGCTGCTACTGAAAAAGCCGCTATTTACTTCAAGCAAGTCCAAAAAAGGGGATGAATGTCCTTCAAAAACGCCAAAAGATGCCCTCGATACGGTCAATATTTTCATGCACCGTCCGGGAGAGCTTCACTTTAAAACATTTCAGAAAGAGATCGAAAATGAAGGGGATTACCTGACGGCTGTTAAATCCAATAATTTACGTAACTGCCTAGCTACTAATAAATTGGTGGAATTTAATAAATTGAAATTCTCCAAGTTTGATAGCCACTTAACTCCCTCACCAGAGTGGGACAAACTCACCCGCAAAAATGGCGACATGCGCGTCTCCAGCCCCTACCACACCACCTAAACAAGTCAGGAAAGAAAGAATTTCGGGCGCAAAGAAGTAGAGGTAAGACGCAAAGGCGCAAAGAAGTAAGAAACAAGCAATTGTTTAATTAAGTTTTTTTAGTTTAATTAAAAGTCCATCTTCCTTTCTTCTTTGCGCCTTTGCGTCTTACCTCTACTTCTTTGCGCCCGAAATTCTTTCTTTCCTGACTTGTTTAGGTGGTGTGGTAGG
>JAYUZV010000110.1:0-9090 GCA_043751475.1 Chlamydiia bacterium
GGTAGTTTTCATTATTAAATGAGTGCTCCCATGTATTTATAGAATCGACAACAGTAACATTCTTAATTTTTTCGAATATGCTTCTATAGAATTTACACCGTTCATTCGTATATGTTTCAATAATTTGTGGATTTGTGCTACTAAGTTCATGAATAGCGTCTCTAAAAGCGAGCTTCCAGACAATTTCTTCAGGGTTTAATCCTCCTCTAAACCCTTCATATTTTCTTATTGCAAAATACTGAAGATTAAAAGATCCCATCCTAGGGATTAAATCACCAACACTCGCATAATTATGAGATTCTGGATGGGTCACTCCGGGAGGAATAAAAGACCAACCACCAAATGTAAAAATCCGGATTTTCTGTTTTTCATCGGTAGACAATAATTCTATAGCATGTTCAGCAATAGCGGCTCCCTGACTATGGGCAAATAAAATTACAGGACCCCCACCCCCTTCTTGGCCCTCAGACATAGAAAGTAAATATCGAAGAAATTTGGCAGCATTTTTAACAACAGGGGTATCAATACCCGCTTTTAACAGTAGAGCGACGCTCATTTCTTTAGCGCCATATAAGAATTGATCATTTCTTAAGGCAAATACCTGTTCATTTTCTGCCTTATTCGAAATTAAGGTGGACGATTCAAGAGCTTCTTCTTTCAGGTTTCTGATGCCATTGATAAATCCCCCCACGCACTGTTTCGTAGTTTTTTCACCGACCACTCGCGCTAATATATCTAATTCTCCAGAAACTTCAGAATTTTGTTCCCAGGACAATCTTAATATTTGCATTTGATAACGCGGCCTGGATCGTATATAGGTATTGGCAATCGAAGGATTAACAATAACGGCATCAAGCCTGTGTAAATTAATCCAATTGATTGCCTCAGCCTGTGTTAAAGTGGTATCTTTGCCGATCAGATAGAGATCTGTTTTACCTGGCACTTCAATTTTTGCAGCTATTTTTGGTAATAAAAAGAGTTCTTCATTTCCTATTTTAAAAAAACCGCACAATTTTTCTATAAAAGAAATTAACCATTCTAATTCTTTATTAGTTAAATTCTTTAATTTGACTTTAGATGACACCCCGATAGATGAAACCAGGTTTTGAACAAATTGTTCCGGGGCATCCGGTTGATAGTGTTTGCCAAGAGCAAATAAATCTGATTGATATCTTTTTTTAGAGAACAACCACTCTTTTAATGCTTGGTGTCCTTGAAGGGGGTTTGAAAAAATGGCGAATTTCCCCCACGTTCCTATCGAACCATTTCTCTTTGCAAAACGACAATGATGTTCAATAAGTCCGGGATTATTAATGCGCCATGCCAAATTACCATTTTTTGCGGCATACTTACAATCAAAAGCATCTATGTAAAAAGCTGTGTTTTCATCCTTCCAGCCGAGAATATATTCTCTTATACTCATTTACATCCTCTAAAGCCAACCAAAGCTCTATCATAAAAACTATGGGTTGCCCTATTCATTTTTTAGGGAATTTCCCTGTCCGCTTATTCTAGGATTACTTGTGCTGAGTAAGACAATGATGTTTGTCAAGGGAAATTACCAGTCATAAATGCGTTTAACCAAAAAAGAATCATTCTCCATGAAGGGTATCGATTTTGGATTTATACAGGTTTGTTTTATATGCTCCGAATTCAGGGATTAAAAAAGGCGACTCTTAATAGGAGCCGCCTTTTTTAGTTAGAGTGGTGGAGAGACTATTTTTTTGCGGGAGCAGCGAGTTTTGCTGTTTGAGATTTTAGTCTAGCGACTTTATTGCGTTTAAAAACGCTATGCTCGGCTTTGTCGAGATAGCCATGAATTTGCTTCAAAAGGTCTGCCTTAAGCTCGTCCTTTGCAGTTCTTAGTTTTGTGATAAAGGTGGCAATCCGCGATTTTTCCATTCTATTGCGCAGATTGGCTGCAAGACTTTGTGTGTGACGTCTTTTTGCTTGTGGTAGGGCGATTTTCTTCTTTGGGGTGTTGGGTGCCATTGATCCTCTTACTGATTGCAAACATTTTGAATATGGTGAAGTATACAGGATTATCTGAAATTCGTCAAAGTGGTTAAAGCATAAAATCGGGGCCTGAGGAATTATGAGAGTTAAAAAGATCTTATTTGTTCTGCTGGCTATAGCGCCTTGTGCGATGTCGCTGTTAGCGGGAGCTGCATTTTATGACTATCAACTACTTAATAGATCCTCCAAGGCAGAGATTCTCTGCTGGACGCCTATTTCTAGGTCAGCCTCTGACTATACCGTGATGGCCAGCTATAAGTACTCGGATGGAAAGGAAAATTTTGAGGGAAAAACCGCATTTAAGAAATTAAGATTTTTAAATCAGTATGCGGCGAGTGCGCAAATTAAAGAGTTTGAAAAAGAGAGCTGGAAAGTTTATTACAATGCTAAATTACCGCAAATTTCTTCGCTACAAAAATTATTTCCATTTAAAGCTTTTATCGACGCCATCCTTGTCTTTGGGGTTTTTCTCTATTTTATTTTTCTCGATAGATGGCTTTTTTCTCTGAAAGGGAGTTGAAATTTATAAGAAAAACCTTTAATGTGCACTTTACCAAAAGATAGAAAAAAATTTTAATGACACAGTCTGCTCCCCCCCTCGCTCTCTTCAGATTACCTTTTATCGCATCGATCGATAGAAAGCAGGCGCGCTGTTTTACTTTTTTTGTCGAGACTGCGGCAACCGCTGCTTCTATTGAGAGTTCTGTTATGCCGCTTGTAGCGGCTGTATGCATGTTTGTCGCTGCTGTTTTTTCTTTTTTGCGCTGCTTGTGCTGTCTAATGAGAGCTCTTGCCTATCTTGTTATCGGCCTTATTAAGCCGGATCTTTATGCCTCTTCTAAAGAAGGTGGTAGGGAGCTCTCTCAAGCGATCCACTCTTTTGCATCGACTCCTATTATTTTTACAGCAGCTCTTGCTGGAATTCCCTTTGCTTGGATTGTCTACGCAAGCAATTAAGTGAAGCGCAATAACCACTCCAAACCGGCACTGATTAAGCGTGGGTAGCGACCCCGCTCTTTTTTAATCTCTTTTATTTTCTCGTTTTGCAGCGCTTGAAAGCGCAGAGGGTCTTGGGTAAATTGATCGAGGAAATCTCCTTCTATTAAAAACGGCTTGTTTATTCTATTTTTAATCTGAGGAATATTTGATACTCTTGCTTCTAATAACAAATCCGATTGAATGTCTAATTGTTTTGGGAAATTCAAATTTAATTGAAAGGGGGAGCTTTTCCATTTTCTGCGTCCCTTTTCAATAGTTTCTGCTTGATCGTAGATGATTCCTTCACCCTCCCCGTTGATATTTGTGAAATAAGTTAGCCATTTTGTGCATAAATACTCCTCTGCTTCACTTAAAGTTGTTTGATTGAAATTTCTTTCGTGTAGAATCCAGACTGTGAAGAAACCAGCCTGCATATAGTTCTCTATTCGCTCTTTGACCTCTGTTACAGAAATAGGAGAGCGCTGTACTTCGAAGACGATTCTTGCGTCCTCCCATACGACATCGGCAATCCGGCCGATTTCCGGGAATTCGCGCTCGAGTTTTACATGGGGCAGAACGGATTGGATATAGAGCTGTGTTTGAATATGCTCGAGGCTCTTATTTTCGAGATGACAGGCGCTGTTTGATGTTAGATGAAAGAAGTGGGGCTGTTTTTTAGGGCCTGCTCGTACCCGCACGGTGGCTCCACACTCCGGGCAGGTGTAATTTTTTCTTTTTTCTGCAAAAGCGATTAAAATGGATTTTTGATTATCTAGGGCAATAAGTTGCATAAGGAAAAAGAAACGGTGGGTCGATAACTTGCCTTGACATTAAGGTCTATTCTCTACAAACTTAGGAAGTTTATAACATTTTTAATTCTCTTATGTCAGCTGAAGATCAAGATACCAATTTCTCTCTGAAGGATCAAAAGAACTTTGATGACCTTGTGACGCTTGCTCGTAGTCAGGCTGATCAGATTACCTATGAAGAGATTCTAGACACTTATCCGAATCTTCTTAGGTCCTCTTTTGCTGACCTTTTAATTCGCCGTCTAACAAGTGCAGACATTCAAGTTGTTTCACAACAAGATCAGGAAAAACAGCGCGATTTAGCAAAAGCTCAGCAGCAGGAAGCCGCAGCCAAAACCACAACCGGTCTATCCGGTGATTCGGTGCGCGTCTACTTAAAAGAGATGGGAGCCACCTCACTGCTGACGCGCGAGCAGGAAGTTAAAATTTCTCAGAAAATAGAAAAAGCGGAACACTCTATACAAAAGATAGTCATGAACTTTCGTTTTGTGGCAAGGGAAGCAATTGCTATTGGCCGGAATCTTTTAGAGGGCAAAGAAAATCCCGTTAAAGTGGTGGCCGATAAAGAGATCGACCGCGGTCTTTTTATGGAGCGTTTGCCAAAATTACTCGAGCTGCTTATTAAAGCCGACTACGCTATTGAAACGTTGCGCACACAGGATAAGGATCTTGAATTAAAGACACTTCCAGAATCACGCAGCGCCAAGAGAATTCAACTGCGCAGCGAAATAGAAAAAAATCAGAAGAGAACGCACCTCTATCTAAGGCGCTTTAATTTTAGATCCTCTTTCATTAGGGAGTGGGTAGAATTAATCGAGATCGCCTTTAAACGTTTTGAATCTCTTAATAAAGATATTAAAGAGCTTTCGGCGCTTGCAGAGCGCAACCTCTATGCTGTGGCCAATTTGGCACAGGCGAAGCGTCGCCTTAGGGTGCGCGAGATCGCTTCAGGTGTGGACTTCAGCCAATTTCAGCGCTATAAAAAATTTCTTAATCGCGCCCTAGAAGTTGGCGAGCATGCAAAAAAAGAGATGATCGAGGCTAACCTTCGTCTTGTCATTTCGATTGCGAAAAAATATACTAACCGCGGCCTCTCCTTTTTGGATCTGATCCAAGAGGGTAATATGGGGTTGATTAAGGCTGTTGAAAAATTTGAGTATCGCCGCGGATATAAGTTTTCTACCTATGCGACGTGGTGGATTAGACAAGCTGTGACGCGAGCAATTGCTGACCAGGCGCGGACTATCCGTATTCCTGTGCATATGATTGAAACGATTAACAAACTTGTCCGTGAGCGCCGCCGCCTACTGCAAGAGAATGGGATGGAGCCGACTGCTGAAGAGCTTAGTCGTGCCCTTGGCATGCCCGCACAGAAAGTGACAGAAATTTTAAAACAAGCGCAAATGCCTATTTCAATGCAGGCACAAGTTGGTGATGCTGACAGTCTATTTGGAGACTATCTGGCTGACCAATCGAGCCACAATAGCGCTGTCAAGGTTGCCGCAGATACGATGCGCTCTCAGGCTCTGGTTGAGGTTTTAGATACGCTCACACCGCGTGAAAAAGAGGTGCTATCACTGAGATTTGGAATTGGTGATGGTATTCAAAGAACACTTGAAGATGTTGGCCAAAAATTTCATGTGACAAGAGAACGTGTTCGCCAAATTGAGGCAAAAGCCCTTCGTAAATTGCGTCACCCAACACGTATGTTGCCGCTTGCCATTTATCAGAATGATGATGATGATGGATAAGATTTTTTGTGGTTAAATCTTTTCAGAAAACAATTGTAGATCTCGTTTTTTCAGGCGATGGGCTTCTTTCGAAATATCTAACTGATTTTGAAGAGCGTGAAATTCAGAAAGAGATGGTCCGTACACTATTTAAAGCGTACGAAGAGAATAAAATTGCCCTTGTTGAAGCAGGTACTGGAACGGGTAAGAGCTTTGCCTATCTTGTTCCTGCGCTTTTCTGGTCGGCGCAATTTCAAGAAAAAACAATTATCTCAACCCATACAATTGCGCTGCAAGAACAGCTTGTTAAAAAAGACATTCCTTTTCTACTTAAAGTTCTTGATCTCGAATTAAAAGTGGTGCTTGTAAAAGGGATGGAGAACTATCTCTGTCTGCGCAAATATGATACCTTTAGAGACGGCAATACTCTTTTAGAGGCGCGCCTTGTGGATAAGCTCGATCAGTGGGTAGGTTCTACAGATGATGGCTCTAGATCTTCTTATTCTGGAACAATCAGCGAAACAAATTGGACAGAGATAAAGGCTGAGCGCGAAAACTGCACGCACAACAAATGCCCATTTTTTAAAGAGTGTTTCTTTTTTAAGGCGCGTAAAAAAGTTCATGCAGCTCAGATCTTGGTGGTGAATCACCACCTATTTTTTTCCGATAAGTATATGAAATCTCAAGGCTCAGTAGAAGATGACAAATCGCTTCTACCGTTATCTGAGCGGGTTATTATTGATGAGGCTCATCATATTGAAGAGGTGATATCACAGACCTTCTCCTCGAGAGTTGATCAGATTGCTATATATAGTTTGCTTGCAAGACAGAGTGCGCTTTTATTAGCGATAACAACTATTTTAAACAAAGCTCCTTTAAGCGATGCAGAAACCATCGCATTTAAATTGCAACTCGAGCTAGAGATGGGTGCAAAAAAGGGAGAGATCATTCAAAAAGTGAGCGATGCTTTTTTCTTTCTAGACCTCTTTTGCAGCCAGCAGATAAGACAAAAATCGGATAGCGGAGATCAGCGCTTTCGTTTAACAGATGAAATTATATCGACATCGGTTTGGAAAGAAGAGGTGGGGGTCTATTTCCGCGCTTTTCTACGTGCTGTTAAAGATCAGATTACTGAACTTGAAATGGTTGAAAAGAAGCTCACTAAAATCACGGACGGCGATGGTCAGGTAGTTGCACTTGAGCTGCAATCTATTTTGCGCAGATGGCGCGATCTTGCTTCTGCAATAGATCTTTTTTTTGCAGATCCGCGCCGGGCAGATATGGTTCAGTGGGTCGAAGGGCGCGCATCTGGTGGTCAGGTCTATTACCAGCTCAACAACAGACCACTTGAGGTTGATACTCTTTTAAGTGAACATCTATTTGATGCTCATCAATCTGTTCTTCTTTGTAGTGCAACACTTTCGACAGGAGGGAATTTTAATTTCCTTAAATCGCGACTCGGAATTGGGCAGAGAGATGATGTCCTTGAAGGAAGCTATCCATCACCTTTTGATTATGCAAGTCGCGCTCTTTTTGGTGCACCGTCCGATATTTGCGATCCCACAGACCCCGATTTTAACGCTCAGGTAGCAGAAATAATTTGCGAGAGCTCTTTAATTGCGGATGGTGGAGTTTTTGCCCTCTTTACCTCCTATACAATGCTCGAGGATTGCTACAGGCGATCTGCGGAAATTCTAGAAGAGGCGGGGTTTACTATTTTCAAGCAAGGTGACCGCCCGCGCACAGTGTTACTTGAAGAGTTTAAGGCTGCAGAAAAGCCCATTTTATTTGGTACGGACTCTTTTTGGGAAGGTGTTGATGTTGCAGGTGAAGCCTTGCGTCTTGTTATAATTGCCAAGATCCCATTTAAAGTGCCGACAGATCCTCTTGTGCAGGCTTACTCTGAAAAATTACAAATGGAGGGGCGCGATCCTTTTTTTCATTACTTAATTCCTCATGCGGTAATGAAATTAAAGCAGGGATTCGGCAGATTGATACGCAAGAGTGAGGACCG
This sequence comes from Chlamydiia bacterium, assembly GCA_043751475.1. Lineage (GTDB taxonomy): Bacteria > Chlamydiota > Chlamydiia > Chlamydiales > JAYUZV01 > JAYUZV01. The sequence goes on from JAYUZV010000110.1 coordinate 7,548, forward strand.
CGGTTGTGTGATTTGCCTAGATAAAAGGATTTTTACTAAATCTTACGGCAAGGAGTTTCTAAAAAGTCTGCCCCCTGCCGCTGTCCATTTTGAGACGAAAAAAAAGCTCTATCAAGTGATGAGAGAGCTTTATCAGAGAACGGAGATTACTTCTTAATAGAGAAGTCTAAATTTGGAGCGTAGCGGGGTCGAACCGCTGACCTCTAACATGCCATGCTAGCGCTCTACCAACTGAGCTAACACCCCTTAAAAACCCTCTCACCACTCTACCGATTTTTAGGTTTTCAAACAAGTCCTGTGAATTTAAAGATGCGGAGGATAAAATCGGGTATATATATCTAGTTGTAACTGGTGAGGTTCTGTTTTGTCCTACTTTCAATCATTGGAATTGCTTCCCGAAGATCCTATATTTGGATTAATTAGAGAGTTTCGCGCAGATAAAAGAGAAAACAAAATAAATCTCGCTGTCGGCATCTATATGGATAAAGATTTAAAGACGCCCACTCTTGCTGCAATCCGCACGGCAGAAAATGCCCTTTATAGCGAGAATAGGAGTAAGGTTTATCTGCCCATTACAGGGCCTGCTGATTATATCGATAGTGTGGGCTCTCTTATTTTTGGAGAGCGTTTTGACCAAGAGAGAGGAAGAATCTTTGGCAGTGCTGCAGTTGGCGGAACAAGTGCTTTGCGCCTTGCTGGCGAGCTGATGCGCGCTTCAAATAAAAACAGGCTTTTTCTCTCTAACCCTACATGGGAAAATCACAAAAATATTTTTACGGCAGTGGGCCTCCAAATCGCTAGCTATCCCTACTACGATGAGGTGAACCATCGCTTTGATTTTGATGGGATGCTCTCCTTTTTAAACAAGACCGAGAGAGGCTCTCTGGTTCTATTGCACGCGGTCTGTCACAACCCTTCGGGGGTCGATCCCAATCTATCGCAATGGCGTCAAATTTCACGCGTTATGAAAGAGCGCGGCTTGCTTCCCTTATTTGATTTTGCTTATCAAGGTTTTGGAAAAGATTTAGATAGTGACAGAGCAAGCATCGACTGTTTTATGGAGGATGGTCATGAAATGGTTGTCTGCTACTCATTTTCAAAAAACATGGGGCTCTACGCAGAGCGTGTGGGAGCTATTTTTGTTGTTTGTGAGGAGGGTGGGCAGGTTAAACAGATTCAATCTCAATTAGAGAAAATCATTCGCTCTCTCTACTCAAATCCTCCTATTCATGGGAGTGCAATTGTCGCAAAAGTTTTAAGTGATCCTGCTTTAAGAAAAATGTGGATTGAGGAGTTAGATCTGATGCGGCAGCGAATTGATGGGATGCGGCTCGCCTTTCAAAATGCGCTTGGAGATGAGTATAGTTTTATGAAAAATCAGGTCGGGATGTTCTCTATGCTTGGGCTTTCTGCTGATGTAGTGGAAAAACTAAAGAGTGAAAAGGCTATTTATATGACCAGAAAAGCGCGTGTGAGCTTTGCTGGTTTCACAGATAAGATTGCCAAGATTGTTGCTAAAGAAATTTTTGAATTATCCCGATGA
>JAYUZV010000111.1:0-4305 GCA_043751475.1 Chlamydiia bacterium
TAGCTATCCAGCAAGTCATTGAAGAGGTGCTAGAAAAAATTCTAGGAAGTAAAACTTCTCTCCACGCATCTGGAAGAACCGATACCGGTGTCCATGCAACCGGCCAAATGGCCCATTTTGATGCAAAACAGAGCGTGATCACAGAGAAGCTGCAACATGCACTTAACGCCCTTCTTCCGCGCGAAATCAGAGCCGTTGCACTGCAAGAGGTTCCAACCACTTTCCATGCAAGATTTGATGCAACACGTAAAATCTACCACTACCACCTCACTCACGGCTCCATCAAAAATCCGCTAAGACGTCTATATGCGGCCTACACCCACCATACCCTCGATATCGCTGCCATGAGAGAGGCTTCCCTTTACCTCGTTGGCACCCATGACTTCACAAGCTTTGCCAGCGCCCGTGGCGATGGGAGCGATGCAGGCTATGACAAGACGCGCACAATCTACGCCATCAATCTCATTGCAAGCGAAGGAGAGCTCCGACTTGAATTTGAAGGGAGTGGCTTTCTCTACAAAATGGTGCGCAACATAACAGGAGCGCTACTCGCTGTCGGCAAAGGCAAACTGACACCGCACTCCATTAAAACCATTCTATCCGCTAAAGATAGACGCAAAGCTCCACCCGCAGCACCCGCCTGCGGCCTGCACCTTGTGAAAGTTTTCTATCCGGAAGAGGAGAAACCATGCTAAACCTTTTTTAGATAACCGCTTAATCACCTTTTTTACCACCACAGAGAAGAGTGAGGGCTCCGCCATTTTTACCCTTTTCATGAGATCTACTCCTTGCCGGAGGCAAGGAGTAGATCGTAAAAAACGTAAGAAAGGCGAAGCCCTCACTCTTCTCTCTCTTCTCTGTGGTGGTAAAAAGGTGATTAAGAGCTATGTAAAAAAGGAGTTATGATCCTAGCTGGTCTCCAATATCGAGGAAGCTCTTGTAGTGAAGAAGATTTGGAAAGAGGGCTTTTGCTTGCTTAGAAGCTCGTGGCTCGCAAATTAACACAGGCAGAGCGCGTTTTGTTGCAGATAGCGACTGAACCCCAATTAACGTATCCTCAAAACCGATAATACGGCTCGCATCATTGCCGTAGCGCTCAATTGCCAGCAAATAGCCGTCGGGTGCTGGTTTGCGCGCGCTATAATCTTCACGGGTTAAAAAGTGAGGAATCGTGCGCAGGGCAGGGATTGCTTGTGAAATAGCTTCTACTTGCACTCTGCGCGAATTTGTAACCACGCAGCGCGACACATCTTTTTTCGCAAGATACTCAAGCAAAATCTCAACCCCTGGCATAAGTCCCATTTTCCCATCGCTAATTAGCTCCTGATAAATGTGCTGCTTCTCCTCGTAACAAGCTGGCCACCCTCCCTCCTCACAAAGCCCTGGAAACTCCTCTTGAAGAGCTTTGTACAACGCCTCTGGGGAGCTATGGGCAATATCTGCATAGTGGTGGAATCCCCAAGCCATAGTAAAACCTCTGCGGGCGCACATCTGCTTATAAGCTTCATAATGAAGCTGCTCGGAATTAACAAGAAGCCCATCAAAATCAAATAAGACAAGGTTATAAGGGTCTATCCAATTCATAAGCATCTACCTAGTAAAGATTTTTCTAGCCAACAATTCTACCCTTTATCTATACACAGGAAATAGATACATAGAGATAAAGCACAATCTTAATCTAAAAAACCATAAAAAGTACAAATAAAAATCCCGTGAGGAATAACCAAATGGCACCAGCTAAAAAGAAAGCACCAGCTAAAAAACCAGCAGCAAAAAAGAAAGCACCAGCTAAAAAAGTTGTGACAAAAGCCGTAAAAAAAATAGCCCCTAAAAAAGTTGTGAAAAAAACCGCAACAAAGAAGCCGGCAGCTAAGCGGACACCAAACGCCGCCTTCATGAAAAAAATGACCCCAAGCGCAGCTCTTGCCGCTATTGTCGGATCAGCACCTCTAGCAAGATCTACAATGACTCAAAAAGTATGGGCTTATATCAAGGAAAAAAACTTACAAGACCCAGTCAATAAGCGAGAAATTATTGCTGACGCGAAGCTGAAACCAGTTTTCGGCACAGCAAAATTAAACATGTTCAAAATGACAGCTGTTCTTAGCAAGCACCTCTCTTAATTTAGAGCGCTCTAAAAAAACAAATAAGCGCTGAAGTAAAATCAGCGCTTATTTTTTTATTGAAGTGGTGGTGATAAAGTGGTTAGAATGCATTTATGAAAAAAATACTCCCCGTTCTGCTGCTTTTTGCAGCAACTAGCTACGCAACAGAGCCTCTTGATGAAGAGATCATCGAAACTCCGCTTCTTGCTATTATGGCCAGGCCATGCCTAATCGGCGTGCACGAGCTCTCCGGCCACTTTGCCGGCCTTCCAGCGCCGATCCTTCACCGAGTCTCTGTCTTCATCCACAAAACGGTCCACCGCATCGGCCACCCCGCCCCAGATGCGCCCCTACTCTCCGACAGATAGATTTCACGTCCTTCCCCCAAACCCTATTTTCATGCAAGAAACTGTCAGAAAATGACAGCTTCTTGCATGAATTTGACCTTCTCCGTATATTTATGTTAGCAGCTGTCACTTTATGACAGCTGGCAACACGGTTTTTATGAACAAAGATTTTCTTGAAATTTTAATCAACTGGAAGGAAGCCTATATTTCTGGGGTGGATTTGCATTATATTCTCGATAAATCTCCAGATTCACGCCATGGGGCAATTAAAAGAGCTGTCCACAATGGCCATCTTACCCCCATTCGACGAGATCTCTACCTAATTAACCGTTTAAGAAAAGAGCGAGTCGATCCCTTTGAAATCGCCCCTATCATCTACGGACCCTCCTATGTAAGCTTTGAATCTGCCTTAAGCTACCACGGATGGATCCCTGAAGCTGTCAGAACCATCACTTGCGCATCGGTTAAACGATCTAAAGAATATCAAACACCTATTGGAGCTTTCTCCTACCAGCACATCCCTATTGAAGCCTTCTCCTTTGGAGTTGGGCAAATAGAACAAAACGGCTCTATCCTGTTTATTGGCAATCCCGTCAAAGCACTTGCCGATATAATCTATGCAAGAAAACGCTCCTGGAAAGACTTAAATGACCTTTATGATGACCTTCGTATAGAACCTGAAACCTTTCAGGATAGCGATAAACAATTACTTATAGATCTGATTAAAAATTACCCAAGCCCAAGGGTGCAAAAAGCCCTCCATCTTTTGTTAAAAGGGTTACACATATGACAATCACAATTATTCAACAGAGACTTAAAAATTACGCGCTTCTATCTAAACAGGATGAAATCAGCGCATTAAAAGAGATCTATCAAGAGATCGCCCTTTCTGGCCTAGCACGGAGTGATTTCTTTAAATCCGCCGCTTTTCAAGGAGGCACGGCTTTAAGAATTGTCCATCAAATCAATAGGTTCTCGGAAGATCTAGACTTCGTTCTTTTAGAGCCTTCGGATGCATTTGAGTGGACCCCTTATCTAAAGGCGATTGAGTTAGAATTTAACTCTTTTGGCGTAAACTTGGAAATTAAAGAACGCTCTCAAGCTAAGGGGGTGATAAAAACCGCTTTTCTAAAAGAGGATTCTTTTGCCAAAATTCTTGAATTAACTTATGACAGACTCCCCTCAGATGAGCAGAAAATTACGATCAAATTGGAAATCGACACCCTGCCTCCCGAAGGATCTACTTTTGAAAATGCATTTCTTAGCTACCCCTACCCCTTTTCAATTCTAATCCAAGATTTTCCGAGCTTATTTGCCAGTAAGTGCCATGCACTGCTCTGCAGAAAGTATGAAAAAGGACGCGATTGGTTTGATTTTCTATGGCATCTCTCTAAAAAAACACCAGTCAATTACCTTCTACTTAAAAATGCACTCTACCAAGCGGGCCCTTACAAAGAAAAAAAGATAGCCTACAGCAAAAAATGGCTCCACGAAGCTTTTAGAAAAAAAATCGCTTCCCTTGACTGGAAAGCAGCTAAACGCGATGTTGAAAACTTCTTAGATCCGGAAGAAAAGAGATTTATCGAGAATTGGAGCAGAGAGTTCTTTGAAAGCCAAATTAAAAAAATAGAACTAATCTTATTCAAAACAGTGGTTTTTAGAATAGCTAGTGGCCCCGCCCCCTCACTAAACAAGATCCTATTTTCGTCAGGTATTACGGATCTTAACGGAGATGAGATCGAGAAAATAAGTGCTTCTGGCACCCACTGGTTCCAATCTCTCCAAGAAATTGAACTCCTAAGCGACGAGAAAATATATCCGTGCATTTTCATCGCAAACCAAAGAGAATCCAC
>JAYUZV010000112.1:0-4619 GCA_043751475.1 Chlamydiia bacterium
CGGGTTTGCTAAAAAAATATTGACAAATAAAGTGTTTATTTTAAGTTGCTTACAGCATTGATTTGGCAGTCTTGGGGATTGATTGCTAAATTTCTTGCAAGAGATTGAGGAGATCTGCTACAATCAAGATTAAGAAATGAAAAAAAATCTTACCCCTTGAAAAAGCCAGTCCTTAAACAAGCTGTAAAAGTAGATAAAAAGAGCCGTGAAAAGGCTGTTTTGCTCGCCCTTGTTGAGCTCTACCTAAAAACAGGCAAGCCTATCGGCTCCTCCGCGCTGCTAAATGAGGACCTTCCGGGCGATATCAGTTCAGCCACTGTCCGCAACTACTTTGCCAAGCTTGAGGAAGAGGGTTTTTTAGAGCAGCTCCACACCTCTGGCGGCAGGGTTCCCACATCAAGAGCCTACAGGTTTTATGTCGACAATCTAGAAAAGCCCGATTTTCACCCACAAATCAATGAATTACAAGCCCTTTCCAAGGAAACGCGCGCACTTGCATCTTTCCTTGAAGGGGCCGCCGAGCAGCTCAGCGAACTATCCGGCTGTGCTGTTTTCCTCTCATCCCCCAGATTTGACCACGACTTTGTCACAAAAATTCAGCTGGTTGACCTCGGTGATTTACGCACGCTCTGTGTAATTTTAACCGACTTCGGCCTTGTTCACACAGAGGTGCTGCGCGCGCCGCGCAAACTCTCGGCTTTTACAATTAAGCGCATCGAGAGCTACTTTCACTGGAAATTAACCAAAAATAACATGCCCCCCCTATCTCAAGAAGAAGCCCAAATTGGCGAGAGCCTCTACAATGAGCTAATGTTACGCCATATTGCCAGTTATGGAAATTTCGGAGCCGAAGATATCTGCAAAACGGGCTTTTCTAAGCTTCTAGCTTATCCAGAATTTACTCAGGCAGCATCGCTTGCAAGCGCTTTATCGCTCTTTGAAAACGAGCAGAGCCTCTCTTATTTAATTGAGAAAACCATGCAAAACAGCGAGTCCATTAGCTGCTGGATTGGCGATGAGCTCAGCCAGATGGTTCCCCCAGATTCAGGCTGCAGCGTGCTGGCCATACCCTACAAAATTAACCAGACAGTGGTTGGCACAATAGCGCTTCTTGGCCCTACCCGCATGCCCTACAAGAGCCTTTTTGCCCTGCTTAGTGAGGCGAGCGAGCGTATCAGCCAATCGCTGACGAAGAGCGTCCACAAATTTAAGATTACCTACAGGAAACCAGACCCAAGCGGTGTCGCCTTTACAACCGGCGAGCTTGAGGGCGCCGAGACCCTGTTGCTAGAAAACCACTCATTATAAAAACAAATCAAGAGGACATAAGATGTTTAACGACGACAAAGAGAGCGCAGCCACAGAAGAAGAGAGAGTAGTTGAAGCTGCTCCTTCTGAAGATGAGACGATCTCGAAGCTGCAAGCGGAAATCGATGAGCAGAAGACCAAAAACTTGCTGCTGCTTGCTGAAATGGAGAACACACGTAAGCGAATGCAGCGCGAAAAAATCGAGATGAACCGCTTTTCTGTGGAAAATGTAATTGCCGATTTTTTAGCGCCGATTGACCAGATGGAGCAAGCGCTATCCTTTGCCGGCACCATGAGCGGTGAGGTGAAGAACTGGGCCACTGGATTTCAGATGATTTTGGGTCAATTTAAAGAGGTTCTCTCACAAAACGGTATTACAGCCTACAAGTCAGAGGGTGAGCAGTTTAGTCCGCATAAACACGAGGCGGTTGAAACTGAAGTTTCAGATAACCACCCCGAGGGTTACATTTTGAAGGAGTTTGTTAAAGGGTATATGAGCGGCGACAGAGTTGTGCGCGTGGCGAGGGTAAAAATTGCGAAAAAGCCAGCACAAATCGAGACGCAAGAAGAGGATATCTCAGCGCCTGAGATGCACCCGGATGAGAGTTAACAATTAAACTAATTAATTTTATTTATTTATCAACCATATAGGAGATTAATCATGACAAGAAAAAAATCGAACAAAATTATCGGTATCGATCTTGGAACCACCAACTCATGCGTGAGTGTGATGGAAGGGTCAACAGCGACAGTTATTGCCAACCTCGAGGGGGCGCGTACAACGCCATCGGTTGTCGCTTTTAGCAAAGGACAGCGCCTTGTGGGCGTTCCTGCGAAAAGACAGGCCGTGACAAACCCAAAGAATACCATTTTTTCATCAAAGCGCTTCATCGGACGTAAATTTTCAGAGGTAGCCTCTGAAATTAAGACTCTTCCCTATAGCGTTGTCAGCAAGAGCAACGGCGACGCTGCTTTTGAGGTTGACGGTACGCAGATGTCGCCTGAAGAGATTGGCGCGCAAATCTTAATTAAAATGAAAGAAGCGGCAGAGTCCTACCTCGGAGAGGAGGTCACGCAAGCGGTTATTACCGTGCCGGCCTACTTCAACGATGCTCAGCGTCAGTCCACTAAAGATGCAGGACGCATCGCTGGTCTTGATGTGAAACGTATCATCAACGAGCCGACAGCAGCTGCGCTTGCCTACGGCTTGGACAAAACTAGTATCAACAAGAAGATCGTTGTCTACGACCTTGGTGGCGGAACGTTCGATGTCTCTGTTTTAGAGCTTGGCGACGGCGTGTTTGAAGTGCTGTCCACAAACGGTGACACCCACCTCGGTGGAGATGACTTCGACGATGCGGTGATGCAGCTTCTGCTGACCGAGTTTAAGAAGGAGCATGGCATCGATCTGACAAAAGATATGATGGCGCTCCAGCGCTTGAAAGATGCAGCTGAGAAAGCAAAAATCGAGCTCTCATCGGCTCAGCAGACAGAGATTTCACTCCCGTTTATCACATCAACAGCAGCAGGACCGCTGCACCTGAGTATGAACCTAACAAAGGCAAGGCTCGAGCAGATCTGCGACGCACTTGTACAAAGAACCGTTGCCCCTTGCGAAAAGGCGATGAAAGATGCTGGCGTATCGAAAGGCGACATTGGCGAGGTGATCCTTGTCGGAGGAATGACCCGTATGCCACTTGTTCAGCAGAAAGTGAAAGAGCTTTTTGGCAAGGAGCCGCATAAAGGCGTTAACCCAGATGAAGTTGTAGCCATTGGCGCAGCGATTCAGGGCGGCGTTTTAACTGGCGATGTCAAAGACATTCTGCTTCTAGACGTTATCCCACTCTCTCTTGGTATCGAGACAATGGGTGGCGTTATGAGCGTGCTTGTTGAGCGGAATACAACTGTGCCAACCAAAAAGACACAGATCTTCTCGACAGCGGCTGACAACCAGCCAGCTGTGACAATCAACGTGCTTCAAGGCGAGCGCCCAATGTCAAAAGACAACAAAGAGATTGGACGGTTTGATCTGACAGACATTCCTCCAGCGCCACGCGGCATGCCACAAATCGAGGTTGCCTTTGACATCGATGCCGACGGAATCTTGCGCGTCTCTGCCAAAGATAAACAGAGCGGAAAAGAGCAGAAGATCGAGATTAAAGCCTCATCTGGCCTTTCTGAAGCTGAAATCAAGCAGATGGTTGCAGACGCTGAAGCAAACAAAGAGGAAGATAAGAAACGCAAAGAGGAAGTTGAGCTGCGCAATGACGCAGACGCTACAATCTTCCGCGCGCAAAAATCGCTTGATGAGAGCAAAGGTAAGTTGCAAGAGTCACTGCAAACTGAGGTGCAAGATAGCATCAATGCCGCTAAAAAGGCCCTTGAGTCGGGTGATGGCAGCGCCATTCGCACCACAAAAGAGGAGCTAGAGGCGACAATGCAAAAAATTGGTCCAGCCCTTGCCGCATCCCAGCAAGAACAACCAGGCCAGCCAAATGCAGAAGCCCCAAAAGCCGAGGAAATGCAAGAAGCCGAGGTTGAGGTAATGGATAAGTAAGAGCAACCTCTTCTTCCAAAAACTTTTAAAGGGTGCTCATGATGAGCGCCCTTTTTTATTGCTTCAAAGTGGAGGACCTGAGCGAACGTCATTAACCACCTCATTTTAAGCGACTAATCTTCATTTTTTCACCACGGATTCCGTGAAGGGGCCTGCCTTTTTAATAGGTGAGACCATTACTGTCCCTTCAAACATTGGCAGGCAACTTTGCAAAGATTTTGAAACGGAGCACCTGAGCCTATTTTCCAACTCCTTTCGTAGGTTGGTAGGGTCAAAGCTTGAAGAAGCGCTGACTAATAATTTACAAGAATTTTTGTTAGAGCTTCGGGAGGATTTTGCTTTTGTTGCCAGACAAAAACGACTTACATTGGATGCTGAAATATACGTTAGGTGACAAGGCAAAGCAGATTTTTGCAAGCAAGTACCAATTTCACCTACCTACAGAAAAAGATCCAGAAAAGAAGGGGCTGACTATTTAAAGTCCTCTCATTAAAAGTTAAAGGGTCTCTATCATAGATAAGCTTCATAGCTGCCAAATGAACCTTAGAGGCAGCAATCATTAAGGGGCCATATTTGCTTTTATCGCCCAGATATAAATCGAGGTTTTCGGCAAAACACGCTCGGATAAGGTCACTATCCCCTGCCTCAAGAGCGCGCATAAACGGAGTCATCCCATTCTCATCCACATCCTCAACGATACGTGGATCGTATCGGTTATTTTGATGAAAAAAGGATAAAATCATACAACTCCCTA
>JAYUZV010000113.1:0-14660 GCA_043751475.1 Chlamydiia bacterium
GTCTTCAGGGCAGTGGTCATCGGGCCTTCTCCTCAGCGCCGCGGCGCAGCAGCGCGGCCACCCGGTCAATGACGACATCGATGACCAGCCAGGTGAGCAGGAACGCGCCGCACTCGAGCGCGAAGCTGTGAAACTTGTAGAACACCTCGGCCACCAGGAAGGCCAGCACCAGGCCGGGCAGCTTGACCCACAGGTCGGGCCGCGCCCGCAGTGCGCGCAGGAATTCCAGCATGTCGCCTCCTGAGTCGAAGAGGCGATCATTCGAGCACTTCGCTAAGCCGCAGGCAATCACGCAAGCAGCATGGAGCTACGCCAAACTGGGGATGTGCCTGTAATGAAACCTCCACGCTCGCTTTGCTCGCTGCCCCCCGAGGTCGCGCTCAGTACCTTCGGAACGGCCGGGCGGTACTGACATGCCGCGCCGGAACGGCAGCGCTTCCGAAATACCGATCTGCTGGCGCGCTGGCATGGCACAGTGTCGCGATGAACCTGCCCCAACCTGTCGTGATTCGCGAAGTCGGCCTGCGTGATGGCCTGCAAATCCTGCCGCGCGTATTGCCCACCGCGCACAAGCTCGAATGGCTGCGTGCCGCGCATGCGGCGGGCCTGCGCGAAATCGAGGTCGGCTCCTTCGTGCCGGCCAAATTGATGCCGCAACTCGCCGATACCGCCGATCTGGTGGCCTTCGCAAAAACGCTGCCGGGCTTGCTGCCGTCGGTGCTGGTGCCGAATTTGAAAGGTGCCGAACGCGCGATCGAGGCCGACGCGCACGCGATGCTGCTGCCGCTGTCGGCCAGCCATGCGCACAGCCTGGCGAACCTGCGCAAAACGCCCGACGAAGTGGTGGAAGAGATCCGCCGCATCGTCGATCTGCGCGATGCGAAAGGCTCGGCTTGCCTGGTCGAAGTCGGCCTGTCGACGGCCTTCGGCTGCACGATTCAGGGCCGCGTCGAATCGGCCGAAGTGCTGCGCCTGGTGCGCGCGGCACTCGATGCCGGTGTCGACCGTATCGGCCTGGCCGATACCGTCGGCTACGCCGATCCGCTGCAGGTGAAGACACTCTTCGAGCAATGCCTTGCCGTCGCCGGCGACAAGCTGTCGTGCGGCCACTTCCACGATACGCGCGGTCTCGGCTCCGCGAATGTATTTGCTGCGTGGCAGGCCGGCATGCGCCGCTTCGATGCCTGCACCGGCGGCATCGGCGGTTGCCCGCATGCGCCGGGCGCGAGCGGCAATGTCGCGACCGAAGACCTGGCCTATCTGTTCGCCAGCATGGGCGTCGAGACCGGTCTCGATTTCAGTGCGCTGATGACCTTGCGCGGACGGATCGCCGAATGGCTCGAGGGCGAGCCGCTGCACGGCGCGATCTGGCGCGCGGGTTTGCCGAAGACGGTGGCCGCATGAGCGAGAGCACACCACGCGCGGCACCGCAGCCCCTCGCGGGCCTGAAGGTCGTCGAATTCAGCCACATGGTGATGGGCCCGACCTGCGGCATGGTGCTGGCCGACCTCGGCGCCGAAGTGATCAAGGTCGAGCCGATCGACGGCGACCGCACGCGCACGCTGCTCGGTGCGGGCGCCGGTTTCTTCCCGATGTTCAACCGCAACAAGAAGAGCATCCAGATCGATCTGCACCAGCAGCTAAGTTAGCAAGACTACCAACGATGGGATAACTGTAGGTAAAATCAAAAAATAGCCGATTCCAAAGAGTGCCACTTACCCCCAGCAGTGCGTCGATGTGATATTTTAAAAACCCCTCATTTCCACCAAATAAAACAAGCGCGCGCGGGGTAATTCCCCAGTTAATAATAGGCTTTTTATTTTCATAAAGAAGTTGCGTTTCGTATGGTGTTGGAAATGGCTTTGGAGAGCTGACAATAAGCCTCTCTTTAATTTCAGCTCTGCGCATTCCACGAGAGGTTAAACTCAATAATTGAGCGCGTGTTAAGGTGTAAGTTTGAATAGGACATCCATCAGATTGAACCGTGATGTGTAGCAGTAACAAGTGCTCGGGAATAAGCCCCTCAAGGACTAAAAGTACACGTTCAAGAGCCTCATTAATGTCGCGATAAAATGGGTTGGCAATCACCATCCAAAATTCGCCATCACCAGCTCTGCTTGCAGCCATTTTAATAATAGGGAGCTTTTGCTCCTTACATCCCGCCTCTATCGAAGTAGCCCAATCTGGAGTGGCCGCCTTCTCCTGTTTTGGTTTTTTAAAAAGTTTGGGGTCATTTTTTTTAAGAAATAAGCCATGCGTAGTTCCTATCGGGTAACGCAATGATATATTCCCCGCAAGAGTCTTTCCACCTGCAGAAAAAAGAGAGCATTGAAGATAATCTTCAATGAGCATCGATGCTCCAAAATTGATTGGAACAATAGATGTATTTAAAGAGTCAATGGCCACGCTTATTTTCCTAGTTGCATCATACTCTACAATAAGCGAAAGGGCATTGAAAAAATTATTATCTTTTTTTCTAAAGGGGGTCCACGCAGCGGCGCCAAATAACCCATTAATTCCACCAGCACCCCAACCAATCGAAAGCTCGAGATTTTTTGATAAAAATTCCTGTGTAAGAGCGCCATAAAGGCTGGTATAATGCCCCGTTCCGAGAGACTGTTCAATACCGAGCGCAACATAGGGTATAGAGTGCAATCCATTTGTCGGGACAGGAATCTGAATTTTTATATGGCCCGTTCTATCAGGAGAAACATCCCCGTTGAGACCGACCTTATCGCCAAAAGTCCTATAGTTGCCCGCTAATTCGAGCTGATCTAAAACCTGTACATTAATACCGTAAATAAAGGCGTTTCCAATTTTTCCAATTGAAGCCGCCACCACGCCCTCTGGGGCCATGCGCGCAGAGGGCATTTCAAAGTAGCCAGTTACTAAGTATTGGTTATAATAAGTTGGTAAACGATCTTTTAACTCCTTATCTACCACAGAAAGTGTGTGCATCTCCTCGAGAAGAGAGCGTGGCCTTAAAGGCTCTTTAGCAGCTGTTGCTGAACTGCATAGAAGTAAAAGAAGAGGAGTGAAACGGGTAATCATATTTTAAAAGATAACCTTTAATGGTTTTTCCTCTTTACTGGTCCCTATTTACCAAAAATTCTTTTAAATAAAAATCGATTAAATTAGAGCTCTTTGCTCCATAAGTTTTTAATTGAAGATAATTTCTCTATCTAATACACTCACTGGATAATCTGCGGATTAGGTCATAGGAATAAATCTAAATGGGGTCTAATGGAATATTACCACTATTTCAGTTCTGCAATTGAAAACGAAGAGTATTCAAAAGCTCTCTCTCGCTGGCAAGAGTATGTGTTAGGTGAGCCCCATGCTGTCGAGCTCCTGGCAATTCTAGACATGATTAACCGACACGCAATGATGGCAGACATCTTTAAAAATCACGCGGAAAAGGCGCTGCGTATTTGGGATCAGCTCGATAAAAACTCGGAAATCGCCCATAAAATTCTTCTTCTTATCGTTGATCTGCGAGGACCAATCGGAGAGGATCTACAAAAATTCTTGCGGGACTATCTTACAAAACGCTACCAGAACACCCCCTTCTTAGATAAAAAACTAGCCCTTGTTGGACTTAGCAAAAAAGGACAGGACGCCGCAAAAGCTCTTTCAAGGTTTGACCTCTTGTGCCACCTAGAAAAAGGCAACTATGTTTTACATAAAGGAAGCTGGGGTGTCGGTAAAATTATAAATGTCTCCTATCCAAGAGAAGAGATCGAGTGCGAATTCGAGTTCATTTCACAACCTCAATCGATTCCTTTTGCCAATTGTTTAAAAACACTCGCTATTATCAAACATGGTTCATTTAGAGCTGACCGTTATGCAAGTCCAGATACTCTCTGGCAATCCCTAAAAAAAGAACCGGTAAAAGGTATTACACGCATTTTAGAAGAGCTCGGCCCATTAACTGCTATAGAACTTAAAAACGAAATTTATGATTCAGTTGTCTTGGCAGAAGATTGGAGTAGTTGGTGGAGCAAAACACGTGCACTTTTAAAAAAGGATACGCGTATTGCAGCGCCTGCTTCTTCCGATGCAAGAGGCAAATTTTCTATTCGTTCAGCTGAGCTCTCCCACACCGATGAATTAGAAATCGCTCTTGAAAATGCACATCACACCCCAGAGATAACCCTCTCGGTTATTCTTCAATTTATAAAGAACTACCCTAAATTATTGACCGAAGCGGTTAAAATTAAGCTCATTCGCCTCCTTACAGACCTGAAAAGCTCTTCGGCTCTTTCTATGCCGCAACATATTCAGCGCCTCTTTCTAATTATCGATCTTAAAGGAAATAAAAATGCGAGTGAGTTTGAAAGTGAGCTCGCAGAAAAATTGCAGACTCTTCCAAATCCAACCGAACTCATTGAACAGTTGCAGATGCAAAACCATAAGCGTCGCACTCTTTTAGAATTTAAAAGAATCCGACAGGATTTTCCCGTTATTTTCCAAAAACTTCTCTTTGAAACGCGCCAAAACCATCTCCGAGATTTCTTATTAGATGAGCTTTTAGGCGGGGGATTCCAAACCAATTTCGAAAGCGCTGTAAAAGAACTCTTTTTCCACCCAGAAAAAGCGCCTGAAATGATTGTCTGGTACTTTCAAAAGGCGATGAAGGATGATAAGCTTCCCCTTTCTTCTTCAGAGGATAAAGTCAAGTTTTTCGAAACCCTACTTGTCTTATTAAGTCGCATTGAAAACTTGGCCGATTATGGTGATTTAACAAAAAAAATCCACACACTTCTTTTTGAAAAACCATTCACTATTCTCCAGATTGTTTTAAAAATGTGCTCGCTCGAAGCAGCCAAAGAGATTATCTTACTCTCCTCAAAATGCCGCTCTCTATCGGAACATGAGCAAAAAATTCTCTATGCTCTTGCTGAAGTTCAGCACCCATCTTTAGCCAAGCAAGATATGAGCTCGCTTTTTAGTAACCCGAATATCTTCTGGTGCACCTCTGAAGGTTTAGGTAAATTGCGCGGGGAGATCGATCAAATCGGCACCAAAGAGATGCCAGAGGCCAATAAAAACTTAAAAATCGCCAAAGGTTACGGCGACTTAAAAGAAAACCACGAATATAAGTCCGCCAGAGAGTGGATTGCTCAGCTACAGAGCCGACTTGCACAACTTTCTCATCTAGAAAAAATCCATCAGATCATCTCTCCGAATGATATCCCTCTTGATAAAGTAGGAATTGGCTCTGTTGTCGACTACACTCTACCAGATGGATCCGGATCTGGAAGACTTATTCTTCTCAGCTCTTTTGAGGCGGATAGCGAAAAGAAAATTATCTCTTATCAAGCTAAAATTGCCCTTGAATTAGAGGGGTTAAAGGTCGGGGAAAAATTTACATTACAGGGAAAAGAGTATATTATTACCGCTATAGGAAGTTTTTTTGAACTGTAAGGATAAAATTATTAATGAAGCTCCTCATCGCCAGTAAAAACCTTCATAAAGTTCGCGAGTGCAAAACTCTTTTAAAGGAGTTTGCGCGTAAAAACGAAATAGATCTGCTTTCACTCCGCGAATTTCCCGACTACACACCTCCCGAAGAAACAGGATCTACCTTTGAAGAAAATGCGCGTATCAAAGCTCTACATGCAGCCAAATTGATTGATATGCTTGTACTGGCAGATGACTCAGGTCTTGTTGTTCCTGCATTAAATAATGCGCCCGGTGTTTACTCGGCACGGTATGCGGGAATTGGTGCAACAGATAGCGAAAACCGTTTTAAACTGTTAAAAGAGATGTCGCCTCTTCTAGACAATCAACGCACAGCCCGCTACGAGTGTTGCATGGTTCTGGCAAACAGAGATGGTGTCATTAAAGTGGCTGAGGGGTCATGTGTAGGCACAATTTTAGCCAAAGAACGTGGTAACCAAGGATTTGGTTACGACCCCCTATTTGTAAAAGCTGAATATAACAAAACTTTTGCAGAAATAGATGAGGAGATGAAAAATAAGATCTCGCACAGAGGCAAATCAATTACAAAAATTTTGCAGACACTTGAATCCCTTGTAAAATCAGGAAATAGTCCTATAAGTTACTGAGTAAAGCTCGCCTCTTCAAAATTTCCAATAGCCACCTCATTCCAATCAAATGTTTCAAGTAAAAGTGCGATCTCATCAATTCTTTTAGCAGAAGCAAGCATCTCGCGTAGTTTTTTTGCTCCACGGGCAGGCTTAAGAAACCAGCAGCTCACACGTCTCATATCTGTAACAGCGCGTCTCTCATTACGGTAAGAGATAATTTCTGCCATATGAGCAAGCAGAGCCTCTTTAATATCCCATCCACTTCTCTGAATCGGTGGAAGCGCTAAAAATTTCCGTTCAATATCCTCAAAAATCCATGGCTGACCAAAACTTCCCCGTGAAACAAGAAAGCCGTCGCAACCTGTCTGTTCAAACATTTCAACTGCTTTATCCGCCGAAAAAATATCCCCATTTCCAAAGACTTTAATTGTTTTAGCCGCAGCTTTACATGCGGCAATTCGCTCCCAAACAGCAGGGCCTCGATAAGCTTGTGCTCGGGTGCGCCCGTGAACAAAAATGGCTTTAGCTCCAGCCGCTTCAGCAATCTTAACAATTTCTGTCGCGTTAATCGAAGACTCGTCCCAACCAACACGGATTTTAATTGTTACAGGTATTTTAACAGCGGCAACCATATTACAGACAATCTCACCGATCAAATCGGGGGTTTTTAGTAGAGCTGATCCGCTGCCATCACCAGTGACTTTATCGACAGGACATCCACAATTAAGGTCGACAAGATCAAACCCAAGATCCTCCACAATTTTAGCGGCAGGGGCCGCAAGCTTTGCCTTGCTTCCACAAATTTGCGCAGCTGTCGGATGCATCTCTCCATCGTAATCGAGAATACGATAGGTAAGGTTATCATGCCGTACTAGAGCATCCATTTTCACCATTTCGCAAAAGAAAAGACCCGGTTTATATCTGTTTATCATCCTTCTAAATGGCAGGTCAGAACAGCCTGCAAGCGGGGAGCAGAAAATATTGGAGCGCAATTCCAAATTCCCAATAAAAAATGGAGCAACAAGCGGATTTTTTTTATTCTTTGTCATAAAAAGGTCACTATCCCTTTAATCAGAAGAAATTTGAGGAGCGTAAGGGTAAAATAAGCGAGCATAGGGCTTAAATCAAGCACTCCACCGATGGGAGGAATTAACCTTTGAAAAAGCCCCAAGTAAGGATCAACAAGTCGCTTAATAAACTGCATAATAGTAGTTGAAGAGAGAGCTGGAAACCAGGAACCAATAATCCGAATCGCAATCAGAATGATGTAGATAGAAAATAGGGTTTCAATAAGCTCAATCAGCGGCATACTCTCTCCTTTATTAAAAAGTTACCACCAATTCTACAAAAAAACTGGGTATATGCACCACCATAAATAAATGATTTGAATAGAGCCTCTCTTACTTCCCACATTTATTTAGTTTGTCAGTAAAATCAAAATAGCAGTAAAATCAACGCGTTAAACATTTAAATAAATTGTTTCTACATGCAGCAACTCGGACTTTTTCAAGAAGGAGATTCCTTTAAAATGGCCCTTGCCTCGAAAAAGCGAGGAAAACCTATTATTCATCTTGTAAGGCTCGCTCATCGCATGGGTGAATTAGATGATGTAAAACCGCTGTACATGCTTCAAAAAACCCTCGCAGAAAATCAATATCGTCTTATTTCTGGACTGCCCAGCAGTAGCATTTTTATTCGAACTTGGGAAGCAAAATTACCAAAACTCCTTTTTTCAAAAGCCCTTTGTTCCATACTGCGCTTTCAAATTGAAAAAATTGTCCCGTTTACTCCTGAGCAAACAATTGCATCACTGAAGCTTGATCACAAGGACAATAAGCATATGCTGGCGATCACGACAAAAGAGTTTCTAAAAACCCACCTTGAAGAGGCTAAGATTTACGGTATCGACCCCGAAATCGTCGGTGCGCCGGAATCAGCCCTTCAGCGATGGTCAGAGTGGCTCCACCCCGAACTCTCAGCTTATTTAATGGTCTATCTATCCGATCATCAGATCACTCTGCTACTGGTTCAAAATAAAATGGTGCGCCTGAGTCAAACTATCCCATATGGAGTATCTAGCCTGCTAAGCGCTCTTAAAAAAGATAAACCAGATCTCTCACTTATCGAATCACAAGAATTTGCAAAAAAAATTGATCTGCTTCGGATGAATAAAAATACATTCTCGAACCTTTTTGCAAGCTTAATAGAGCTTCGGCAGCAATTAAATAGAAGCCTATCTTTTATAAAAACTACGCTGCCAGAAGCACAATTCACAGAGCTGCTTCTTGCAGGAGAGGTAGAGACAACATTTAAAATAGCAAAGTTTCTAAAAGAGATAGTAGAAAAAACACCGGTGGATCCTCCTCCAGTAAAAGGACTCTCTCAGACTGATCTATTCCGATTTGCTGTGCCTATAGGCTTAGCTTTAGATGGCTTTACAGATAACCCAACTAATTTTCGAATGGGTGAGTTTATTCAAGAGAAATTAACGAAAAAACGTCTTTTAAAATCATCTCTTTTTCTTGCTGCATCACTTTTTCTCTTTATTTTTCTCTCCGGGTATTCTCTTCTTCTTATGGAAAAAGAGATTGAGCTCGGGGCCAAAAAGTTTGCCCATTATGCAGAAAAATTGGGTGGCTATAAGATAAAAAATAATGGCGATCTAAGCAGAGAGATTAACCGTGTAACCCTTTTTCTAAAAGAGAATCCCGTTCAACCACTCAATAGAAAATTGCCAACTAAAGTATCTACGCTTCTACGGCTACTTGCAGAAAAATTTCCTCGAGAAGAGGATAGTAATATTGAAATTACTCATCTTAATTACACCCTTAAATCCTACCCAACTATTGAAAAAAGAGGAGAGCCTTTTTCTACTCTTATTGAACTTGAATTTAAGGCAGAAAATAGTAAGAGCGCCCGAAAATTCTATGCGGATTTAGAGGGAATAAGCGAACTAGTTGATGCAAGAAAAGAAAAGCTGTTCGAAATAAAAAAAGGATATTATAAAATCTCGTTTCACTTAAATTAATATGAAGCACCTCAAAATTTGCAATCTCCCAAATTGGATGCTCGCTTTTGCGCTACTTCCCTCCCTGCTGCTCTTCTTTAATCTCTGTTCGAATCAGCGAAAGATGAGCCAACTAAAAGAAGCAATGGTTCTGCAAAGTCGTGCAGTAGCTCTTTGGGAAAATGGAAGAGAAAAAGAGATCGCCTACACAGAACGATTTCTTAAAGCAGACCCCGACTATTTAGAAAATAAACTTCTTAATCTCGTTCTCTTTCCAGATGAGGGACATCTTATTGAGGGGCTTCCCGAATATCTTAAATCAAAGAATGAGAGTAGGTTACAGACAGAAAACAGACCCCGTCTGATTCCATCCTTAACACGCAATAATGGTGAAATAGAAGAGAGCGAGTTAAGGCTTGACTACCCAATAGAGCTATCTGATAAGGCTCTGACAGAACTTCTGGTGCTTATTGAAGAAGAGCACCCCGATAAACCCGATCTGCTCATTAAAAAAATTTCCCTCCAAAAAAAGGGGGGGGGGAATGAAGATGAAAAATTTCTAATCGATATTGAAATCATTAAACGCTTATTTAAATAAACCGCCCAAATTTTATGAAAATTTTATTTCCTCTTTTTTCGCTATTATTCTTATTCAGCTGCACGCGTCAATCTCAAAAAGATCACTCGCCAGAAATAATCAGCATGCAGATCATCGATCGAAATGGGTTTTCCGAAACAATCAGCTCAAAGGAGCGGTTAAAAGCTCTGGATAAAATCGATTTTAAAAAGCCTCAACCCTATGAAAAAGTGATGCGTGTTTATGGAGATGGTAGCCAGACAAATTTTTCTTCTATTATCACTTCCTATCATGAAAATGGGGAGGTTCACGAATATTTAGAGATCAAAGATGGAAGGGCTCGGGGAATTTTTCAAAAACGCTTTCCAAATGGCAATCTCAATATTGAAGCGACAATTATTGAAGGAATGCCAGATATTACGGAAACAGCAATGGCCAGCTGGGTCTTTGATGGTATTAGCTCTATTTGGAATGAAGATGGAGCCCTCATTGCAACGATTCCCTACAATAAGGGCTTTCTTGACAAGAGCTCTCTCTACTTTCACACAAATGGGCTCCTTGCAAAAGAGATTCCCTACGAAAAAAACCTGATCTGCGGAGAAGTTAAACTCTATGCAAAAGATGGAACCCTAATTGAATTACATAATTACCGTTTAGGAAAAAGAGAGGGGAAAAGCTATAAATATGCACTTAATGGCGAGCTGCTCGCTGAAGAATTCTATAAAAATGATCTATTACTAGAGGGAACCTACCAGAATAAAATAGCCGGTATTATTAAAGGAGAGGGGGTTAGGGCAGAATTTGATGGAGACAATTTAACCTTACTTATTGAATACAAAAATGGTCTTGTTGATGGGGCTGTTAAACGATTTAACGAAACAGGCGTTTGTACAGGTTCTTTTACACTAAAAAATGGCGCTAAAAATGGCGAAGAGTGGGAGTATTATAATCCTGAATCTGGCGCTCTGCCAGAGAAAAAACTCTATCTTTATTGGAAAGCCGATGCAATTCAAGAAGCAAAGACTTGGTATCAAAACGGCGCAAAACAGAGCCAAATAACTCTGCATGGAGGCAAAAAACATGGCCTATCCTGCGCTTGGTACATTGATGGTTCTATCATGTTTATCGAAGAGTATACAAGTGGAAAGCTAAAGAGCGGTAGCTACTACAAAAAAAATAACCCGATAAAGGTCTCAAAAGTTGAAAATGGTGATGGAAAGGTTACCCTATTTGATGAATCGGGCCATCTTACAGAAGAGATCTCTTATGAACGCGGAGAGCCCCTGCCAAAAGGCTATTAATTAGTCTCCGATTTACACGGAGAGGAAGCCGCTTGTTGCGGATGGTACCCAAAAACTGTTCCGCGACTAAGTTCAACGCGATCACCGGTAGAAAGCCCATAATTAACTGCATAGGGTTGTAAATGCTTTTCAACATCATTCGGAGAGGCATACCAAGTAACAGTGAAAGGCTGCGTCATCTCCTTCGGGTTCCGATTAGCTTCGGCGCCCCGTCCCGAATAAGCCCTATTTAAGGGATCAAGACTCCATCTCACTGTATCACCGGCCACCACGCGGGTTAAAGAACCACTAGATTTCCCATTTTTAAACTGGACATCTGCATAGAGGTCCCTGTCACTATTATTATGCAGCATCAATGTTGCTGCCGATAGCGATGAGGTTAAAAAAATAAGAAGAAAAGAAAAACTTTTTAATAAACGCATGGTATGAAGCTCAAAAAACTAATCACTTCTCTTCTAGAAAATAAGCGCATTTAAAGTCCACTACTCCAAGTGGTGATAGATAAACTCCTTTTAAGTGCTCATTTTGCAAATGGAGCATTGTGTAGTGAAAAAGGGGAATAATCGGCATTTCATTAATTAAAATCTCTTCTCCCTCATTTAAAATAAGTAGGCGCTCAGCTGGATTGTCTATTTCAGATGAGCGACTTAGAAGAAATGAATAGTGTTGATTTTCCCAGCCCGTATTATTTGAACCAGTTTTTCTATCTTTAAATACTTCTAAAAAATTAATTGGATCGCTGTAATCTCCAACCCAATCACCGAGAGCCATGTCGTAATCGCCTCTTGATACGCGAGTGAAATAGACTTTTCCTTCAATACTCTCGAGTTTAACATTAATACCCAAAGCATTTTTCCACTGATCTTGTATCGCTTGCGCCATCATCTGATTGCCACTATTTGCATAATAACTCAGCGTAATTTCAGGAAAGGAGAAGTGGTTGAGTCCCATCTCTTGAAGGCTGGTTTGAAAAAACTCTGCCCCCTTTTCATCTGCATCTTGAAAATAAGGTTTACTATTTTGTGAAAGGATAGGTGGAACAAGACCTGTTGCAGAGAGCTGACCCGCCTGTAAAATATGTTCTGTAATTAATTTGCGATTAATTGTTCTTGCAAGGGACTGTCTTAGAGTCATATTGCCCAGCACTCCCCTTGAAACATTGACTCTTATAAATTTTGTGCCAAGAAGGGGGTTCACGTGTAATGTGCCACTTTTCTTTAATTCTGGAACCATTTCTAGAGAGACTGTAGAAAGTGGCGACCCAGCCCAATCTAAATCCCCTTTTTCAAACATCAACTGTTCGGTATTTCCATCTACCATTACCATTTCAATTCCCGCTAATTTTACCTCGGCGGCGTCCCAATAACGGTTATTTTTTTCTAAGACAATGGTCGATTTTTCCACCTTATTTTTAATTTGAAAAGGACCATTTGTAATAAGTCCGCCCTTATACCCTGGTTCATCGATTCTTGGGTTTACAGGAAAAAAGATAGGTAGGGCAAGAAGTTGCGTAAAATAGGGAAGCGGTTTTTCCAGAGTAATTTTAAAGCAGGTCTCACTGACCAATTCTAATCCCAAAGCATCTGGAGGCAGAGTCCCCTCTTTTACCCCTTTTGCACCCGAAATACAAAATAGTTGAAAAGCTTGATCGGAAGGGAAATCGGGTCTTAGGCTGCTTTTAATTGCGTAAATAAAATCGCTGGATAGGACTGGATTTCCATCAGCCCAGAGGCTTTTTTTCAGAAAAATCGTATAGGTTTTAAGGTCATCAGAGAAATCAATTCTTTCGGCTAACGCAAGAGCTGGCTCTCCAGTACTATTAATTCTAGTTAATCCTTCATAGATCATGCGATCTATAATTAACGCCCTTAATCCGCGCGATTTTCTAGGGTCAAGCGAATCGGGCTCATCACAAATATTTAATTTAACGACTCTTTCGCGCTTATTTTGACTCGGTATTTTAGGAGAGCAGCTAAATGTTAAAGAACTTAAACTAAAAGCTAATAGGATAAATAAATACTTTTTTAGCAGAGCCATTTTTCCTCTTGTGATTACCCAATTTAAATCATATAATAGCAAGTGCAGTCCAATTTGGGAACAGAAATTCTTTTTATGGGTTTAAACACACTTACACAGAATAAAAAAGAGGGGGGCATTAAAACCCATCTCTTGCTAATTGGTTCAACAATTCTAGATGAACCTCTTATTGCTTCTCTTGCGCTGCTCTCTGTTATTCTAAAAAAAGATCTCGATGCATCGCTTTTACAGATCGCTATTCTAACGATGATCCGCCCTATTATGGCCGTCTTCTCTTTTTATTGGAGTTCTCTTGTCAAGGGGCGAAGAAGTAATCTAAGGTCCAATCTTTTTATTTCAGGTCTTTTAGAAAGAGTCCCTTTTCTTTTTATTCCTTTCATTGACAACGTCTGGTTTATTATTTTAGCAGCCTCCCTTTATGCCCTTTTCCACCGAGCTGGTATGCCCGCCCTTATGGAAATTTTAAAGCTTAATCTTAAGGGTCGCTCGCGCAACAAATTATTCTCACTAACCAGCGCAATCGGCTATTCGGAGGGAATTATTTTAGGTCTCCTTTTAGGAAAAGGGCTCGATCTCTATCCGGGCAGTTGGCGAGTGCTCTTCTTCTTCTCTTCTCTGCTGGCAATTGGCAGCGTTTTTGCCCGTGCACTTATTCCGATACCAGAATCAAAAGAAGAGCCCCCATTAGAAACCAGTAAATCCACCTTTTTGCACAAAATTTTAGCCCCGTGGAAAAAGAGCTACAGTTTATTAAAGATGAGTCCTGAATTTCTAGATTTTCAGATGGGCTTCATGATTTGTGGTTTTGGCTTAATGCTGATTATTCCATCTTTTCCATCTTTTGTTACCGCACTAAATATTTCCTATTTTGATCTAATCCTTTCCATGGCCATTTTTAAAGGAGTCGGATACGTATGTGCAACCCCTTTTTGGACGCATGCGCTCAGCCGTTACCACCTAAACCACCTATCGTCTCTTTTAAATGCGCTTTTTGGTCTCTACTGTCTTGCTCTTATTTTCACTACCCACCATATTTTTTGGCTCTACGGTGCCTATTTTATCTATGGTATTTCTCAAGCAGGCAGCAGATTAATCTGGCACCTATCGGGCCCCATTTTTTCTAAAGATGGCGAGAGTGGAAGCTTCAGCATAGTAAATATTCTAACAGTTGGATTGCGCGGAGTTCTAGGACCCCTATGTGGATATTTAATCTGCAAAAATTTTGGGGCGACAGCAGCTTTTTATTCTGGAATGGTCTGCTGTTTTTACGGATCTTTTTTTATGTTAACTAAAACAAGGCGATCTCTTTCGATGAGTGCAGAATGACTACTTACTTAACAAGATCAAATACCCCCCTCTTTAACTGTCCAGATCTAACAACTATTTTCCCTCGAGGTAAAAAACAGCTTCTAGACGAGAAAGAGCATTGTAGAGCCCTTGAAACAGTTCTCTTTCCAGATCGTGAGATTACTGTTTTAAACGATTTTGGAAACCAATCTGTTCAGGTTCAAACAAGTGATTATCCCTCCAAAGAGCCTCTTTACACAGATAAACGCTTTTTAAAAGAGCTGACACCAAGAAGTAAATCTGCTCCTTTTCTCGACAAAAACACCCTAATTTCAAACCTCTATGAACTTGTAAATACTCCCTATATTTGGGGAAGTAATTTTCCAAATGGGGTAGAG
>JAYUZV010000114.1:0-7912 GCA_043751475.1 Chlamydiia bacterium
TTCTCCTCACTCTTAAAAACATCGTCTACGCCAACAATTTCCCCCTCAGGCGAGCTGCCGACAATTAATACCCCACCCGCAGTATTTGCAAATGCAACAATTGTCTTTAAAATAGGCTGCATCGACGAGAGATCCCTTTTAAACTCCAAAGTCTTAGATTCCAGCTGTTTGACCAGCAATTCCATTTCCATATCGCCTCTCACTTAATCCACCCTATTAATCCTACTTCTGCACCAATCGCGCAGAATCGCGCAAGATCCGGCAAAAATATATTTCAAATATCTTAAAACGAACGTGATGCAAGATTTACTGTACGGGGAAATAAATCTTAAAAACGACTTTATTTAGCGAATCGCGCAGAACCTAAGCAAGAGTTTTGCGAGATTCGGAATGTTCCATTAATTAGCGGTTTTGCTATGGTTTAATAAAAGAGTTTACAGGAGTAGGCTATGCAAACGGACATAAGAAGACCATTGATTATCCTGTGGCTACTCGGGATTGCGGCTGGGGTTGCAATTACCCCCTACATGCGCGAAATTGGTCTTGTCCCTAGTGGCTTAAGCGATGCAAAAGTCGCTATCAAGATAGCTCTTCAGTCGGCGCTAATCTATGGACTTGTTGCGTTTTTAAGTTATCACCTAATTCAGCGCACAGATCTAAAACCTTTTGGGCAGATCAAGCCAATCAGCGCGCTTTTAGCAGGCAGCTTTGTAGCAGCCATTCTCTGGCTATCAGGCCGTCTCTTTTTTGCCGATTCGCCATTGAATCAGCTCTTTTCAACTAAACTCTCTGCCCTGCTCGCTTGCTTTTACGGAGCTATTAACGAAGAGATGCTCTGCCGGCTCCTCCTCCTATCGGCTCTCTATCTCCTCTTTTCGAAACTCTTAAACAAACGCTCTGTCACACTCTGGATCGCAACAATCATCTCATCTCTTCTTTTTGGCGTGGGCCATCTACCAGCTGCAAGGATGCTTGCCCCACTTACAACCCCTGAGGTCGCCCGCATCCTGCTACTTAATGGCGTGGCTGGTACTGTCTTCGGGTATCTCTACTTCTCGCGCGGCATCTACACATCAATGCTCGCCCACTTCATTACAAATGTCTTGCTGAAAGTTGTTTTAAACTAAGCGCCTTGTTTAGGATGCGTAAAAACCCTTAAATGGACTTTTTTATGCAGATTTTTATAGAGCTTTTCAAAATCATGCCCTGGTGGGCCTTTGGCCTCTCCATTATTCTGCTATGGAGTGGCCTTCGCTCGCTCCAAAATGGGGTGACCTCTGCAAAATCGGCCTTTAATATTCCACTCATTCTCACAGGCTGGCAGATTCACACACTCATCTCAAAACTCTCGCTACCGGTTGCCATTCTCCTGTGGCTTCTTTCGGTTTCTATCGGCTTTGCAATTGGGTGGGGCTGGATCCGCTTTGGAAAGGCAAAACCGGAGGATCCTACTACTGGAGGCGTTCCGGGAACTCTCCTTCTAATTGTCATCTTCATCGCGTTGCGTCTCTTTTTTGGCTACATCTACCTGCGCCATCCGGCTACAAACGGCAATCTTTTTCTACTTATTATCGACAACTCTCTGTCTGCTGTAATTACCGGTGTTTTTATTGGAAAATCAAGCCGCAACCTCATTTCTCTCTTTCATAAATAGTAAGAAAAAATTAGAATCGTTACTTAATTCAGAAATAGTGGGAATAATCAAATGTGTAAATGGCAAGTTGCGGCAAGCACACTAGTACAAGCTGATATCGGCAGTGTATGGAAGATCTGGAGCGATGTCTCTGCTTGGAATACCTGGGATAGCGAGGTTGAATCGAGCTCGCTTGACGGCAAGTTCGCTACAGGAACAACCGGAAAAGTTAAACCCAAAGGTTGGAAGGAATTACCATTCACGATCACGCTTGCTACCAAAAATGCCCGCTTTATCACGCAAAGTAAAATGGCCTTTACTACACTAACCTTTGATCACACCGTCACCGAACTACCCGATGGCCAGCTCCTAATTACCCACATAGCCAAAGCCTCTGGTCTACTCGCCGGACTGCTCTTCTTTACCCTCCGTCCGCAGCTCAAGCGCTGCCTTCCAACCTCAGTTGCCAAAATCGCCAAAAAAGCAAAGTAAGCAAGAAAAGAAAGAGAAATTGGCAGGATGACAGGATATTCAGGATAAGAAAGAAAGGATAAGGGATAAGGGGAGGATAAATGAAAAAACACGGTTTTTTCATTTCTTCCTCGGATTTCGTGAGGTGCAAAATCCCGCTGCTCGGGAGTAGCCCACCTCTCTGGAGTAGCTGAAACCCGTTATTACCTGTAACAGGGTTTTACTATTTAATTAATTATTTCTTCTCTTATCCTCGCCTGATCCTGCCCATCCTGTATCCTGCCAATTTCTCTTGCTTCCTTTCTTTTCTTGCTGATTCTTACTTGCTGATCGGTGCTAGCTATAGAAGTAGTCGATCTCTTCGTTTTTGGTAGAGCTGATGGCCCGCCAGCTGAGACGCACCCCCTTCTGATCAAAAAGTAGCTGACCAAACGAACTCTCGCCAGCACTTGCGTCCGGATCGACAGAGACAAACCTTCTTTTGCCAGCTGGCGCCAAATGAAAAAGAAGCATCGGCGAATCCTCTCCAAAACGCAGATGCTCAAGGGTAAGTAAATTGGCGACTTTGTCATGGGTCCAGCGAAAAACGTTGGTAAATTCAAGTCCCTTACCCTGCCACTTTCCCTTCTCATAAAAAATGAGCTGATTATGTGCACTGCGTTTAATAGCGACATCGCCCTTGCCACGGCTATCCCATGTTGACACTCCTTTGGAACGCGCATGAAAAGAGACGCGTAAAACGGCTGTGAGCTTCTCCCAAAGGGCAGAGAGCTCCTGCTCCGGACTCTCCCCCTCGCTTACCATCTCCTGGGCGGCAAAAAAAATGCGCTTGCTACTGGTGGGCAGTAAAGTGTGCGCTTTTTTCAGCAAAAGTTCTAACTCCTCAAGCAGTGGATAGGCTGGATTAAACTGATAAAGGCGCGTCTTTCCCTCGTAGTGGCTGGTAATAATACCGCCATCTTCAAGCCTGGCAAGTGCCTTTTGCAGCGGCGTTAAAGCCACACCGAGCTGCCGCTGCAGCTGCGACCCATAACATTTGCCGTTGACAAAGAGAAAAAGAAGGATTCTCTCGACACTGCTGCTCCCAAAAAGTGCGTGCATCATAAAAAATATCAAACCCCATCCTAAATACATCAACCTATTTTATAGGTTGTAGTAGCGTCGTCGCTTTTTGCACGTGAACCGTACAAAATCTAGAGAATATTTAACCTATCTTCGATTTTTTACCAACTACTTTTTGGTTTAATCAGAAAAGAAAAGTGCATATTTCTATGGATTTTAGCATGCCGCTTCTCATAAACTCGCCACTTCAACCAGATGGAATTTATACCGATGAAAAAATGGTCAATGGATGAGCTCTTTACTCTCTACCACACTCCCCTACTAGAGCTAATTGCAAAAGCAGGAGAGATCCATGGGCAATTTCATGAGATAGGTACGATTCAGCTCTGCACACTCATTTCCATTAAAACAGGTGGGTGCAGCGAGGATTGCAAATATTGCGCCCAATCGTCGCGCTACAAGACAAATATAAAGGCGACCCCGCTGATGAAGCGTGAGGAGGTACTGGCCATTGCACAAGCGGCACTTGCGCGCGGAAGTTCCAGGCTTTGCATGGGCGCTGCATGGCGAGAGGCTCGCGATAGCCGCGGGTTTGATGAAATTTTAGCCATGATTAAG
Source organism: Chlamydiia bacterium (assembly GCA_043751475.1). Classification (GTDB taxonomy): domain Bacteria; phylum Chlamydiota; class Chlamydiia; order Chlamydiales; family JAYUZV01; genus JAYUZV01. The sequence continues at coordinate 3,785 of JAYUZV010000114.1, forward strand.
GAGGTGTCAGAGCTCGGCCTTGAGGTCTGCTGCTGTCTCGGCATGTTGACAGAGCCACTAGCCGCAAAACTGAAAGAAGCGGGTCTTTACGCATACAACCACAATTTAGATAGTTCAGAGAGCTTTTATAAGACAATTATCTCAACCCGCACCTACTCCGACAGACTTGAAACACTTAAGGTTGCCGAAAATGCGGGTCTATCGCTCTGCTGCGGTGGCATTTTTGGCATGGGTGAGGGTTTAACAGATAGACTTGAACTGATCTACAACCTGTGCAACCGAGAAAAACAGCCCGAATCCTTTCCAGTAAACTTGCTAATGCAGATGGAGGGGACACCTCTTGGCGAGGAAAAACCAAAACCTCTTTCGACATGGGAGCTAGTGCGCACCATCGCAACAGCCCGCATCTGCATGCCAAGGGCGGTTATCCGCCTCGGCGCAGGCCGAAAGATGCTCTCTCAAGAAACCCAAACCCTCTGCTTTCTTGCCGGTGTTAACTCCATTTTTTCAGGTGATAAGCTCTTAACAGCGGCAAATAATACGCCGGATAGCGACGAAGAGCTTTTCACCTTGCTTGGCCTAAAAAAACGGAGGGTAAGGCAGTGATTTTAGAGCAGATTGAGCAGAGCATTCAAGAGCGCATAAAAAAGGGAAACCTGCGGGTTTTAAGCCCTTCAAATGGGCTAATCGACTTTGCGTCAAATGATTACCTCGGACTTGGGAAAAGTTGCAGCAGCGGAGGGACCGGACCCTCCGGATCGCGCCTTTTAACGGGAAATTCAGAGGATGCAGAGGCTCTTGAAGCAGAACTAGCCTATCTTCACGGCTATGAGAGCGCCCTTCTCTTTGGATGCGGATACCTAGCAAATATCGGAGTGCTATCAGCACTTGGAAGGTTAAATGGCTCTGTGATCCTCTACGATGCAAGGATCCACGCCTCCTCCCACGACGGGATGCGCCTTGCTCGCGCTAAATGTTACCCATTTAGACACAATGATATGGGCCATCTCGAGTGGCGCTTACAGAAGATAGGTAAGGGAGCGATTATCTGCATTGAATCGGTCTATTCCGTGGACGGCTCGATCGCACCGCTACCAGCCATTGCACTTCTTGCTGAGAAATATGGTGCTTACTTAATTATCGATGAAGCGCACGCCATTGGCGTGATTGGTCCTTATGGCCTTGTTGCACAGCAGCACTTACAAAAGAAGGTCTTTGCACAAGTCATCACCTTTGGCAAAGGGGTAGGTGCTTATGGTGCAGCTATTTTGGGTTCAAAAAAACTCAAAACCTTTCTGCTTAACTTTGCGCGCAGCTGCATTTACACAAGCGCTCTACCTCCACACGCTATTGCAGCCATCAAAGCAGCCTACGAAAAGCTCCCCAAACTGCATCAAGAGCGTGCCCATCTGCACCACCTTTGCCAGCTGCTTGGCTTCAGTAAAACACCTATTCAGCCCTTCTATATTCCTGGAAATGAGCGCGTTTCTATGGCGTCAAAAGCGCTTAGCTTAGCCGGGTTTGACGTGCGCGCGCTAAAAAGTCCGACAACAGCTGCGGGAGATGAGCTTTTACGGATTGTGCTGCACACCTTTAATAGTGTTGAAGAGGTTATGCGGCTAAAAAAGGAGCTTGCGATATGGGCATGATTATTATTGCCGGAATCTCCACAGATGTCGGCAAAACAGTGACCGCTACCATTGCTGCGTTAAAGCTAAAGGGCACCTACTGGAAGCCGATAGAATCTGGCACTTGTGAGAGCAGCGACAGCGCGCGGGTGGCTAAAATCATTGGAAAGGGGCGCGTTCACAAATCCATTTATGCTCTTAAGGCCCCCCTATCGCCTCACCACGCAGCAAAATTGGAAGGGATAACCATTGATCCTGCAAAAATTATTCCTCCCCAAAGCGATGGGCTCCCTCTTATTATCGAAATGGCTGGCGGAATTCTTGTTCCTATTAGCGAGACGCTTCTGACAATTGATCTCTTTACAAAATGGAAAGGAGCCAAGTGGATTCTTGTTTCCCGTCACGCGCTTGGAAGTATTAATCAGACGCTGCTGACAATTGAAGCGCTTGCCAGTCGCGGGATCTATCCCGACCTGATTTTTAATGGTCCAGAATCGCCCGAAAGCAAGTCCCCTATTTTGGCCCGCTCTGGCCTCAAAGTGGCCGGCTACCTCTACCCAGAAAAGGATCTGTCAATTGATAAAATGTTGGAGTACGCAAAAAAATGGACAATTTAAACCTTGCAAAGCGCGATAGAGATCTCATCTGGCACCCCTTTACGCAAATGCAAACAGCACCAGAGGCTATTCCAATTGTACGCGGTGAGATGTCTCATCTTTTCACGGCCGATGGACAGAAGCTATTTGATGGAATCTCCTCTTGGTGGGTCAACCTCCACGGCCATAACCACCCGCACATTGCAGCGCGCATTGCAGAACAGGCAAAGAGTCTCGACCACGTCCTATTTGCAGGCTTTACACACCAGCCAGCAATTGAGCTGGCCGAGCGACTCTTACCCTTACTACCTGGCGAGATGGCGCGGATTTTCTATTCGGATAATGGCTCGACAGCTGTTGAAACTGCACTAAAAATGGCACTGCAATTCTTCTTTAATCGCGATGAAAAGACGCCTCGCAAAAAGATCCTCTGCTTCAATGGGAGCTACCACGGCGATACTTTTGGAGCGATGGCAGCGGCGGGAAAAAACCGGTACAACCGCCCCTTTTGGAGCCACTTTTTTGAGGTGGAGTCTATAGACCCACCTGTAAAAGGTAAAGAAGAGTTCTCTATAAGACAACTGGAAGCTATTTTAGCGGGCGGTGAGCAGAAAATAGCCGCTTTCATCTTTGAACCCCTGCTACTCGGCGCTGGCGGGATGATCAGCTATCCACTGACCGGCCTAAAAAAGCTCGTAAACCGCTGCAAGCAGGCAGGTATTTTAACTATTGCCGACGAGGTAATGACAGGATTTGGCAGGACAGGTAGCCTTTTTGCGGCAACCGGCCTTAAACCAGATATTATCTGCCTTGCCAAAGGAATTACCGGTGGCTTTCTGCCCCTTGCGGCGACCGCTTGCACACGCGAGATCTACAACGCTTTCCTTTCCGACAATCCATCTAAAACCCTTTTACATGGTCACTCCTATACGGCAAACCCGATCTGTTGTGCAGCGGCTAATGCAAGTCTCGACCTACTGCTAAAATCAGATAGCGCGCGCGCAAGAATTACAGCTGCACAGCAAGTATTTGTAGAAAAATGGCGCGGCAATAAGCTCTTGAAGCGGTGTGAGCGCGTCGGAACGATCCTCATTTTAGAGTATCTAAAACCGGCGCCAAAAACCGCATTTTTTGTAGAGAGAGGCGTGGTTTTACGACCCATGCAGAATGTCCTCTATCTCATGCCACCCTACTGCGCAACTGCAGATGAGCTTGCCCATGTCCATAAAACCATTGAGGAGACACTCGTATGAAAATTGAAGAGATTATTAAATACATTATCGGAAATGATCTACTTCATGCTAGGTGGCTTAACAGCCTATCTTACCTGGAAAATTGCGGAGCGCGCAAAATTGCTAAAGGACAACATCCGCTAGCGGTGCAAGAAGAGCGGCTTAAGCACGCCGCGGAGGAGTTCAGGCATGCCTACCACCTAAAAAAGCAGATCCACAAGCTAAATGTTGAAGTTCCAGAGGATTATAGGGCAGAACATCTGCTCGCTCCGAAAGAGACAATCCCCTATCTGAACAGGCTAGACCTCGCTTGCTGCCGCTACCTCAAACCAAAAATGGAAACAAAAGAGATCAAAGCCTACGCCTATTTACTTGTTACCTATGCCATTGAGGTCAGAGCGGCAAAGCTCTATCCGATTTACGATAAATTACTGAAAGAGAGTGATTCTCCCGTATCTGTCAGATCGATTTTGCTTGAAGAGAAAGAGCATCTGCACGAGATGGAAGTGGCGCTTGCAAACTATCCGTTTGGGCCGCGCGATGGGGCCATCCTCTGTAAACTGGAGTCCGCCCTATTCACCCAGTGGCTCACCGCCCTTGGACAGATAGCAAGATAAGAAGATAGAAAGAAAGAGAATTGGCAGGATACAGGATGGGCAGGATAAGGCGAGG